>JBEKMC010000017.1:0-72006 GCA_050008715.1 Acidimicrobiales bacterium | reverse complement strand
GAGCCGGTCCTCGGGTCCGATCTTGCTCCGCAGCCGCCCGACAACCTCGGGCCGTGGCCCATGCGCCAGACCCCTGCGTTCTCGCGTCTCGTCTTCCCTCGCTTCCACCGCCACCATGACATGCCGCCGGCGCCGTTGGTGGCCCCACTCGAGGCCGGCGAGGGCGGCGAGGGCGGCGAGTCGGCCCAGGCCGACGACGAAGGCGACCCGCCCGAGCGCTGAGATCGGGACTTCTGGAGTGAGAAACCTACCGTAGCGGTGGCTTTCTCACTCCAGAACTTGCCGGCGCCGCCGGTGTGGCCCCCGCCGCCCGCCGACCGCCGGCCCTACCGCGCGAGCAGCCGCCGGCGCACGACGTCCAGTGCCGAGATCGTTGCCATCTGCCGGATCCGGTCCCGGTCGCCCGGCACCCGCAGCAGCACCGCCTCCGGCTCCCGACCTGGCAACGCCACGCCGGCATAGACAGTGCCCGGCGGCAGGTCGTCCTGGGTGGTCGGGCCGGCGACGCCGGTGACGGCGAGCCCGACGTCGGCGCCGAGGACCCGAGCGGCAGCAGTGGCCATCTCGCAAGCGGCACGCTCCGACACCACGGGACCCTCCCCCACGCCGAGCAACGACCGCTTCACCTCGGTGGCATACGACACCACCGACCCCCGGAACCACCCTGACGCACCCGCCACCGAAACGATCCGTGAAGCCACCAGACCGCCCGTGAGCGACTCGGCGAGGCCGATCGTCCAGCCGCGCCCGGAGAGCAACCCCCCTACGACGGACTCCATCGTGTCGTCGTCGACGCCGAAGACCGTCTGGCCGAGCAACGTACGGATCTCGGCCGCCTCGGCATCGAGAGCCGCGGTGGCGCGCACGACATCAGGCGCCTTCACGGTCAGGCGCACTTTGATCCCCTCGATGCCACTGGCGAGAAAGGCGATCGTGGGCACCCCGGTGGCGCCCTCGCCGAGCACGTCGATGCGAGGAGCCAACATCTCCGCCAGCCCGGACTCCGAGAGCCCCCACGTGCGCAGCGTGCGGCTGGCGATGACGGCGACCTCGCCCGCCCGGCTGCGCAGATCCGGCAGCACGGCGCGCTCCAGCATCTCGTGCATCTCGTAGGGCACGCCTGGCATGGCGTAGAGGACCTTCGAGCCGACCGGACAGATGAGCCCGGGCGCCGTGCCCATCGTCTGCGGGATGACGCCGGCACCTTCCGGCACATCCGCCTGGCGCCCGTTGTTCGCCGGCATCTCCCGGTTCCGGGAGGCGAACATGGCGCTGATCCGCTCGAGGATGTCCGGATGGCGCCGCAAGGGCACGTTCATCACCACGGCGATCGCCTCACGGGTGATGTCGTCCTGTGTAGGGCCGAGGCCGCCACAGACGATCACGGCGTCGCTGCGGGCGAGCGCCGTTCGCATCGCCAGCACGATGCGCCCGAGGTTGTCGCCCACCGACGTCTGGAAGTGGCAGTCCAACCCGGAGGCGGCGAGCTGCTCGCCGATGTAACCCGAGTTCGTGTCGATGATCTGGCCGAGAAGGAGCTCGGTACCGACGGCGATGATCTCGGTGCGCACGGGTCGGCCGGAGTCGTGGATCAGGCGGCGTCGACGGTGCCGGTGGCGCCGTCGAGCAGTCGCCGCCCGTCGTGCAGGTACTCGAGACCTGTGTACAGCGTGATCGCCACGGCCAGCCACAACAGCCATCTCACGACGCCGGCGTGGTGCAACCCGACCGCCGGCATGAGCGCCAGACCGACCACGACGTCCTGAAGGAGCGTCTTCAGCTTCGCCGTCTGGCGAGCCGGGATCGACACCCCTCGCCGTGCCGCGTAAGCGCGGAACAAGCTCATGGCCACCTCGCGGATGCCGATCAGCACGACGGGGAGCCAGGAGACTTCGTGGATCGAGGCGAGGGAGGCCAGCACGCCGAGGACGAGGAACTTGTCCGCCAGCGGGTCGAGGAAGGCGCCCGACCGGGTCGTCCCTTGGCGTCGCGCCACGAAACCGTCGAGGCCGTCGGAGCCGGCGCACACGAACCAGACGCCGAACAGCGTCCATGTCGCAGGACCGGTCAGCACGACCATGGCGACGAGCACCGGCGTCGCCAGCAGGCGGGCGAGCGTCAGCACGTTCGCGGGCGTGGCGAGGGCGGATGGGCCGAAGGTCGATGTGGGTTTCTCGGCGGTGCTCACGACGCCACCATCGTGACAGGAGAGCGTGCCCCCGCGCCGACCCTTACGGGCTCGGCGACGACGTCGGGTCCGGCTGCGCCGGTCACGATCACCTCGGCGATCACGCCGGCTGGCAGATCTTCGCTCAGCCGCACGATCCCGTCGATCTCCGGCGCCTCCCGGAAGCTGCGCCCGACACCTGGGCTGTCGACGAGCACGGAGACCGTAGAGCCCACGAGCCCGCGCCGCTTGTCGGCCGTGACGCCGTCTTGCAGCTCGGAGCATTCACGCAGGCGCTCCATGGCCAGCTCCGCGGGGACCTGGGCGTCGAGGTCGGCGGCGTAGGTGCCCGCCTCGCTCGAGAACGTGAAGAAACCCGCCCAGTCCAACCGCGCCGCCTCCACAAAGGCGAGCAGCTCGTCGTGGTCCTCCTCGGTCTCTCCCGGGTACCCGAGGATGAAGGAGGACCGCAGGGCCGCCTCGGGTGCCAGGGATCGGATGCGGTCGATCCGATCGAGGAAGCGCTGCCCGTTGCCCCAACGGCGCATCCCGCGCAACAGCGGGACGGAGACATGCTGGAGCGACAGGTCGAAATACGGCACCCCGGTGGCGACGATCGTCTCGATGAGCGTGTCGCTCAGCGAAGACGGGTAGAGGTACAGCAGGCGAACTCGATCGACCTCGGCGGCGACGGCGCCTACGAGCCGAACGATGTCCGCGTCCCCCGAGCGACGTCCCGTGGCGCTGGACTGGTCGCGGCCGAACGACGCGAGATCCTGGGCGACGAGGACGATCTCACGAACCTGCAGCGACTCGACCTCGGCCAGGATCGACTCCATGGTGCGGGAGCGCTGCTTCCCGCGGAACGAAGGGATGGCGCAGAACCCGCACTTGCGGTCGCATCCCTCCGCAACCTTCACGTAGGCCCAGGGGGCGCTCGCCGGCGGACGCGGCAGCTCGAGCAGATCGAACGAGGGGACCTCGTTGCGTCGCAACAGGCGCACCGGCTGCCCAGGCGCGTGTGCCGCGCCAGGTTCCGGCGACAGGCGCGACAACTGGCCGATGAAGTCCATCCCGAAGCCGGCGACGACGTCGACTTCTGGCAAGGCGGCGGCCAACTCCTCTCCGCTGCGCTCGGCCAAGCACCCGGTGACCGCCAACTTGGCGCCGGGGCGGCGGAGCTCGCTCAGCTCGAGGATGGTGTTGATCGACTCCTCCCTCGCGGGCTCGATGAAGGCGCAGGTATTGACGACGACGAGATCGGCATCGGCCGGCTCGTTCGTCTCGAGGTAACCGGAGGATCGAAGGAGCCCGACGAGCTTGTCCGAGTCGACGTCGTTCTTCGGGCAGCCCAAGGTCGCGATGAAGAAACGTTGGGCCACCTCCTGAGGCTACCTTCCCAGACGGCCCACCCCGCTGCCGCAGGCCCCAAAAGTGCCCGGTCCGCCGGCCCACCGTCAGACCGGCCCACCATCGCCGGCCCAACCATCGGCGGCCCACCATCGGCGGCGCTGTCAGAGCGTCGCCACGACTCCCTTGAGGCGCAGTGCCTCCAACCGGTCGGCGGCCACGCCCCACTCCGTTGCAGCGCTCAGCCCACCGGCGCCCGGCCAGGCCGGCACCGACGGCAAACCTGCCGGCTGACGCTGGAAACGCGGCGCAGGTGCCGGCTGCACGACTCCGGCGACTTCGACGAACGTGCTCCGCTCGGCATTGTGGCCGTAACCGGCGGCCTCGCTCATGCTGAGAACCGGTGCCATGCAGGCGTCCGTGCCCTCAGCCAAGCGGGCCCACTCGTCGCGCGTCTTCGTACGGAAGATCTCCGCATAGCGCAGCTTGGTCGCCGGCCATTGCGAGCGGTCCATCTGTGGCGGCTCGGATTCCGGCGGGAGACCCATGACGGTCAGGAGCTCCGCGTAGAACTGCGGTTCGAGCGCCCCGACGGCGATCGTCTTCCCGTCCGCGCACTCGTAGGTGTCGTAAAAGGGTGCGCCTGTGTCGAGCAGGTTCGTCCCGCGTGCCTCGTTCCAGACACCGGCGGCCCGGAACGACCACGTCATCGCCATGAGCAGCGCGGCGCCGTCGACCATGGCGACATCGATGACATCGCCCTCGCCGCTTCGCTGCGCCGACCAGATCCCGGACATCACACCGAGGGCGAGCAACATGCCACCGCCGCCGAAGTCGCCGACCAGGTTGAGCGGAGGGACGGGCCGTTCGCCCGCCCGCCCGATCGGGTCGAGCGCCGCAGCGATGGAGATGTAGTCGATGTCGTGGCCGGCGCGCTCGGCAAGCGGCCCCTCCTGACCCCAACCGGTCATTCGCCCGTACACCAGCCGACGGTTGCGAGTCATACACGCCTCGGGCCCGAGCCCGAGCCGCTCGGTCACCCCCGGGCGGAAGCCCTCTACGAGCGCGTCGGCCTGCTCGACCAGGCTCATCACGAGCGCCACGCCCTCCGGATCCTTCAGGTCCACCCCGATCGACCGCTTGCCCCGTTGCAGGATGTCCCAGGACACCCCCTCGGGCCGCGCCGCCGGGACGACCGTCGAACGTTCCACCCTGAGCACGTCGGCGCCGAGGTCGGCGAGCACCATGGCGCCGAACGGGCAGGGCCCGATGCCGGCGAGCTCGATGACGCGCAGCCCGGTCAGCGGGCCGCTCATGACGAAGGCGACGCAGCTGTAGCCCCTCGAGCCTCCGCCGTGCGAGCGATGGCGTCGACTTCGCCGAGGATCTCGTCCCACACCTGTTCGGGGAGATCGTGACCCATGCCGTCGATGATCACGAGCTTCGCACCGGCTATGGCCGCTGCCGTGGCCTCGCCGCCGGACGGGTTGACAAGGGGATCTGCCGAGCCGTGGATGACGACGGCCGGCACCCGCAGCTCGGCGAGCCGTGCCGTGCGGTCTGGTGACCCGAGGATTGCGCCGAGCTGGCGAGCCATGCCCGTCGGCTCGTGGCAGCGGTCGAAGGCCTCGCCGGCGAGGCGCCGGAGGCGGTCTTCGTCGGGTGGGAAGCCCGGCGAGCCGATGATCCCGAACACCTTCGTGGCCATTGCGACAGCATCCTCGCGGGTCGTGGCGTTCAACTGGAGGAGCGCCTCGGCGGCGGCTTGCGACGGTTGACCGACGTGCGGGTTGCCGGTCGTCGACATGATCGAGGTGAGACTCAACACCCTTGCCGGGTAGTCGACGGCGAGCTGCTGGGCGATCATTCCGCCCATCGAGATGCCCATGACATGCACCGAGTCGAGATCGAGCGTGTCGAGCAGACCGGCGATGTCCGTGGCCATGTCCTCCAAGTGGTACCTGATGTTCCCGTCGTCGCCGCCGAACAGGGCGGCGAGGTCTGGTACCCCGAGCTCGACGAGATGGCTCGACAAGCCGGCGTCACGGTTGTCGAACGTGATGACGAAGTAACCCTTGGAGGCAGCCGCCGCGACGAACTCGTCGCTCCAGCTCACCATCTGCATGCCGAGGCCACAGATGAGCAGCAACGGCGGATCGGACTCGTCTCCGGTGGTCTCGTAGTACAACTCGATCCCGTTGACTTCGGTACGCGGCATGCGGGAATGCTCCCCCGCGCCGCCCGCGCGGTCAAACTGGACCGGCAACCGGCGAATCACCCTGACCGCCCGCGGCCTGCCGTGGCACGATGTGTCGGTGCCCGTGTTGCTCGCCGACTCGTTCCGTTTTGGCGTCGCCACGGCCGGCTTTCAGGTGGAGGGTGGGTTCAACGGCCCGGGCGAGCCGCGGAACAACTGGTACGAATGGGAAGCCGAAGGTCGTGTCGAGCCGTCGGGAGCGGCCCTCGACTTCTGGAACCAGTACGAGCACCACCTCGACAAGGCTGCGGCCCTCGGCGTCGATTCATTCCGGTTCTCGCTCGAGTGGGCGCGATGCGAGCCGAGTGAGGACCACTACGACGACGAGGCCTTCGAGCGGTATGCCGCGATTGCCTCGGGTTGCCGCCAGCGGGGCATGGAACCGCTCGTGACACTGCTGCACTTCACGCATCCGGCATGGCTCGGTCTCGACTTCTGGGCGCGGGCCGACTCGCCGGAGCGGTTCGCCTCTTGGGCAGCCGAAGCCGTGCACCGCCTGTCGGACGCGTGCAACACCTGGGTGACGTTGAACGAGATCAACATCGTGGCGCTGATGAGCTTCTTTCTCGGCGCCTTCCCGCCTGGGCGCCGCTTCGATGGCCCGACGACGCTGAAGGCGGCGGATCTGCTCCTGGCGGCACACGTGCTGGCGTACGACCGCATCAAGGAGGCTCAGCCCGACGGTGTCGTGAGCACGAACAACTGCGGTTTCTCCGTGTACGAGCTCGACCGGCTCCTGTGCGACCTCCTCCTTGCCCGCTCGCGCGGTGTCGAGCGGGCGGGTCTCGGGCGTCATCTCACCGAGCGACGAGAGGCCTGGTACTCGAGCGACGCGGCGTCTTTCGCGTCGGGCGGTCCGATGGGGGCGGCGCGCCGCTGGCCGAACGGCGAGGCAGCCCTCCGCCGCCTCGCCGGTTACGTCGTGGACCCGATCCGGACATTCCGCCGGACCATCGATGCGGTCTATGCCAGCAGACATGAGCGGACCCTCGATGTCGTGCAGCTCGACTACTACGACCCAGAGACAGCGAGCCACCTCCAGGCGCCCTTCGCCCCGACGTCGGGCGGTCGGTGGCCGTTTCCCCAACGACCCCTGTGGGACGACCGTCCCAATCCGGCCGGTCTTTCGGCGTATTGCGCCGCCAACGCCGAGCCCGGCCTCGATCTGTGGATCGTGGAGAACGGGCTCTGCAACCGCGTCCGCCGCGGTCGCTCCTTCCCCCGCCGGGACGGCTGGGACCGACCCCGTTACCTCCGCGAGAACCTGGCTGCGGTCGTGCAGTCGATATCCGCCGGCGTCCCGATCGCCGGCTACTGGCACTGGTGCCTCGCCGACAACTACGAGTGGGGAAGCTACGAGCCCCGTTTCGGGCTGTACGGGATCGACCGGGAACGGTCCTGCCGCTGGCACGAGCGCGACTCGATGGGCCACGACTCCGCCGCCGCCTATCGACGGCTCATCGAGGGGCTGCGGGCCGGGGACGCTGCCGTGCTCGCGGATTCGGCGCTGCTCGATGCCTAGGGCCGTGGGGAGCGCGCCCCTCGACACCGTCACGGCCTTCGCCCCGGGGCGCGTCAACCTGATCGGTGACCATACGGACTACACCGGCGGCTTGGCCCTCCCGATGGCCATCGACCTCGGGACAGAAGTGGTCTTCCACCCTGACGCCGCCGCCGACACCATCGAGCTGTCCTCCTCGGTCGAGCCCGAGAGCGCCCGAGTCCCGCTCGCGATCCCGGCGAACCCCTGGGATCTCGGCATGATCCTGCCCGAGTGGGGACGCCACGTGGGAGCAGTGGCGTCCGTCGTGCGACCGGCCTTCGGCGGCAAGGGCACCATCACGACGACGCTCCCGGTCGGCGCGGGATTGTCCTCGAGCGCCTCGCTCGAGATCGCCCTCGCCCTCGCTTTCGGCTATGCCGGCGACGCCCTCTCGTTGGCACGTGCCTGCCAGCTCGCCGAGCAAGCGGCCTCGGGCGTCCGAACGGGAATCCTCGACCAGCTGGCGATCACGCTGGCTCAAGCAGGGCACGCGCTCTTCCTCGACTGCTCCACGTTGACGGCGACGCCAGTCGCGATTCCGGACGGAATCGAGATCGTGATCGCCCACTGCGGCGTGCAGCGATCCATCGTGGGCTCGGCCTATGCCCAGCGGCGGGCCGAGTGTGAGGCGGCCGAACGGCTGATCGGGCCGTTGCGCTCGGCGCGGCCCTGGGAGGTCGACAGGCTTGCGGATCCGATCCTGCGCCGCCGCGCCCGCCACGTCGTGAGCGAGAACACCCGCGTGCAGCGCTTCGTGGCGGCGCTGTCGATGAACGACGGCCGTGCCGCCGGCGAGCTCATGAACGCCAGTCACGACAGCCTGGCGGCGGATTACGACGTCTCGATCCCGGAGCTCGATGCCCTCGTGCTGCGGATGCGGGCCATCCCCGGCGTCTTCGGCGCACGACTCACCGGAGCCGGCTTCGGGGGTTGCGTCGTCGCACTGGCGGAGCGTGGTGCCGTCCGGCTGCCCCTGCGCGGGCTGCAGGCCTGGCGCGTCACCCCTGTGGGAGCTGCCCACCGGCGCTGTTCGTAAGGGCGGCAACGGGTCAGCGACCCCCGAACAGCTCCCGGCGCTTCAGGTCGTACTCCAGCTGCGTGATGACCCCGAGGCGGAGTAGATCCCCGAGATGCGCGAGTTGCTCACTGGAGGACGTGTCGACCGGCCCCGCTTGGCCGGCATCGGGGGGCTGACTCCGGGTGGGATCGGCCTCAGCAGGCGGTTGGGAGGGCGATGACGACGAGAACCGGAGGGAGTCCCTCTGCGGCTGTTGTACCGGGGGCTCCCCCGCCCCAGAGGGCTGCAGCTGTGGCGGGTACGCCGGTTGCGGCGGTGAATAGGGACGATCCGGCCGAGCCTGCGGGTACTGAGGTGGAGCCGGCGGGTACGCAGGCTGCTGCCCGGAGTACGGCTGCTGCGGCTGGCCCGCCGGCGGGTACGGCTGTTGGGGGTACTGCTGCTGGGGCTGCTGCGGCTGCTGGGGATAGCCCGCCTGCGGGTACGGCCCTTCGGGGTAGGGCTGCTGCGGCTGCTGGGGGTACGGCTGCTGCGGGTAACCCTGCGGGCCCGGGTAGGGCTGCGGGGCGGGTTGCGGGTAGTGCGGCTGATCCGCGGATCGCGACGGCAACCCGGACGCCTGCGGATACTGCGGCGTCTGCTCGTAGTCGCCTGTGGCCGCGTAGCCCGGCCGGCCGGCCACGCCGCCGGATCCTCTCGTGTAGCCGCCCGGAGGCGGCTGTGAGATCAGCCGGTTGATGAGCGACTGCACGAGCGCGGGGTGCCGGATATCGGGGAATGGCTCGTCCCCGCCGGCTCCGGCCGACTGGATCGTCAGGCTGCCGGCACCGACGAGCCGCTCCACGATGCTCTGGACATACGTGACATCCTGCACACGGTCGAGTGGGATCTCACGGCCGAGCCTCCGGATGACGCCGGTGCGGTAGACGACTCGCAGGTTCGTCAGCACGAGCGACGTCGATCGCCACATCACGACCTTGGCGAGCACGTACAGAAGAAACAATCCGGAGAGCGCCAACAAGGCATAGCCGACCCACAGCGGCGCACTCGTCCAGGCCACCACGACGGCGACGCAGGCGGCGACGACGAGAAGGAACAGCGAGACGCGAGGGACGAGGATCGACCAGTTCGGGTGCGTCTCGAGGACGATCTCCTCCCCCGGTGCGAGCAGCTTGTGAGGATAGGCCATGAGGCCGGCCGCCGCCCTAGCCGAGCTTGCCACCGATGGAGCCGGCGCCTCGCAGCACCGTCCCGTCGGATCCTGCCACCGAGAAGTACACCGTCGGCTTGGCGATCGCTTCGCCGAGCAGGTCGAGGAGGAGCTTCTCGAACGGCACGAACGGGTCGATCCAGAGGTAGCGGGCGAGAGAACCCGGGATGGTGTTGATCTCGTTCACGTAGAGCGCCTCCCCGTCGGACAGGAAGTCGATCCGGGCGACCCCGCGGACGCCGACGAGTTGGGCCAGCTCAGGCGCCACCGTCCGGATCTGGCGCTCGAGATCGGAGTCGATGCGCGCCGGGAGCTCCCTCGGGGCTGTCGCCATGCCTTCGGGACCCACGTACTTGTCCGAGTATCCGAGGATCTCACCGGCCCGGCTGCGCAAGGGTCGCTCGATTGCCGAGAGCTGCACATCGGGCCACAGGCGGACGGCCACCTGCAGGTCGAACAATTCGGGCTGGTAGGGCTCGAGCACGGCGCCGCGCTTCAGGTGGGGGTTCGCCCGCAGGCGGGCATGCGCCGTCTCGTAGTCGGCCACCACCTCGACACCGATCGACGAGCCGCCGAAACGCGGCTTCACGATGTACGGCCCGGGGAAACTCGGCGCCGGCACGCCTTCGGCGAGCGGCACCCGCGGCAACATCTGCATCCACGCCGATCCCACGAGGGCACCGAAGACGAGCTTGTCCATCCCGATGAGCGCCCCGGCCATGTTCGGACCGGTGTACGGCAGCCCTATGAGGTCGAGGGCGCCCTGCAAAGAACCGTCCTCACCGGGGCCGCCATGACAGCACACGAGTACCGCATCGACTTCGATGAGCTGCTCTTTTGCCCCGAAACGCCCGCCGCGCTGAGCGAAGAAACCCCCTCCGGCTCCCACCACCAGCCGCAGCGGCGTGGCGCCCGCCGGCACGCCTTGTAAGAAAGCGGCAGCTTCGAGGTTCGTCGGGATCTGGAACCACTCACCGCTCTTCGACCAGTAGAAGCAGTGCAGCTCGCCGATGTTCGGAACCTTGTTGAAGCCCCGGAGGACCTGGAGACCCGTCAGGATCGAGACGTCGTGCTCCGGGGACGGCCCGCCGAACACGACGGCGATGCGGGCAAGAGCCCCGCCTGAGCGAAGTCCCACGGCTCCCGTGATCCCGAGCGCGCCGCGCTCGTCGAAGCTGAGCCCGCGGCCCTTGATCGCACCCATTGCGGCGCTCACTCTAGCTGGAGGCAGGGGGGTGGATCGGGGACCGAATCGGCACTGGCCTGGGTGTCGGAGGGCCGTCGACCGCTGGTGTCGGCGCGATCAAGGGAAGTGGTCGGGGAGATCGTTCTCGTACAGCACGGCGTCTCCGTGGCCGAGATGGCCGCGCACCCAGGCAACGGCCTCGTCGAGACGATCGACCACCACCACGGTCGCTCCCCCCTCATGGCGTTGGGCGCCCGCGGCCAGTGCCCGGCGATTGGTGCGCGCCACGATGACGATGTCGGACACGACCGAGGCGGCGGCTTCCGCAAGAGCTGCGTTCTCGGCCGGCTGCATCCTGCCGAGCTCCACCATGCCGGGGGTCACGAGAACACGACGGCCGCCTGCAGCCTCGGCCTGCAGCCGATTCAGCGCGAAGCGTGCGCCGGTCGGGTTCGAGTTGAACGTGTCGTCGAGCACGACATAACCCCCTTCCGCGAGGTATCGCTGCAACCGGTTGGCGGGAACCGGCAGCGTTGCCAGGCGAGGCAGCAACGTGGCCGGCTCGACGCCGAGCTCGAGGGCCACGCCGACGGCACAGGCGGCATTGGACAACGCCGTCGGCCGATCGGCAACGCCCGTCATGGCCATGCCGAGGCGGCGCCCGGCGATGCGGATCTCGATGCCGTCGGGCGCCGGGAGCACGGCGACGTCCGCCTCGGCATCGGAACCGGAGGCTCTCACGACCCGCTTGCCGGCGCTGGCGAGCTGCTTTGCCAGACCGGCAAGGCGCTCGTCGTCGATGTTCAGCACGGTCACTTGCGCCCGCTCAGTGATCTCGGCCTTCGCTTTCAAGGTGCGATCGAGGCTCTTGAACCGCTCGAGATGCGCCGGGCCGATCGCCGTGATCACGGCGATGTCGGGCGTCATCCACTCGCACAAGGCGGCGATCTCGCCCGGCCCGTAGCTGCCCATCTCCGCGACGAGCACCTCCGTCGCCGGACCGAGATGCTCGTTGACGGTACGAGACAGTCCGGCGCGGTTGTTGTAGCTCTGCGGGCTCGCCACCGTGTCCTTCTCTGCGCCCACGAGATGGGCGATGTAGCCCTTCGTCGTCGTCTTGCCGTACGAGCCTGTGACGGCGACCACGACCGGATGGACCCGCTCCAGTCGAGCGCGCGCCTGCCGCACGAATGTCCGGGCGGCTCGGTCCTCGACCGGCGCCGTGAGCGCGAGCGCGAGATCGAGCGCCAGCGGGCTCAGCAAGCAGAGGCAGGCCGCAGCGAAACACGCTCCGTGCACGCCCGAGACGACGGCACCGAGGCTCACGCCGATCGCCTCGACGACACCGAGGACCACCGCCAATGCGAGGAGCCGCCGCGTCCAGACGAGACGAGACGTCCGGCCCCGGAGGCCGAGGCGCCGCGGCGCCAGTGCTCCGACAGCGGCGGGCACCACGGCCAGCGCCGCCACGAACGCCGACACGGCGAGACCGGCCAGACCGACGGCAAGAGCGGCGACATCGAATGGCGTGCTTCGCCACCAGCGCGCGGCAAAACGCGTGGCCGACCCCGCCAGATAGTGCTCACGCTGGGCGACCCTCAGCCACCTGAGGGACGAGGCGGCGATCCCGGCGACGGCGACAACGAGACCGGCGACCGCGCTCGCGGTCACGCGAGCAGGCGTTCGACGGCGGCTCGCAGCTCGCCAGGCACCGTGAGCGGCGTCATGTGACCGGCACCTTCGCAGACCACGAGATGGGCGCCCCCGGGAAGGCCTGCTTGGATCTTCGACGCGACGACGAGGGGCACTTCGCTGTCGTCGCCTCCCCAGACGAGCTCCACGGGACAGCGCACCTGTGCCACGGCAGCGCTGTAATCCTCGTTGGCGAGCGTGACGAAGATGTCCCGGAGAATGCCGCTCGCCGCCCGGTAGTCGGCTGACCCGTATCGCTGGCGGTTCTGCTCCAGCCGCTCGTCGGAGACCATCCCCGCCTTCGCCAGCTTCTTCACCACGCGAAAACGCAGCGGCGACCGGCTCTTCGTCTCCGAGGCACGATAGAGCGGCGCGCCGGTGAGCACGAGGCCGGCGACCCGTTCCGGAGCGATTGCGGCCAGGTGTACCCCCACGCGCCCTCCGAAGGAATGGCCGACGACGACGACACGACTCTGCATCTCCTCGAGGAGCGGGACCAACGCCTCGGCATAGCGAGGAGAACCCCAGGCCTGATCGGGCAGGGGCGTGCCGCCGAAGCCCGGGAGGTCGATGGCGATGGCGGCGAGGGCGTCAGGCCTCGTCAGCGTGGCGGCGAAGTCCTGGTGGTCCCGTCGCCAGCCGTGGAGGGCAAGCACTCCGGGGGTGCCTGAGCCGTAGGACTCGCCGAAGAGCTGTGCGCCGGCATAAGAAGTCAGCACGGCCAGGAACATACCGGAGACCGACCGAACGGTTGGCTCACCCCTTGCTCGTGCCGGCGTGACACAACCCCGCGTTACGGTGCTGCTGTGGCCGGCTACCGCAACGCGCGTGACTGGACCCCCTCCGAACGTGACCTGCTCGCCGGCTGCGATGCCGAGCAGCTGGAAGCGATCACGACGCCGGCGACGCCGCTGTGCGTGCTGGCTGGAGCTGGTTCCGGCAAGACGCGGGTGCTCACCCGGCGCATCGCCTGGCGAGTGACCAACGGCTCGGCAACGGCCTCCCACGTGCTCGCCCTGACCTTCACCCGGAAGGCTGCGACGGAGCTGCGCTCCCGCCTGTCGACCCTCGGGCTCCCGGAGGCTGTGACAGCCGGGACGTTCCACTCCGTGGCGCTGGCCGAGCTGAAGCGCTCGGCAGCTGAGCTGGGCCGCCGGCCCCCGGTCGTGCTCGGCTCCAAGGTGCGCATGTTGATGGACGTCCTCGACGACGCCGGCGGACCGTCGAAGCCTGCTCGCGGCGGCCGCCGGTCAGCCTCGTCTGGTGGTTACCGCAGCGGAAAGCGGTCCGTGGCCGATCTCGCCTCCGAGATCGAGTGGGCGAAGTCACGTTGCCTGCGTCCCGACGAGCTCGTGAGGGCTGCGGCGTTTGCCGGCCGGAGGGCGGTGTGGGACCCGGCCGAGGTGGCCGAAGTCTGGGAGCGCTACGAGATCCACAAACGACGGCGGGGCGTGCTCGACTTCGAGGACCTGCTTGCCCGCTGCACGGAGTTGCTGCTGAGCGACCACGAGTTCGCAGCGTCTGCGCGCTGGCGATACCGGCACCTGTTCGTCGACGAGTACCAGGACGTCAACGAATCCCAACAGCGGCTCCTGCGGGCGTGGCTCGGGCCGAACGACGACCTGTGCGTCGTCGGAGACCCGCATCAGGCCATCTACGCCTGGAACGGCTCCAACCCGGGCGCGATCACGGACTTCGCAGACGAGTTCCCGGGGGCCACCGTCCTTCGCCTCTCGGTCAACTACCGGTCCACGCACGAGGTCTTGACCGTGGCTGGCGCAGTGCTCGGAGAGACGCGGGCGGCGCCGGCCGGAGGAGTCAGACCGGAGGGGCCTATTCCCACCATCGCCGCCTATGCCGACGAGGCGGCGGAGGCCGCCGGCGTCGCCGAAGCGACACGGCGGGCCAAGCGGCCCGGTCGCTCGTGGTCACAGATCGCCGTCCTCGCCCGCACGAACGCCCAGCTGGGGCCGATCGAGGCCGCCTTTGCCGCCGTCGGCGTCCCGTCCCACGTGGCGAGCGCCTCCGGTCTCCTCGGCAAACCGTGGGTTCACGAAGCCGTCCAGGCGGCATCCCGAGCCGCCGACGTGCCAGCGCTGGCGAGGTTCGCGGCCGACCTCCTCGCCAGTGCTCAGACGAGCGACGAGAACGAAGATGTCGGCGCGCACGCCGGCGTCCCGGACGAGGCACGAGTTGACCTGATGGCCCTTGCGCGGCTCGCGACCGAGTACCTGGCGGAGGACACGTCGGCAACCGGGGCGGGTTTCCGGAGTTGGCTCGAGACGGTTCACGGCCGCGATCACGACCCGGTGCGCCGCGACGCGGTCGAGCTCACCACGTTCCACCGGGCCAAGGGCCTCGAGTGGGCGGTGGTGTTCGTCACGGGCCTCGAGGACGGCTACGTCCCCATCGCCCACGCCCGCGACCAGGACGCCCTGGCCGAGGAGCGGCGCCTCCTCTACGTTGCCTGCACGCGCGCCGAGGAGGAGTTGCACTGCTCGTGGGCCGCCGAGCGAACGTTTCCCAACAGTCGGCCGATGGTGCGAACGCCGTCACCGTGGCTGAGTGCCATCGAGGCGGCGCATCGGGACCTTCAGCGGTTGCGGAGGACATCGCCCGACGCGGCCCGCCAAGCGCTGGCGGAGAGCAGGCGCGTGCTCGAAGGCGCCTGAAAGTGGACGTCCGGCGGAGTGACCTGGCTGTGGTTTCGGGTCGGATCCGACCCGTAACCACAGCCAGGTTGTACCTCACCCGATGACTGCTGCGGCCCGGCTCCGCAGACTCGCCGGAGCGTTCTCGCAGGTATTGGCTCCCACATGGCCGCTCGGCGGTTGTAGGCTGTCACGCGAAGTGACGGCTCGGCTACACACCGCTGTGGAGACCAGAGTACGGCGGGCTCGTGTCGAGGCGTCGTATGGTCGACCTCCCGGCGGCAGGCTAGCTTTGGGGGATCGGGAGGAGGATGCTGGATGGCGAGTGCTGACACGAGAGCAGCGGACCTTGAGGCGCGCAACCAGTACCTAGGCATCATCGACGACGCCTGGGAGATCTACCGGGAAGCCGTCGAGCGCGCCTGGGACGCATTCGAGACCGCCCTCGATCCTGCGCGGGTCACCTACGAGTCGATGCAATCCTCGGCCGAGAGCACCCACGGCCAGCAGATCGACGAGGCCTGGGCGATCTACAAGCAGGCAGTCGCCAACGCACCTTCGACCATGCGACGCGACATCGTTGCGCAAGCGAGGGCGACCTACAACGAGACCGCCGCCCAGGTTCGCAAGACGTACAACGAGAACATGGCCATCGCACGCGATGACTACCTGCGGAATGTCAACGACGCCCGCAACGGCTACCGCGCGGCCGTCGACGGGGAGCTCGACGCCCACCGCGAGGCCGTTCGTCAGGCTTGGGGCAACTACCTCGAGATGGTGGACTCGCACCTCATGGTGGACGACTGAGGGGTTTTCTCCGGTAGAACTCGCATCAATGCATGTAATTCGGGTTGAATGCTGGAGTGCATATCTCCGCCAGGGTCGAGTACGCCCTCCGCGCCCTTTGTACGCTCGCTGAGCGCAACGGGGAACCGCTGACCGCCGAGGAGCTCGCCAACGCCCAAGGCCTCCCTGTGCGATTCCTGCGCGCCATCTTGAACGAGCTCCGGCGCGTCGGCATCGTCACGAGCCAGCGGGGCAACGAAGGCGGCTACCAGCTTGCTCGCCCGGCCTCCGAGATCACGATCGGCGAAGTGTTCCGCCGGCTCGAAGGGCCGCTCGCGGAGGTTCGGGGCTCCCGGCCAGAGGCGGCAACCTACGAAGCCGCCGCCGAGCACCTGCAATCGGTCTGGGTGGCAGTGCGGGTGTGCCTCCGCAGCGTTCTCGACGAAGTCAACCTGGAGCAAGTCGTACGTGGCGAGCTCCCCGAGCACGTCCGTACGATGCTGGCCCAGCCCGACGCCTGGGATCCTCGCTGATCCCGAGTCTCCCCAAAGGCCGACAGGTCACACCGGACGCAGCTCGAGGGGTGGCTCAGGGCGCCAAGAGGGCTTCGCGAGGACGATCTGCACGTCGCTGATGTGACGCTCGAGAAACGCCGCCTCGCAGTAGCACAAGTACAGATCCCAAAGGCGCTGGAAGCGCCGGTCGAGACCGGCCTCCTCGAGGCGCCGACGGCCGGCCCGCAGTGACACGTCCCACCGGCGGAGCGGAACGGGTGATCGCCTCGATCGAAGGGATGCAGCCGCCAGGAAAGATCATCTTGCGTATGAAGTCGTCGTGCAGCTTGGCCCTCTCGAAGCTGCGGTCGGAGATCGTGATCGCCTGAAGGGCCATCAGTCCGTTCGGGCGCAACAAACGCGAACAAGTCCTGAAGAACGAGTCGTGGGAACGCCAGTCGACCGCTTCGATCATCTCGACGGACACGAGCTTGTCGTAGCGCCCCTCGAGCTCCCGGTAGTCGCGGCCGAGCACGGTCACGCGGTCAGCCAGCCCTGCTTCGGCCACGCGTTTCGACGCGCCCTCCCGTTGGGCGTCCGACACGGTCGTGGTGACGACGCGGCACCCGTAGCGCTCGGCAGCGTGAATGGCAAAGCCACCCCAGCCGGTCCCGATCTCGACGACGTCGTCGTCCGGCTCGAGCCGCAGCTTTCGGCAGAGCCGGTCGATCTTGGCGCGCTGCGCCTCTACCAGGGTGACGCCAGGTCGCTCGAAGATTGCGCACGAGTACGACATCGTCTCGTCGAGCATCACTTCGAAGAGCTCACCGGGGAGGTCGTAGTGCGCCTGCACGTTGCGGCGGTCCTGCGAGGCGCTTCGCTGCCGCAGGCGGGCGATCTGGTCGACGACGGGGGCAGCCGCGTTGCCGAGCCCGTCGAGCGCTGCACGAAAGCCGGAGGTGTTCACGAGCAGGATGCGCACGAGCTCCGTGAGATCGTCGGCGTCCCACCAGCCTTCGACGTAGCCCGTTCCGAGGCCGACGGACCCGCTCTTCAGCAAGCCGGAGAACGCCTGTTCGTCGTGAACACTCACGTGCACGACGGGCTCGCCGTCTCCCAGGCTCCACCGCCCGCCGGGCTCGTCTACCTCGATCGTCCCGCCGTGCAGGCGGCGGCCGAGCAAGCGGATCATCTTCGCGGACCTTGGCACACCGAGACGATACGACCTCGGAGCCGGCGAGCGTGCCGGACCTGCAGGCGGCTCCCTCCTCTGCTCCTGATGGGTTGCAGCGCTGAATCAGTCGTGACGCGGCCACCGCGCGATGGAATCCGCAGGCCGAGCAAGCACTTGTGTGCGCTTTAGCCGTGCCGGTTCCGATCCGGCGGGCTATGGTGTCCCGAAATCCGAGGTTGGCCGGGGCATCTGCATCGGGAGGGCACGTGGCATCGATCGTGGTGGAACCAGCCGGCCAAGCTCCGGACAAGGGCCTCAAGCGCGGGGCCCTCGGCCTGATCTCGAGCGTCGTCATCGGCGTCGCCTCGACCGCGCCGGCCTACAGCCTCGCCGCCACGCTGGGCTTCGTCGTGGCGGTGATCGGCCTGCAGGCGCCGATCGTCACGATCCTCGCCTTCATCCCGATGTGGTGCATCTCGGTCGGCTACAACGAGATGAACCGGGCGGACCCCGACTGCGGCACGACGTTCACGTGGGCCACGAGGGCGTTCGGCCCGAAGACGGGTTGGTACGGCGGCTGGGGCATCATCGCTGCCGACCTCGTCGTCATGGCGAGCCTTGCCCAGATCGCCGGCCAGTACGTCTTCGACCTATTCAACACGACGAG
Organism: Acidimicrobiales bacterium; assembly: GCA_050008715.1. Lineage (GTDB taxonomy): Bacteria > Actinomycetota > Acidimicrobiia > Acidimicrobiales > Bog-793 > JAKACA01. Next base: position 53,811 of record JBEKMC010000017.1, on the reverse strand, counting down.
CATCGGCAACGACGCCGCCAGTCCCTGGGTCCTGCTCGTCGGGATCATCTGGATCGTCCTCATGACGGCGATCTGTTACGTCGGCATCGAGGTCTCGGCGAACTTCCAGAAGGCGCTCCTCGGCATCGAGCTCACGATGCTGACCCTCTTGTCCGTGTTCGCCCTCGTGAAGGTCGGGACCGGTCATGCTCCCCCTGGCCACCTCCATCCGACCCTGGCGTGGTTCAACCCCTTCGCGGACAGTGCGAGCAACTTGATCGTGGGTTTCTCGCTCATGCTGTTCATCTACTGGGGCTGGGACACCGCCGTGGCCTGCAACGAGGAGACGGCGGACGCCGAGACGGTGCCCGGCCGAGCCGCTGTCCTGTCCACGTTCGTGCTGCTGGCCATCTATGCCCTCGTCGTGCTCTCGGTGCAGTCGTTCGCCGGTCTCGGCTCGACCGGGGTCGGCCTCGGCAACCCGAACAACGTCGGCGACGTCCTCTCGGTGCTCGGCCCAGCCATCTTCGGCCATTCCACGATCGCGACGGTCCCGGTCCACTTGCTCTACCTCATGATCCTCTCGTCGGCCGCCGCCTCCACCCAGACCACGATCCTGCCGACGGCGCGGACCACGTTGTCGATGGCGGTCTACCAGTCCATACCGAAGAAGTTCGGCTACATCCACCGGCGCTTCCTCACTCCGACGTTCTCGACGGTGGCGATGGGTCTCGTGTCGATCGTGCTCTACGTGATCATGAACTTCCTGTCCAAGGGAGCGGTCATCGGGGACGCCGTCTCGGCTCTGGGCGTGTGGATCGCCTTCTACTACGGGCTCACGGGCTTCGCCTGCGTCTGGTACTACCGGGCGTCGCTACGAGGGAGCACTCGCAATCTGTTCATGCGAGGCATCTTCCCGGCCTTCGGCGGGATCGTGCTGTGGTTCATCCTCGGTTGGAGCTTCTGGTACTACTGGAGCGCCACGCGCAGCGGCAGCTACACGTCGTGGACGCTGCCGTTCCCACCGCACCAGCAAGTGAGCGGCGTGTTCGTCATCGACGTCATCACGGCCCTCCTCGGCGTGGTCCTCATGTTCGTCTACAAGGCGATCAACCCTGCCTTCTTCCGCGGCGAGACGCTCAGCCGGGACTCCGCCACGCTCGTCACCGAGGATTTCCTCGCCACGCAAGCGGCCGCTCAGCCGCCGGAGAACCTCTGAGGGCGCTGACCGCCGGCGATCAGCCCCGAGGCGATCAACCCCGAGGCGATCAACCCCGAGGCGATCAACCCCGAGGCGATCAACCGAGCGCCTGAGCCAGGTCGGCTACGAGGTCGCCGACGGATTCGAGGCCGACGGACAGGCGGATGAGACCAGGATCCACCGCGAGCGGCGAGCTCGCCACGGACGCATGCGTCATGCGAGCCGGGTGCTCGATGAGCGACTCCACGGCTCCGAGAGACTCGGCGAGGGTGAACAGCTCGGTACGGGCAGCCACGTCCAGAGCGGCTGCTTCGCCGCCGGCGAGGACGAACGAGATCATCGCCCCGTACTCGCGCATCTGCCGCTTGGCGACGTCGTGGCCCGGATGGGACACGAGCCCCGGATAACAGACGCGCTCCACGCTCGGGTGCTCCGAGAGGAACTCCGCCACGACGCGGGCGTTGGCACATTGACGGTCCATTCGCACCGCAAGGGTCTTGAGGCCGCGTTGCACGAGGTAGCAGTCGAGGGGCCCGGGCACGGCGCCGGCGGAGTTCTGGATGAAACCGACGTGCTGGGCGAGGTCGTCGTCGCTCGTCAGCACGGCTCCCCCGACGACGTCGGAGTGTCCGCCCAGGTACTTCGTCGCCGAGTGCACCACGGCATCGGCGCCGAGCGAGAGGGGCTGCTGCAGGTACGGCGTCGCAAACGTGTTGTCGACGATGCAGATGCCGCCGTGCTCGTGGGCGACGGCCGCCACCGCCTCGATGTCGGCGATCCGCAGCAGCGGGTTGCTCGGCGACTCGATCCACACGAGTTTCGTCGACGGCTGCCAAGCCGCCTCCACCGCAGCAGGGTCGGTGAGGTCGACGGGAGTATGGGTGACGCCGCACTCCCCGTAGACGCGGGCGATCAGCCGCCACGTGCCCCCGTAGGCGTCGTTCGGGATGAGGAGGTTGTCGCCGGGCCGCAGGCGCCGGAGCAGGGCGTCTTCCGCCGCCATCCCGCTCGCGAAGCAATATCCGTGCGTGGCGCCTTCGAGCGCCGCCAGGGTCGCCTCCAGCGTTGCCCGCGTCGGGTTCCGGGTCCTGCTGTAGTCGAAACCCTTGTGCTCGCCGACGGCCTCCTGCACGTAGGTCGTTGCGAGATGAACAGCCGGGATGACCGAGCCGGTGACGGCGTCCGGCGGCTGCCCGGCGTGGATCGCCAACGTCTCGAAGCCGAAGCGCTCGCTCATCGTCCCGTGTCTCCCGCCCGCCCGGCCTGCGCAAGAAACCCCAGCGCGTCTGTCCTCGTCAGCACCCCGACCGGATGCCCGTGATCGATGACGAGGACGGCCGGCGCCTCCTCGAGGCGCTGCACCGCCAACTCGACGCTCTCACCGCTGCCCACCGTCGGCAACGGCGGGCCCATCACTTCGCGGACGGAGCGGTCGAGGAGCGTGGCGTCCTTGAACGCCCGCTGCATGAGGTCGCGTTCGTGCACGGCACCGATCACCTCGGCTTCGGCGAGTGGGGGCTCGGCCTGCACCACGGCGAGCTGTGAGACTCCGAACTCCTGCATGATCCCGATGGCCTCCCGAGCGGTGTCGTCCGGATGCACGTGGATGAGCTCGGGCAGTGTGGCACCCTTGCGCTCGAGCAAGTCGGCCACAGTCTGGCCGACCCCGCGCAGGAAACCGTGGTCGGCCATCCACTCGTCGTTGTAGAGCTTCGACAGGTAGCCGCGTCCGGAGTCCGGGATGAGGGTGACGACGACGTCGTCCGGTCGGAGCTCCGGGGCAAGATGCAGCGCCGCCCACAAGGCGGTTCCCGTCGAGCCCCCCACGAGGATCCCCTCCTCGACGCCGACCCGCCGGGCCGTGAGGAACGAGTCGGTGTCCCGGACCATGATGACCCGATCGACGACGTCAGGGTCGTACGTCGTCGGCCAGAAGTCCTCGCCGATGCCCTCCACGAGATACGGCCGCCCGGACCCGCCCGAGTAGACGGAGCCTTCCGGGTCGGCTCCGACGATCTGCACGTCGGGGTTCTGCGACTTCAGGTAGCGCCCGATCCCGCTGATCGTGCCGCCGGTTCCGATCCCGGCGATGAAGTGCGTCACGCGGCCAGCGGTCTGGCGCCAGATCTCCGGCCCGGTCGTGCGCACGTGCGAGTCGGGATTCTCGGGGTTGTGGTACTGGTCCGGGTGATAGGCACCGGGAATCTCCTCCGCGAGTCGCGCCGTGACCGAGTAGTACGACTCCGGGTGATCCGGGGGCACTGCGGTTGGGCACACCACGACCTGGGCGCCGTAGGCGCGGAGCAGCCCGATCTTCTCAGGTGCCATCTTGTCGGGCATCACGAAGATGCAGTGGTACCGGCGGCGGGCTGCCACGATGGCAAGGCCGACGCCGGTGTTGCCGGACGTGCCCTCGATGATCGTGCCTCCGGGCTTCAGCAGGCCGTCCCGCTCGGCTTTGTCGATCATGGCGACAGCAGGACGATCCTTCACGCTCCCACCGGGGTTGAGGAGCTCGAGCTTTGCGAGGAGCGGGCACGGCAGATCCCTGCCGATACGGTCGAGGCGGACGAGCGGGGTGTTGCCGACGAGGTCGAGCAACGACCCGACGACGTCCATCGGCGCCCCCTGGTCGGTGAGAGGAAGGACTTCGACGCCGGCGAGGCTCGCCATGCCGGACACGTCCCCGTCGGTGTGAAGGCGCACAGGCAGTCCCGCCCTGTGAAGGCGGGCCGCCACGGCGATGGCAAAAGGGCCGACGACCGTGACGCGGCGCGGCAGCCGCGCCCGGAGATCCACCATGACGGCCGGCGACACCTCGGCGTCGGCGAGGTCGACGACGCGGGTGTTGCGAGCAATGAGAAAATCGGGCACGGTCGCCCGGCCGGCGATCACGAGTACGTCCATCACCCCATGTTGCCGCGCCGGGGGGCCCGTTGTCGCCACGTGGCTCGGAAGGATCAGGTCGATTCGTAGACGACGACTCGATTCCGGCCCCGCGCCTTCGCCCGGTACATGGCGAGATCCGCCTCGTGCACGACGTCGTCGAGCGAGGCCCCGTGTGTCGGGAAGAGGGCGACGCCGATCGACGCCGTCACGCTGCCGAGCCCCTCGCAGGTCGACGGCAGGGCGGCCAGCGATGCCCGCACCTCCTCGGCGACGCGTTGCGCCCCGCGGGCATCGGCCCCGTGCAGGACGAGCAGGAACTCGTCGCCGCCGAAGCGCACAGCGGCGTCACCCGAGCGCACGGCGCTGCCGAGGACACGGGCGGCGTTTCGCAGCGTGACGTCCCCGACGGCGTGACCACACGTGTCGTTGACGCGCTTGAAGTGGTCCAGGTCGACAAGGAGGATCGCCAGCTCCGAGCCGGCCCTCAACGCCTGGGCCGCTTCACGAGGAGCGAGCTCGTCCCACCACCGCTTGTTCAGCAGCCCTGTGAGCTTGTCGGTGAGGACGCGTTGCTCGAGCTCGGAGTACAGCTGGGCGTTGCGCCATGCTGCGGCCGCCAGGTAACCGACGAGCGCACAGCGCTCGACATCCTCCTCGCTGAACATGTCGATGCCGTCTCGCCAGACGTCGAGGACGCCGATCCGTTGGTCACCCGCGACGAGTGGGATCACGACGAGGGACTCGTCATAGCGGCCGCCAACGCTGCCCGGCACGTGGGCCGCCTCGGAGTGGGCAAAGGTGTCGCCGCAGTTGTACGGCTCGCCCCGCACGAACGCCCAACCGGTGATGCCCGTCGACATCACGTCATCGATCTCCGCCAATCCTTCGAGGCCTTCCCCGACGACCACGAGCGCCCGCAGGGTGTTGTTCTCCCAGTCCGCCCGGAAGATGGCCAGACGGTCGACAGGGACCACCCGGGGCAGCAAATCCGCAACCGTCTCGAGGATGCGGAGAGGGTCGTGCTCGGCTTGGAGCGTTCGGGCGGCATGCGCGAGGGCGCGGGCGAACTCACGATCGTCAGCGGACGCGTTCGCGCTCGGCAGGAGAGTGAACGAGACGGGCGTCCGCTCCTTGTCGTGGCGCCCGAGCACGCGGACGGCTCGCTCTCGGAACCAGGCGGGATTGACCACCTGGTCCCCCGGCTCCGCCAGCCGAGTATCCAGCACCACGGGAGGATGCAGCCAACGGCCGATTCCGATCTGCAAACCCAGCTCCAACCAGAGCTGGGCGGCACGCTCGTCGTCCACGTTTCGCACGACGATCCGGGTCCCGAGCCGCCCGAAGTACGACATGAGGGCAGCCACCTCGGCTCTGGCGCGGGGCTCGTCGGCCACGCGGTCGGCGAAACCGGCCTCCAGCATGACGAACGTCGGACTCAGCTCGGCCAACTCGGCATCGGCGAGCGATGCGACGTCGACGCCGTCGAGCGCCAGCCCGAATCCCATCTCGCTCAGCCGGGCCGCCCGCCCGATCGTGTGCTCGGTGCGTCCTGCGGGACTGCGGGCCGGGACGAGCCAGACGAGCTCGGCGGCGATCACACCGGCGGCGGCCGTCATGGCGGGCAGCTCGTCGCCGACGGCGCTGAGCAGCTCCTCATCGGCCGGCACCACGAGGACGCAAGGGTTCACGACGGGCACGAGCTCGAGCGCGCGGGCAAAGTCCGCCACCGGGTCGCGCCGGCCGCTGCTCGACCGCCGCAGTGCCTCGTAGCCGACGGCACTCCTGTCCCCGATCTCGAGCAGCGGCTGCAGGGCGATGCCGTCGGAGCCGACCGCGGCTGCCCCGTCGCGGCCGGCGCCAGGGCGCGATGCGACCACCTGAGCCATCTGCGCAGAAGTGCCGTCCGAGCCTTCGCTCCCGGACGCCGGGTCGCCCACGGCGGCAAGCGTACCGGTGCCGAGCACGGTGGTTGTGAATCCGGTCCGCCCGCCGACTCCCGGGCGCACGGTTCGCGCCTGCGCCGCTCCTGATACGGACGCCCGCATGGTCTTGTTGGGCTCCGCCTCGCCCTCGGAGCCTGGATGGTCCGGAGTGGGTGCGCCGCTGAGGTACCGTTTCGGCGGGCGGGCCGTGCGGCCATGCGTTGGGGGATCGACGCGAAGGAGGCGTGAGATGACGCAGACGACCGACGGCACCTCGACTGGGAGGCAACGGCGCTCTCGTCAACCGTTCGGGGTGGCAGTTGCGGCCACGACGATGATCGTGGGCCTGCTCTGCGTAGCCGGTCCCACCATGGCGGCGACGCCCGCCGGCGGCAAGACCGCCGCGAGCCCCTACAGCTTCAATTCGCCCGATGCCGCTGCCGTGGCAGGCGCCGACCTCTTCGTCGCCAACCGTGGCGGCAACACGCTCACGGAGCTGAAGGCGGCAAATGGCCACTTCGTGCGGCTGATCGGCGGCGCCAAGTGCGGCTTCAACAAGCCGTCCGCCATCGTCCTCGTCGGCACGGATCTCTTCGTCGCGAATGCCGGCGCCGGCCTGACGGAAGTCAGCACCTCCACCGGCTCCTGCGTGCGGACGATCCGGGGGACGCGCTACGGCTTCGCCGACCCGGAAGCCCTTGCCACGAACGGCTCCTTCGTCTTCGTCCTCAGCGCCAAGGGTGGAGTCACAAAGGTCGCCACAGCCACCGGTGCGGTGAGCGCGGCCGTCAGCGGGCACAGCTTGAAGCTGGATTCGCCGACGTCGGTCGCCGTATCCGGGACGCAGCTGTTCGTCACGAACAGCGCCGGCAACTCCGTGAGCGAGGCGAGCGCAGCCACGTTGCGATTTGTGAGACTTCTCGCCGGCAGCGCCTACGGCTTCAGCCAGCCGACGGGTGTCGCTGCCCACGGTCCCGGCGTCTGGGTGACGAACTACAAGGGAGGGTCGGTCACCGAGCTCTCGGCTGCCAACGGCCGAGCCGTCGGCGTGTTCCCGAACGGCTACCTGCCGGCCCCGGGTCCGATCACGTTCGGCGACGGCGACTTCTTCACGACAAGCCCACCGGGAGGCTCGCCCATGGTCACCGAGATCATTCCCGGCCGGTCGGTCTCGATGCCGTGGTGGGAGTGCAACACGAACCAGCCATATCCGGACTTCAGCAACCCGCAGGCGCTCGTGGTCGGCGGCGGCGGCCTCTGGGTCGTCAGCGAGGGATCGGCCTGGTTCCACGGCGGTTCGCTGACGGAGCTCAGCATTGCCACCGGCAGCGAGCTGAAGGTCATCCACGACTGAGCGTCCGGGCCGACCCGCGAGGCGCCATGTCGATCTGCCCCCTCGTCGTTCGTCGTAAGGCTGTACGAACCACCACGAGGAGGACACGATGCGCTACTTGCTGATGATCGCCGACGAAGAGGCGGCCCGCGACGCCTGGCCGGCAGAAGCCACTGCCGCCATGGATGCCGGCTACGGGGCGTTCTACGAAGAGATGAGCCAGCGCAAGGTGCTGCAGGGCGGCGAGCGCCTGCGGCCCTCGACTGACGCCACGACCGTGCGCGTCCGCAACGGCGACGTGCTCACGTCGGACGGCCCGTTCGCCGAGACGAAGGAACAGGTCGGCGGTTACTTCGTCGTCGACTGCAAGGACCTCGACGAGGCCATCGAAGTGGCGGCGAAAATCCCCGGCTCGAAGCACGGCTCGATCGAAGTGAGGCCCATCTGGGAGATGTAGGGGCCGACGTCCAGGCGGCGGTCGCCGATGCCTTCAGCCGCGAGTGGGGCCGTGTCGTCGCCACGCTGATCCGGATGACGGGCGACTGGGACATCGCCGAGGAGTGCGCACAGGACGCCTTCGCGCTGGCACTGGAACGGTGGCAGCGCGACGGCGTCCCCCGCCGGCCAGGTGCCTGGCTCACCACCGCCGCCCGCAACCGAGCCATCGACCGCTTGCGCCGGGCCGCCACCGGCGCTGCCAAGCTGCAGGAGGTGGCGGTGTTGGCGTCTCCTTCCGAGCCGTTCGACGTCGAAGACAGCGGTGTGGCCGATGATCGGCTCCGGTTGATCTTCACGTGCTGCCACCCGGCGCTGTCCGTCGAGTCACAGGTGGCGCTGACGTTGAGAACCCTCGCCGGCCTCACCACCGCAGAGATCGGGCGGGCCTTCCTCGTCCCCGAGACGACGATGGCCCAACGCCTCGTCCGAGCCAAGCACAAGATCCGCAACGCCGGCATCCCGTACCGCGTGCCGCCGGCGCACATGCTGCCGGAGCGCACCGGGGCTGTCCTCGGTGTCATCTACCTCCTGTTCAACGAGGGTTATTCAGCGAGCTCAGGTGCCGACCTGATGCGGCAGAACCTCACGCGAGAGGCCATCCGGCTCGGGCGAGTGCTCGTCCGACTCATGCCGGACGAGCCTGAGGCGCTCGGGCTCCTCTCCCTGATGCTGCTGCACGACGGGCGGCGGGCATCTCGTGTGGACAGGGCCGGCGATCTCGTGCCGCTCGAAGAGCAGGACCGGGATCGCTGGGACCGCCAGGTCATCGACGAGGGCTGCGAGATTCTCACGACGGCACTGCTCCGCAGGCGCCCCGGGCCCTATCAGCTGCAGGCCGCCATCGCCGCCTGTCATGCCAGCGCCCGAGAGTCGTCGGATACGGATTGGGTCGAGATCGCAGGGCTGTACGAACGGCTCCTCGCCGTCATGCCCTCCCCCGTCGTCCAGCTGAATCGGGCGGTCGCCGTCGCCATGGCCGAAGGTCCGAGCGCGGGCTTGGCGCTCGTCGAGTCGCTCGAGGCCTCCGGAGCCCTCGCCGGCTACCACCTGCTGCCGGCGACCCGGGCGGATCTGCTCCGCCGACTCGACCGCCCCGGCGAGGCGGCAGCTTCCTATCGGGAGGCGCTCGAACTGGCGACGACGGACGCCGAGCGAAGGTACCTGAAACGACGTCTGTCGGAGGCTGTGCAGCTGACGTGACGATCACCCTTGACGGCAGAACTCAACGCTCGTAGAATTCAGTACACGTTGAGTTAAGGGAGGTGCGCCATGTGGGCGATGGTCACGAAGGAGTTCCGCCAGCTCCGGCGGGACCGGCGCACGCTCGCAATGATGATCGTCCTGCCGGTGCTGCTGCTCGTCGTCTTCGGCTACGCCGCCAGCTTCAACGTCAAGCAGATCCCCACCTTTGTCGTCGGCCCCCACGCCGAGGCGGCCGCTGCGCTTCTTCACCCCCCCTTCCAGGTCGTGGGGATCGACGTGGCCGGCAACCGGTCGACGGCCGAGCACCAGCTGCTCGACGGCGCTGCAGTCGTCGGCGTCGTGACCAGCCCGACCGGAGCGCTCGTCCTCATGGACGGGACACAGCTGTTCTCGGTGCAGACGGCTGAGGCGGCACTCGCCCGCAATGCTCGCTCGGCGACGCCTGTCGGCCTGTCCGCCGCCTCGGTGAAGGTGCTGATCCTCTACAACCCCAACCTCACCACGTCGTGGGTCATGGTGCCGGGCCTCGCCGGCCTCATCCTCGTGTTCATCGGGACGCTCATCACGAGCCTCGGCGTCGTGCGGGAACGGCAGAGCGGCACGCTCGAGCAGCTTGCCGTCATGCCGCTGCGTCCGTGGGACGTGATCGCCGGGAAGATCGCCCCCTACCTGATCGTGGCGGCGCTCGACCTGTGCGTGATCCTCGCCGTCGGGATGGCGGTGTTCCACGTGCCCTTCGTCGGCAACATCGCCACCTTCGTCCTCGGGGCGGCACTGTTCCTCCTCGTCACGCTCGGCATGGGCGTCCTGATCTCGACGGTGTCACAGAACCAGGGTCAGGCCATCCAGCTCGCCTTCATGATCTTGTTGCCCCAAGTGCTGCTTTCGGGCCTCATCTTCCCCGTGTCCTCCATGGCCGCCGGGGTTCGTTGGATCTCCTACGTCCTTCCACTCACCTACTTCATCCGCGTGAGCCGCGGCGTGATGCTCAAAGGCGCGCCCATCTCCGCCCTGTGGCAACCACTGGCACTGCTGGCATTGCTCGCGGTCGTCGTGCTCGGCCTCGCCGTGCTGCGATTTCGCCGTGACCTCGCACCGAACGTCCGCGGCACCGTCGAGCCGGTCCCCGACTCGAAGGATCTGGCCGCATGACCTGGGGGCTCGACGACGTCACCGTGCGCCTGGGCGGGCGCCAGGCGGTTTGTGAGGTGACCTTCGCGGCGGAGCCTGGCACCGTCACCGTGCTCGTCGGCGGCGACGGTGCGGGCAAGTCGACGTGCCTTCGGGCGCTCGTCGGTCTCGTCGCGATCGCCGAAGGCGAAGTCCGGCGGCCGCCGAAGAAGGGCATCGGCTACGTCCCGGCGACTGCGGGTTTCTACGCCGACTTGACCGTGGCCGAGAACCTGAGATTCGCCGCCACGGCATATGGGATCTCCGGTGCCGTCCTCGCCCGGCGATCCTCCGACATCCTCGGACGGATCGGGCTCGCCGGCGCCCCGGACCGCTTGGGCGGTCAGCTGTCCGGCGGAATGCAACGCAAGTTGGCCGTCGGCATGGCGCTCGTGCACGCTCCCGCCATGTTGGTGCTCGACGAGCCCACGACCGGAGTCGACCCCGTGAGCCGGGCGGAGCTCTGGCGGCTCATCTCGCAGGCTGCCGCAGGCGGCACGGCCGTCGTCGTCGCCACGACATACGTCAACGAAGCGGAACGGGGAAACGCCGCCGTCCTCCTCGAAGCCGGCTCAGTCCTCGCAAGCGGCACGCCGGCGAGCATCGTGGCAGACGTGCCCGGTCTCCTCGGATCTGTGGGCGGAGGGTCGCAGCCGACGGAGCGGTCATGGCGGCGAGGTCGGTACTGGCGGGTCTGGGCGCCCTCCGGACCTCTGCCTGATGGTGTCGGCCGAGTGCAGCCGGATCTCGAAGACGCCGCCGTTGTCGCCGCCCTCGGTGCCGAGATGCAGCGATGACAGCGACGTTGGCGAGGACTGCGGAGGTGTCGAGACGTTTCGGCAACTTCACCGCCGTGCACTCGGTGAGCCTCGCCGTCCAACGGGCCGAGGTGGTCGGTCTTCTCGGAGCCAACGGCGCCGGCAAGACGACGCTCATCCGGCTCCTGCTCGGGCTCGTGCGACCGAGCGGCGGCGAGGTGGAGCTCCTCGGTCGGGCTCCGAGCGTGGCCACCCGACGGCGCGTCGGCTATGTGCCCCAGAGCCTCGGCCTCTACGTCGATCTCACGGCGGGCGAGAACTGGGACTTCACGGCAGCGGCCTTCAGCTCTCCCCGCCTCCCGCTCCCTGCACTCGTCGCGTCCGTACGCGACGAGCTCGTCGGCGCCCTGCCGCTCGGCACGCAGCGACGCGTCGCCTACGAGGTGGCGATGGCCCACAAACCGGAGCTGTTGGTCTTGGACGAGCCGACGTCCGGGGTCGGTCCCCTCGCGCGTGCGCGCTTGTGGCAGGAGATCCGCGAGACCGCTGATGCCGGCGCCGGCGTGCTCGTGACGACCCACAACATGGAGGAGGCCGAGGAGTGCGACCGCCTCGTCGTCATGGTCGACGGTGAGATCGCCGCCTCCGGCACCGTCGCAGAGGTCGTCGGCGGTCGCACCGTGCTCGAGGTGCGATGCGACGACTGGCAACGGGCGTTCACGACCCTCGACGCCGCCGGCCTGGAGGTGCAGGCGCACGGCGCGGTGCTGCGCGTCGACGCGCCGGCATGGCGGATCACCGAACTGCTCGCCGGCGAGGATCTCGACCCGAACGTCTCGGTGGCGCCGGCGAACCTCGAAGAGGCCTTCATCGCCGTCGTCTCGCCACCGTATCGGCCATGAGCCGAACGGGCAGGCGCCCGGGATCGCCGGAGACCCGGGACGCCATCGTGGAGATCGCAAGGCACCAGTTCGCCGAGCGCGGCTACGACGCAACTTCGCTCCGTGCCATCGCTGCCGAGGCCCACGTCGACCCGGCCCTTCTCATCCACTACTTCGGCTCCAAAGAAACCCTCTTCGTCGCCGCCACGGACTTCCCCATCCGCCCTTCGGAGCTCTACGGCGACCTCGCCTCGATGCCGCCCGAGGAGGCGGCGGCAGCCATCGCCCGCCGATTCCTCGAGGTCGTCGACAGCGACAGAAGTCGAAACGCCATCCTCGCCCTCGTGCGCTCCGCCGTCTCCAACGAGCGCGCAGCCAGCATGCTCCGTGAATTCCTCACGAGCGAATTGTTGAACCGCATCGGCGAGCTGAGCGAGCGACCGGACGCGTCGCGGCGGGCCGGCCTCGTCGCGGCGCAGCTCATCGGCGTCGCCATGCTCCGCCACGTCGTGAAAGTCGGATCGCTCGCGGATGCGACGGCGGAGGAGCTTGTCGACCTTCTCGTGCCGGCGATCCTCCGGTATCTCGAGTAAGGGCCGGAAGACTCTGGCGACGGGAGCATCTTGAGGGTATCCTCCATTTAATGGTAACTCTCGTCTGGTGGTCACCCTCATGATGTCCGGCGCATCTCGCAAGTGGTGGGCCCTCGGTGCGCTCAGCTTGGCCGTGCTCGTCGTCGGACTGGACGGCACCGTGCTCAGCGTGGCGTTGCCCACGCTCGCGAAGGCGTTCGGCGCCTCGGAGTCCGACCTGCAGTGGTTCTCGTCCGGCTACTTCCTCGTGCTCGCGGCCGCCATGATCCCCGCAGGCATCCTTGGTGATCGCTACGGCCGCAAGAAGATCATGCTGGCCTCCCTGTGCCTGTTCGCCGTCGGATCGGCGGGCTGCGCCTACTCGACCTCGGTGGCCGACTTCCTCGCCGCACGTGTCCTGCTCGGGCTCGCGGGCGCGGGCATCATCGTCATGGCGCTCTCGGGCCTGACGGTGTTGTTCACCGAAGCAGAGCGCCCGAAGGCCGTGGGCATCTGGGCGGCGGCCAACTTTGTCGCAACACCCATCGGTCCGATCCTCGGGGGCTGGCTCCTCACCCACTACTGGTGGGGATGGGTCTTCCTGATGAACGTCCCGGTCGCCCTCATCGGCCTCGTCGCCACGGTGGCCCTCCTGCCGGAATCGCGCTCGTCACGGCGCCCCGGTCTCGATCCCGTCGGGATGCTTGGCTCCGTCGCCGGCTTGGTGGCTGTCACCTACGGCCTCATCGATGCCGGCGAGTACGGCTGGAGCTACCCGAAGGCCTGGATCCTCATCGTCGTCGGGTTGGGCGTGCTCGTGGGTTTCTTCGGGTGGGAGCGCCGCCTGAACAATCGGCCCGGCGGGCAGCCGCTGCTCGATCTCGCCCTCTTCAAGTCCGCTTCGTACACCTGGGGCGTCCTCCTCGCCGCCGTCGGTGTCCTTGCCATGATCGGCGTCTTGTTCTCCATGCCTCAGTACTTCCAAGGCGTGCTCGGCCTGAATGCCATGGGATCGGGCATCCGGTTGCTGCCGCTCATCGGCGGGCTCGTGCTCGGTGCGATCCCGGCCGACCGCGTCGCCCGGCTCGTCGGAGCAAAGCTTGCCGTTGCCGTCGGCTTCCTCATCCTCGCCGGCGGTCTTCTCCTCGGCAGCGCGACGAGCCTGTCCTCGGGTACCGGTGCCGTCGCGCTCTGGATGGCGATCACGGGATTCGGAATGGGCCTCGGCATGGCGACCTCCGCCTCCGCCGCCCTGTCAGAGCTGTCCGAGGAGCTTGCCGGCGTCGGCTCGGCCGTCATGCAGGCACTCAACAAGATCGGCGGGCCGTTCGGCAGTGCGCTCCTCGGCAGCGTGCTGAGCTCGGCCTATCTCGCACGGCTCGATCTCGCCGGCGTGCCGGCGCCGCTGGCCGTCACGGCGCGCTCCAGCATCTTCGGTGGGCTCGCCGTGGCCCATCAGCTCGGTTCTGCTGGGCTGTTGCACGGGGTGCAGTCGGCCTTCGTCCACGGAATGGATTTGTCGCTGACGGTGTCGGCCGGCGTAGCCTTCCTCGGGATGGCTCTCGCGCTCGCCTTCCTCCCCCAAGGCGACCGGCGAACGGTCCACCAGCCTCAACCTCGACCCGCGGAGGCCAGCGTTGAACTCGGAGGCCAGCGTTGAACTCGGAGGCCAGCGTTGAACTCGGAGGCCAGCGTTGACGTCGCTTGAGGTGCAGGCGACTGGCTTGCGGGAGCGCAAGAAGGCAAGGACGCGCGCCGCCATCCAGTCTCATGCGATGCGGCTGTTCAGCCGCCAGGGATACGACGCCACCACGGTGCAGCAGATCATCGACGAGGCCGAGGTGTCGGAGAGCACGTTCTTCCGCTACTACCCCACCAAGGCCGACCTCGTTCTCAGTGACGACTTCGACCCGGTCATCATCGAGGCGTTCCGGGCTCAGCCGTCCGACGCGACTCCCGTCCAGGCGTTGCGAACGGCCTTCCGGCTCGCATTCGCCCAGCTCGGCCCTGAGGGGGAAGCCGAGCAGCGGGACCGCATGGCAATCGTTCTGGGCGTTCCTGAGCTCCGGGCGGCGATGCTGGACCAGTTCACGTCCGCCATGCAGCTGCTGAGCGAGGTCGTAGCTGAGCGGGCCGGCCGTCCGGCTGACGACTGGAAGGTGCGCACCCTCGCCGGAGCCGTCATCGGCGTTGCCATGGCGGTGATGGTGGCCATCACCGAGGACCCGTCGAAGGACTTCGCCACGATCCTTGACGAAGCGATGGCGCATCTCGAGGGCGGTCTCGAGCTCTAGCCGCGTGCCACGTGCGTCGTGGCCGCCGGTTTCTTCCGAGGTCTGTCGTTTCGCCGGTCGGCCGTTCGTCGTACTGGCGTACTCCGGCGGATCTCCGCCCCTGCAGAGAGCGAGACCGAGCATGGCCGACAACGCAAAGATCCACACGGAACGCGCCGGCCTGGCCGACACCCTGAGCGAGCTGTCGCCCGAGCAGTGGTCCGTTGCGTCGTTGTGCGCGGGCTGGAGCGTCAAGCTGGCCGCCGCCCACGTCCTGTCGGGTGCCGAGCAGACTGGGCCGCGGTTCATGGGCGGTATGGCCGCCACCGGCTTCCGGTTCAACGCCAGGATGAAGCGGGACGCCAACCGCCTCGGCGCCCTCAGCACGACGGAGATCGTCGACCGCCTGCGAGCACGCACGTCCACGACCAACCATCCGCCTGCACCCGTCATGGCCATGCTCGGCGAGGTCGTCGTCCACGGCGAAGACATTCGACGCCCACTCGGCCTCCACCGGGATGTGCCGGCGGCCGCAGTGGTGGCGTGTCTCGAGATGTTCAAAGGCGCCAGCTTCCCCGTCGCGGCCAAGCGGCGGATCGAGCGATTGCAACTCGTCGCCACCGACTCGGACTGGAAGTACGGTGCAGGTCCGGAGGTCCGCGGGCCCGGCCTCTCGCTGGTGCTCGCGATGACCGGTCGCCAGCCTGGGCTCGAGGACCTCGCCGGCGACGGCCTGGCGACGTTGCGCTCGCGCCTCGCCACGTAGCGAGTCAGGAGCGGGCCGGGAAACCGTCGATAGGCGCACAAGCGAAGCGAATATCATTCGTCGGTGGACGACAAGCGGCCGTCGCTTTCCGTATGTTGTCTCGTGGCGAGCCCGCTGGCGCGCGTTGCTGTCTTACTCGACCAGCTCGCCGACGTGGCCGACGAGATCGTTTGCGCGGTCGATTCCCGTGTGACACGAGACGAAATGGCAGCACTCGACGCACGTGCAGATCTGGTCGTCCGCTGCGAGTTTGATCCCGAGTCCGGCCCCGAACGCAATCTGGCATGGCTTCATAGCTTGTGCTCCGGTAAGTGGGTCTTTCGCATCGACAGCGACGAAGTGGTGAGCTCGGCGCTGCTTGCTGCGCTTCCGGCGATGCTCGACGCCGACGACGTCGCTCAGTACGTCATCCGGAGACTGTGGTCATACCCCGACGTCGAACACGTTCTCTCCGATCCTCCATGGTCGGACGACTGGCTGAATCGACTCGTCCGCAACGAGCCGTTCCTCCTCCGTTTTCCAGGCCTGCTGCATACCTCTGCGGTGACCGTAACTCCGTTTCGTTACGTGGAAGCCCCGATCTACCATCTCGACTGCATCGTGACGACCGAAGACGAGCGCACAGCGAAGGCAGAGCACTACCAGCGTATTCGCCCGGATGTCGGATGGGCGGGTGGCAAGCCGACCAACGACTTCTATCTTCCAGAGCGGTATCCCTCGACGTCACTACTGCCCACGGCCGAGGAAGATATCGCGCAGTTGCGAGCGGCAGCTGCCTCGGCATTCGGCGTTGCAAGCCACGCGAAGCACCGGCGCCGTGGGCGGATCGCGTCTGCCGGCGTGCCGACGATCGCGTTCGACGAGATCGACCGACACTGGGCGCTCCGATCAGTACCGAAGAGCGCCTACCGATGCGAGTTGGAGATCCTCGGGAACCTCGGCGCGCTTCACGAGGACGAGAGCCGCGTCGTTGCCGTTCGAGTTCGCAATCTTGGGACTGAGAAGTGGCCGTCCGGGAATGAGCAACCGGAGATCCGGCTCGGACATCGGTGGTTTGATCGTGACGGAACATCTGTGATCATGGAGGGAGCTCGAACGCCGTTCGCCGCCGAAGTGCCGCCAGGGACTGAGTCGATACAGCGGATGACGGTCAAGGCGCCGCCGACACCCGGCAGCTACCAGCTCGAGCTCAACGTGCTTCACGAACATCACAGCTGGTTTGCCGCTGGCATTTTTCTCCCTGTTGAAGTCAGCGCAGAGCGCTACGACGAAAGCGATTACGACGAGGAGTTCTACTCCGCCAAGGTCGAGGGAATGCTCGAATCGGCGCGTCACGTGTTGGGCGTCGTACTACCAATGTTGAATCCGACATCTGCGGTCGATGTCGGCTGCGGAGAGGGTGCGTGGTTGAGCGTATGCCAGGAGTACGGTGTCGCCGACACTGTCGGGCTCGATGGCGAATGGGTACGTCCCGAGCGGCTCCAGATTCCCGTGGCAAACTTCGTAGCCACGGATCTGACGAAGCCGATCGACCTCGATCGGACGTTCGATCTCGCGATCTGTCTTGAAGTTGCCGAACACCTCGAGGCCGAGTTCTCCGAGGTGCTCGTCACCTCGATCGCCAACCTGGCTCCGGCGGTTCTGTTTTCCGCCGCTGTGCCAAGGCAGGGCGGCGTTCACCACGTCAACGAGCAGTGGCCCGACTATTGGCTGTCCAAATTCGAATCACGAGGATTTGAGTGCTTCGACGTGGTTCGACCAAAGATCTGGTCGGACGAGCTCGTTGACTGGTGGTACTGCCAGAACACGTTCCTCTTGCTGCGACAGGATCACCCGTCGCGAGGCGACATCGCGACTCTCAGTCGCGAGTCTCGGTGGCCACACGCGCTCGTCCATCCTCGTGCGTGGATGTGGACGGGATAGTGCCTACTAAGGCTTGCCGATTACGATCTCGCCATGGCCGCTCACGAGGACACATTCCTTCGTCGAGGGGCAGGAGATGCCGGCTGCGGTCGAGAGGAAATCGGAAGTCCCCCCATCCTGCAGGGTGCTCTCATGCCA
Source organism: Acidimicrobiales bacterium (assembly GCA_050008715.1). Lineage (GTDB taxonomy): Bacteria > Actinomycetota > Acidimicrobiia > Acidimicrobiales > Bog-793 > JAKACA01. Next base: position 36,305 of record JBEKMC010000017.1, on the reverse strand, counting down.
GGCGGACAGACTTGCTGACGGCTTCGTCGACACGTAGACGAAGTTCCCGCCGTTGTTGTGGCCCGAGAAGACGCACAGGTCGGCGGGTTCGGTAGCGCCCCCGGCAGGACTCGAACCTGCGACCGTCTGCTTAGAAGGCAGCTGCTCTGTCCAACTGAGCTACGGGGGCGTTGACCTGCTTGTGGGCTGGATTCCAAGGGTACATGCCGCCCGGCGCTACGAGCAGAACGCCGCCAGCCAGAAGTCGGCCCCGGGCGCCGGTAGCCTCGGCGCCATGCTCGTCCCCGACACGAAGAACTGGACCTGGGTTCTCGATCGCGCCTGCCCCGAATGTGGCTTCGACGCCAGCACGTGCCCGGCGGAATCGGTGGCAGACCTGATCCGCACGAATGCCGCCGCCTGGCAGCGCCTGCTGTCGGACGGTGCTGTTCGGCAAGGACGCCGCGACGCCTCCACGTGGTCGTCGCTCGAATACGCCTGCCATGTTCGCGACGTGTATCGGCGCTACGACGACAGGATCGCCCGCATGCTCGCCGAGGACGACCCGCTGTTCTCGAACTGGGACCAGGATGCGTCCGCCGTCGAGGAGCGCTACGAACAGCAGGACCCCGGAGTCGTGATCGCCGACCTGGGCCAGTACGCGGACCAGCTGGCCGGCCGTCTCGACGGTCTCACCGAGACCGAATGGCGGCGAGCTGGGCGTCGAAGCGACGGCGCCGGTTTTACCGTCGCGACGATCTCGCGCTACATGGTTCACGACACGATCCACCATGTCTGGGACGTCACGCCCATCCGCCAGTGACACGGGACTTGCGCTACGCGCTCCGTGGGCGGGTCTTCGCGACCCAGAGGCCGGCGTCGGGGCCGGTGGCGATGACGACCGACTGACCGAGCACGGCTCGACTCATGACGGCGTCAGCGGCAGCACTGAGGGCGTCGGCAAAACCGGGAGTGGTCATCGGGACGACGCCCGGCGCAGCGACGTCCAGCTCGGCAGCCCGCCCACCGACTGCCTCTGCCACAGCAGACGAGCCAAGCCCGACAAGGCCCACGAGATGGGACCATTCAACGTTGGTCAGCTCGAACCCCCATCGTTCGAGGCTCGCTGCCAGACGCCCGAGGACCTCAGCGTCGAGCGTGACGTCGAACATCCGGCTCCTCCTCGGATCGGTGATCGGACCGCGACCGAGAGATCCGACGCGAGGACAGGGTAGGCATCGGCCTCCTCGGTCGGATCAGGTGAATCCCTAGTTCGCGACTGGACTCGCCTCCCGCCCTACGATGACCTGTGCTCCTAGGGCGAGACGTCGAAGTGGCGCGTGTCCAACAGCTGCTCGACGACGCCCGCCACGGCCGAAGTGGAGCGCTCGCGATCACTGGTGAGCCCGGCATCGGGAAGACGGCATTGTGGCGAGCCGCCATCGAGCTGGCAGACGATCTCCACATCTTGAGCGCCCGCGGTGTCGCAGCAGAGTCGGATCTCCCCTTCGCGGGTCTTGCCGAGCTGTTCGCCGGCGTTCTGGAGCTCGTGGCGACACTGCCGGAGCGCCAACGTGCTGCCATGACCGGAGCGCTCGCACTGGGTCCGCCAGCCGGTATCGATCCGCTGGCCGTGGGAGTCGCAACCCTCGGACTGCTGGCGGCTGTGGCCGAGCGCGGCCCGGTCCTGTGTGCGGTCGACGATCTGCAATGGCTCGACGCCTCCTCAGTGCAGGCAATCACGTTCGCTGCCCGCCGGCTGCAAGCCGAGGGAGTCGCGATGTTGCTCACGCGGCGTCTCGAAGACGAGGTGATCGCCCCGTTGCTGGACCTCGACACGCTGGTGCTCGGCGGCCTGTCGTCCGGTGCAGCCGGCGAGTTGCTCCTCGCAGCTGCCGGCACGCAAGTCGACGACGGGGTCGCGCAGTGGCTGCACGAGTCCACGGGCGGCAATCCCCTCGCCCTTGTCGAGCTTCCGGCGCTGTTGAGTGAGGGACAACTCAGAGGATCAGAGCCGATCGAGGACCCGATGCCACCGGGCCCGACCACCGAGCGAGCCTTCCGCCGGCGGATTGCCGAGCTCGACGAAGACACTCGCGACGCCCTGCTGCTCGCCGCTGCCAGCGGATCCGGCGGTCTCGACGTCGTCGTCCTCGCTCTCGACATGCTGGGTATTCCGACCTCAGCGCTGGAAGCGGCAGAAGAGACGGGCATCATCAGTCTCAGAGACGCTCGCATCGAGTTCAGGCATCCGCTGCTTCGATCAGCCGCCTACCACGGAGCGTTGGCGCCTCAGCGACGTAAAGCCCACGCGGCCATTGCGAACGCCCTCGCCGAGAACGACCAGCGACGACCGTGGCATCTCGCCGCCGCGTCGATCGGCCCGGACAATGCGGTCGCCAATGCCCTCGAGGCCGCCGGCATCGACGCTCGCCGGCGCGGCGCCCACGCTGGGGCGGCGCGAGCCTTGCAGCGGGCAGCGCAATTGACTCCGGACCCGGACACGCGGGCTCGCCGGCTCGGCGAGGCATCCGCCGACCTCCACGTGACTGGGAGGCCCGAACAAGCCGTCGCGGTGGCTGCCGAGGCGCTCGTGCACGTCCGCAGCCAGGACCTGCACGCAGATCTCGAGCTCGTGCATTCCTCGTTGCTCGTCCTCGTCGGCCAGCCGCACGAGGCGCTCCGCTTGCTGATCGCCGAAGCCGCCCGGCTCGAGCACGAGCAACCCGGACAGGCTGCGATTCTGCTCATGGCGGCCGTCGCACCGTGTTACCTGGTCGGCGACGGCTTGCGTGCGTACCACACCGCCGAACGGGCACACGCCTGCGCGCAGCGAGTCGGCGGTCCTCTTGCGATCTTCGCGGACGGTGTTCTCGCGCAGACACTCGTCATCCGTGGCGATTCTGAGCGGGGCGGCCGACTGATGGAGACCTGCCTGCCTCTCCTCATGGAAGCTGACCCGATCCGGGGGCTGCACCTGGCCTTCTCCCAGGCCGTCAGCGTCACCTATGTCTGGCTCGAGGAGTACGGGACGGCGCGCGCCCTCCTCGACCGCATCGTCGGCTCAGCCAGAGCAGCCGGTGCTCCGGGCTTGCTGCCGTTCCCGCTCTGGGCGCTCGGGGAGCTCGACTTCCGTTCCGGGGCGTGGGATGCCACCCGCTCGGAGTTGTTCGAGGGGTTGGAGTTGGCGCGTCAGACGGGCCAGTCCATCCACCTGCCGCGATTGTTGGCGGCTCTCGGGCGCCTCGAAGCCCAGCGCGGTCAGGAGGAGGCCTGCCGTGCCCATGTCGGCGAGTGCCTTGCCACTGCCGTGCCCCTCGGAAGCCTGCGAGCCGCCGAGATCGACTCCGACGAGGCGCTTGGACTGCTCGAATTCGCCCACCAGAGGTTCCCCGAGGCACTCTCGCACCTTGATCGCCTCGCGCGCACCCTCGCCGAAGAGGGGGTCGGCGAGCCCTGCTTGCTAGGCGCTGCTCCCGAGCGCATCGAAGCACTCGTGAGATCAGGGCGTTACGACGACGCAGCTGGAGCGCTCGAGTCGTTCGCCACACACGCCGTGGCCTCAGGCGGCGCCTGGGGCCAGGCCGCAGCAGCCCGATGCCGCGGCATGCTGGCCCCGGCGGACTTCCAGGAGCACTTCGAGACGGCGCTCCGGTGGCACGATCGCGTGCCACTACCGTTCGAACGGGCACGGACAGAGCTGAGTTACGGCGAGCACCTCCGCCGCGCCAAACATCGCCTGGACGCACGGCCGCACCTGCGCCTGGCACTCGACACGTTCCTCGTTCTCGGCGCCCAGCCGTGGGTCGACCGGTCGGAACGCGAGCTCGCGGCGACCGGCGAGACCGCTCGCCGGCGGCATCCCTCGACAACCGACGAGCTCACGCCGCAAGAGCTTCGTGTTGCCCTCGCAGTAGCCGAAGGAGCTTCCAACAGGGAGGCCGCTACGGCATTGTTTCTGAGCCCGAAGACCGTCGAGTTCCATCTCGGTGCCGTCTACCGAAAGCTCGGCATCCGGTCCCGAAGCGAGCTCGCCCGGCATTTCGCAGCGTTGCGATCGTGAACATGCCTCCAGGTTGCTGCCCGATCGGAATCTCCGGAAGAAACTAGGGATATCCCGGGTTCGAACGGTCGACCCGACTCGTACCGTGAGCACGCAGTCGTCGTGAACGTCGACGCTGGCACGTCTCGAACGCACGAGGAAAGGGCAAGAATGAGATCGCAGACCGGTAGCAACGCCGGACACCCGGAGCTCACGCGAGCGACACGGAGACACGCCAACCTCAAATCCCGAGCCAGCCGTCCACTGGTCGCTGCCCTCGTTGTCGGCGTGGTCGTCACCGCCGGCGTGACATCGGCGATCGCAGCAGTCCCGAGTCCGAGAGCTGCTGCCACGGTCTTCCATGCGTGCCTCCGGAACGGAATTCTCTCGAACGTCGGCAAGACACCACACGCCTGCCCGAGCGGATCCTCGTCAGTGTCGTGGGATGAGACGGGTCCCCGGGGAGCGACAGGTCGTCGCGGAGCACCGGGAGCCACCGGGGCAACGGGAGCAACCGGGGCAACGGGAGGCACCGGGCCGGTCGGCCCAGCCGGTCCCAGCAGCGGGTTCTACCTGTCCGCCTCGGAGGCCCATATCCCTGGGACGCTCGGCACGGTGGCCTCGCTGCTGCTGAATGCCGGCACCTACGTCGTGAACGCTGACCTGTCCCTCGAGGACATCAGCGTGAGCAACGCCTCCGACCTTGTGGAGTGCCAGCTCAAACTCGGCACGCAGACCGACAGTGTCGACGCCGGGCTCCTCGGGCCCACGAGCACCCCGGAGAATTATGCAGCCATGGCGCTGACCGTGGCCGGGACGATCCCGGCGGTGAGTCGAGCTTTTCTCGAGTGTGTGGGCGCGGGCAACACGGGGAACACCTTCGCCCTCACGGTCAGCATCACCGCCGTGCAGACCGCGAGTCTCGATATCGAGAGCTGACGCCAGGCGCCGCCGGCCTCGGCGCGTCGTTGACGACACCCAACCGGAATGCCACGCTGTTGTCCCGTCTACGAAAGGTTCGGACCATTGCGACGCATGCTGATTGGCTGTGCGGGAGCTCTGTTGGCGGTTCTCCTCGTCATGGTGCCGGCTTCGGCCGCCCCGAAAGCGATACCCCGGACACCGGCGGCCGCCACACCGAAGTTCGTCGTCTACACGGGCTACGCCGACTGCCCGAGTCCCACCATCTGCTATGCGACGAAGCTCACGAACCCGCGGTTCACCCAGCCATGGCTCGGCGCAGCCCACCTGAACTTCATCGGCAGCACGAGTGTCGGCAATCCGAAGAAGGACGATGACCCGGATACCTCGGCCATCCGCATTGACAACACGGGCAGCACGACCATCACCATCAGCAAAGTGAGCGTCCACGGCTGCGGGAGCGCCATCAACCTGTGGGGGACGTCGCCGTTCAAGTACCCCTACAAGCTCGGCCCCGGCAGGATCGACGTGTTCACGAGCACCGATGGGAACAACTTCGACGGTTCGGAGAGCTGCAATCCCGGCCCGACGGTCACCGTCACGATCAACGGCAAGGCGAGCGTGTACAAGGACGACGTGGCGAACGCCGGCAACGGCGGCATCGTCGGCGGCCACTACTCGTCCGACTCAGGTGACGAGTCAACTCCCTGGACGAAGATCTGGGGGCTCGGTGTCGGCATCGTCGTGCTTCCGGCGACGGTGCCGACCGCGACGGTCGGCAAGAGCTTCTTCGTCGAAATGGCAGCCCAGGACTCCAACGGTGCGCCCACGTGGAAGATCGGCTCCGGCGCTCTTCCCCCAGGCGTGAAGTTCGCCGCCACCGGCCAAGACGCCGAGTTCTACGGCAAGCCGACGAAGGCCGGGACCTACAAGGTCGTCCTCCACGTGAGCGACAAGGCTGTCCACGCCGACGCCGGCAACCGGACGTACACGATCGTCGTGAAGTAATCCGTCAACCGGCGCCGACCTGAACGGACCTATCCGAATTTGATCGTCGCCACCACGAAGCGCGGCCTCACGATGTTGACGTTCTCGTTCAGGATTCCCCAGTCCGTGCTGTTGACGTCGTAGGAGATGATGACCTTGTCCCGTCCGGCGAGCTCGGGGTGGGCAGACGCGCCGTAGGTGTAGACACCCGGAATCCCATCGGTCCCGTAGACGCCGCCGTGCCCGGTCGTCACGTAGACGAGCCTTCCTGCGACAAAGGGCCCGGTCGGGCTGCAGGAGAAATACACCATCAGATTGCTGCTGTCGAAGCTGTCCTCCATGGTCGTGAGGACATAGGCGTTCCCGAGCTGCGACACGCTGTACTCCGACGCGGCCTCGGTGGTCACCGGCCGCGCCTTGGCGGCCTCCAGGGCCCAGTGCGACCCGTTGAAGTACTGCCATGTGCCGATCAGGCGACCCATTGGCACCCTGGCGACGTACATGTAGTTCATCTCCGTGAGGCCCTTGTTCTGGTTTCGCGTGCCGTAGATGTAGGTGTACTTGCCGGCGTTCATCATCGAGATGCCCCACAGGATTCCCTGCTTCCTGCTCAACGGCGTGACGCTCAGGAGACGAAGGCTCGTCGCCGAGAAACCCACGAGCACCGTGCCCGTGCGCACGAACCCGAACACCGATGGCTTGCCGAGGTAGTAGTACGAGGAGTACGAGACGAACAGGGTGTTCCCGCTGACGACGGCGCCGTCGTTCCAATACCAGTACCCCGGCGGGTGCACGTAGTTCATGAATTCGGTCGGCTGCTTGGCCGTCGGACCATGCAGCGTCTTGAACGTCGCGCCATCCTCGATCACTACGGCGTTGTGCAGGAAGACGCTGTTCGGTCGTGAGCCGTCGACGACCTTCCCCAAGTAGACGTCGTCTTCGAGCCAGACGAACTTCCCGTCCGGGAGCCGGATGGACTGGCCGCCGTCGCCCCCGGTCCATCCCTTGCCGCTGTTTGCGTAGTTCGCCATCGTGTTGTCGATGTCGTAGTCCGGCTGAGGGTCTTCGACCTTCACGCCGGACACCTCCGTCGCGCAGCTTGCTGGCGACGCGCCGACGTCAGCGAGCAGGCTCGACCGTTGCGAGGCGCCGACGGCGAGCACGGACCGCCCCTGCGTCGCCGGCGGGCGTCTCGGGGCGGCCGCGGCGGGAAAGGCCCGCAACATGGGAAGCACGCAGCCAAATGCCAGCGCACACCCGATCAGGGCGATCGACCGACGGACAGCGAGGCGGTGCGGCCCTGGCGACGTCAACGGGCCAGCCTCGCTGACGAAGCACCTGGTGCAGATTCCCCCGTCACCATGCCGCACGATATCCCGACGAGTGCGTGACAAGGCTCCGGGGTCCGCCGACGTGCCGGTTCCCGGGCACGGTCGGCAACTGCTACGAGGTCAGCCCGTGTCGCCCGGGGCGTTGTCACGTCCGGAGGTCTACTCTTGGCCTTACCAGGCTGCGGGGCGACGGAGCGTGCGTCTCGGGCGCCGAGGGGACGGCACCGGGACGTGCTGCGATCCCCTGGAAGCCGTGCCCTCGGCCCCCTCTCTGCTCGTCCTGTCAGATCGATGGTCGCACGCGGAGAAGGGGAGCCATCCCGCTACGGCTCCCCTTCTCCAAGGCGACTCCCGCCGCCGCCTGCTGTGCTCGACCAGTGAAGCACACTCGGGAGGAGTACGGGCGGTTCAATCTGTGGGCTCCCTGACCTGGTGCGCCCCCTGGGACTCGAACCCAGAACCTGCGGATTAAGAGTCCGTTGCTCTGCCAAATTGAGCTAGAGGCGCCTGGCGGACAGCCAGACTACTCGCTGCGCCAGCTGTTGGAGGCGGGCGACCGCGACGCGGCTACCGCGCAGACGGGTGGCCGAGGGGACTTGAACCCCCGACTTCCAGGACCACAACCTGGCGCTCTACCTACTGAGCTACGACCACCAAGGAAGCCGGCTCCACCAGACGCCCGCGAGGCGCCGAGCGGTTACGACCCTTCCAGCATGGCACATCGGTCGCACGTGGAGAAGGCATCCGAGCTGCCCGTCGGACACTCGCCGGGGCTCACGGCCCGGTGAGCGTACGAACCGCGTCGACGTCCCGCTGCATCTGGGCGATCAGCTCCTCGCTGCCGGCAAAACGCCCCTGGCCCCTCACCATCGCCCCGACACCCACGCGGACCTGCTCGCCGTAGAGGTCACCGTCGAAGTCCAGCAGGTAGGCCTCGACGAGCCGGCCGCCCCCCTCCCGGTAATAGGTCGGGCGTGTGCCGACCGACACGGCGGCGACGTACCGCTCGCCGCCGGGCCGCTCGAACCAACCCGCGTAGACGCCGTCTGCCGGCAGCTGCGTTGCCGCCGGCAGCTCGACGTTGGCCGTCGGGAAGCCGAGCAGCCTTCCGCGTCGATCGCCCGTGACGACGACGCCTTCGAGCACGATCTCCTCGTCCTCCGACACGTTGCGCACGTTACCGGTCGCATCGACCGGAATCCTGCCCGAGCGATTGCCAGGGCAGCGCGACGGTACGACCAGACGCCATCCGCCACGTCGGGTGCTCCGGTCGATATCCTCGTCATGCAGGGTGTGCACAAGTGAACCGCCTCCCTCGCATCGGAGACAGGCGGTAGGAGACAGGGCGGTACCCGTGGAGGAGCAGGTGGAGTGGAGTTAGAGCGGTCGAGCTTCCGGGCCCGTATGACCGACCACCTGCCCGTTGCGGTCGGCACGACGCTCGGGCTCTTCCTGGTCAGTGACGGCGTCGCCGACGGCCCGTACTTCAAAGGCTGCCGCGTGCCGGCGTTCTTGCAGGTCGGCCCGCGCTACTACGTTGCCACGGTGGATCCGAGCGGCGCTTCCGCACTGAGGGTCACCGACGACGACGGCCAAAGCTGGAGCAATCCGGGGGCGACCACAATCGAGCTCCCGGCCGACGACGGGGCGACGCTCGCGAGGGTGTGCCAGCTGCAACCGGACTGGAGCACGCCGGCGTCGGACGGCACGCAACCGATCCTCGCCGCCACGGAGCCCGCTGCGCTGTTCCGCTCCACCGATGGCGTCGGGTTCGAGCTCGTGCGCACCCTCTGGGATCTTGACGATCGGGCCGGGTGGGAGTCACCGGGTGACCGCCTGCACACCATCCTCACGCACGCTGAGCGGCCCGGACGGTTGACGGTCGCCATCACGAGCGGAGGCATCTACCGCTCCGACGACGCTGGGGAGAGCTGGAAAGCCAAGAACGGCGGCATTGCAATGCATCCAGGCGACGAATGGCGGGGGCCCCGTCGCCAGATCTACAAGCTCGCGCTCGACGCGGCCAACCCGGACTCGGTCTTCGCCCAGACCGATACGGGTACGTACCACTCCGAGGACGCCGGCGACAGTTGGGCGCGCATCGGCCAGAGGGGCGAGCCCGGTGGCCTCCCCTCCGATTTCGGCTTTGCCGTCGTCGGGCACGTCGTGGAACCGAACACCGCATATGTGTTCCCACTCGAGTCCGAGTGGTTTCCCTGCGGTCCCGAGGGACGCCCCCGCGTCTACCGGACGACTGACGCCGGCAAGCGCTGGGTCATGCTCGGGGATGGCCTCCCGTCAGGGAACGCCCACATGACGGTCGTCTCCGACGCGTTCACGAGCGGGCACACGTCGCCGTACCCACTCGTGTTCGGCACGCGGGCCGGCCAGCTGTTCGCCTCTCTCGACCAGGGCGAAGAGTGGAGGCTCGTGTCGTCCGGGTTGCCGCCGGTCCTCTGCGTTCGCGTGCTGGAGTAGCCCCCGGCGTCTTCATCGCGTCGCCGGCAGCGGCACCGACTGGGGGAATCGAAAGAAATTGTCCGGGTCGTAGGCGGCCTTCACCTGCTCGAGCCGGTCCAGGTTGGAGCCGTAGTACGCCACCGGCCAGTCCGACAGCGCCGGGTCGGCGTAGTTCTGATAGGCCTGGCCGCTCACGTACGGGCGCATCGACTCCCACGACGATCGCAGCCAGCGGCGGTTGGCGCCGATCGTCGATGCCGGTGCCCCGTCACCCCAGCCGGCGCTGTACTGCACGGTGCAGCGGGCGTCTCGATGCACGAAGGCAGTCTCGTCGGGACCAAGCCGGCTGATCGCTCCTCCCATGGCGTCGAGGGCAATCCCTCCGCCGGCAAGGATCGGCGAGGACTGGCGAGCCTCGACCGCCGCCATCATGGCGGCGACGGCCGGCGGACTCGCTCTGGCCGTCAGGATGTCAGACTTGGCCGCAGACGGTGCCCGCGTCAGCAGGCCGCCGGTCTCTTTGCTCGGCAAGTGGCACTCGGCCACCGTGTCGCCCTCGCAGCCCGCTTCGATCATCATCGTGTCGAAGTACGAGGCGGAGCCCACAAAGCGCGTGAATGGCGCCACACCGACGGCCTCGAGGAAGGACTGCAACTCGGCGTCGAGGGCCGTTTCTGCACCGGCGTAGACCCCCGTGACACGAGCCACCGGTAGGTATCCAGACGGTGTGGCCTGCCCGGCGAACAGCAGGCAGTTCGACCAGAGCTCATCGGGCCCGAGCGGCGCCCAGTCCTGCCAGGCGGCGACGACCCGAGCAGCGGCCGTCCAGGGCCACACGAACGTGAAGAGCCCGAGGTCGCCGATCGGATGGATGGCGTAGCGGAACCCGGTCACCACGCCAAAACTGCCCGCTCCCCCGCCACGCAGCGCCCAGAACAGGTCGCTGTGCTGCGACGGGCTCGCAGTTACAAGGTCTCCCGACGCGAGCACGACGTCGGCCTCGAGCAGGTTGTCGCAGGTCAGGCCGAACCGGCGGCCGAGGACGCCGGTACCGCCGCCCAGCGTCAGCCCGGCGATGCCCACCGTCGGGCACGATCCGCCGGGGATCGCCACCGAATGCTGAGCCAGCGCCGCGTAGACGTCCACGAGCCGGCACCCTGCCCCGACCGAGGCAGCGCCGGCGGGCATGTCCACCGAGGCGGCGGCGAGCCGCGTGACGTCCACGACAAGACCGTCGCCGGTCGACCAGCCGCCGTAGCTGTGGCCACCCGAGCGGATCGAGAGCCGCACGTCGTGTTCGCGCCCGAAGGCGATCGACGCGGCTACGTCAGCCGCCGAGGCGACGTAGGCGATCGCCTTGGGGCGTGCTCCGTCGAACACGGGGTTGTAGCTCTGCGCGCTCGTGAGATAGTCCGGCGACGAAGGCAGCACGAGGTCGCCCTCCAAGGAGTGCCCGAGCCGTGCCCAGTCATGTCGCGACGGCGCCCGGGCGGCTATCGACGTCGTCGAGGTGCTCGGCTGCGTCGCCCTGACGGCCGTTGTCGTGGTGGCGACGCTCGAGTCGGGCAGGGTCGAGCCCTTCTCCGCAGACGGGCTCGAGCAGGCGGACGCCGTCGCGCCGGTGGCGGCTGAGGCCATCAGACCGCCGGCAAGACGGATGAATTCGCGGCGTTTCACAGCTGCTAGACGCTCCGCGTGAGCTGCAGCTTGCATGCAGCGGTGTCCGCTACGTGATCTCCCCGACCGACGACGACGGAAGCGACTAGAAACCCAACCATGGTTCAACACCAGCTCCCCCACCCGCTCCCGGCGGCCGCGGCCGCCTACCCAGGCGTTCTCCTCGTGGACCACCCGGCGGTCACCGATCGTGTCACCCTGCTACGAGACGTTCTGACGCCCAGCAACGTGTTCCGCCAGCTGGTCTCGGAGGTGTCGGCCTTCGTCGCCTACGAGACGTTACGCGATCTCCAGATGACCGAGGCGGAGATCGACACGCCCGTCACGGCCGGGGTGCGGTTTCCTCGAATTGCTGAGACCGTCCTGCTCGTGCCCGTGCTACGGGCCGGCCTCGGCATGGTGCAGTCCATCCAGGAACTGCTCCCACTCACGCGCGTGGCCCATGTCGGTCTCCGCCGGGACGAAGTCACGCATCAGTCGAACGTCTACTTGAACCGGCTGCCGAGCGACCTTGCGGAGCGCCGGGTCGTCGTCTGCGATCCCATGCTCGCCACGGGCGGCTCGCTCGCGCAGGTGTGCTCGCTCGTGGCCGACCGGGGCGCCACGGACATCACGGCCCTCTGCTTGATCGCCTCGGTTCCCGGGCTGCAGTACTTCCATTCCGTTCACCCGCAGGTACGAGTCGCCTGCGCAGCCGTCGACTTGGAGCTGAACGACCAGGCCTACATCGTGCCGGGGCTCGGGGACGCCGGCGACCGCCTTTTCGGGCCGCCCGACTGAACCGGCCCGATCACAGCCGGACCGGACGATCTTGCGTGCCGGCGATCCACCGGTCACAGTCGGTGGGTGAGCGCCGATCGTAGTTACCGTGCCACCGTTGGCTCCCAGCTCGTCGAGCTGCCGCTCGTCCAGGTCGCATCGGAGGTGTCCATCGCCCTCCTGATCTGTGTCGACCACGGCGTCCGCTTCGCCGCCCAGGCAGGGCGCGAGCTCGCCGAGCAGCTGGCACCGCTCGACATCGAGATCGTGGCATCGGTCGCGACCATGGGGATACCGCTGGCCATCGAGGTCACACGTGCGCTCGGGCTCGACGACTACGCCATCTTGCACAAGACGCCGAAAATCCACCTCGCCGATGCCATTGACGAGCCTGTCCGCTCGATCACCACGGATCGGGACCAGCGTCTGCTGTTCGACCGCGCTCGCCGGCACGTTGTCGAGGGGCGACGCGTCGCCATCGTCGACGACGTGATCTCCACTGGCGGATCGAGCCGAGCAGCGCTCAACCTGATCCGAAAGGTCGGCGGGGAGCCAGTCGCCTTCGGTGCCCTGCTCACCGAAGGCGGCCTCTGGCGGACGGCACTCGGCGAGGATGCCGCCATGGTGCACGCGCTCGGCTCGATCCCGCTCTTTCGGCACCAGGCCGACGGCTCGCTCACCGAGGACTGGGGCTGACGTCCCCCTGAGCGGCTCCTACGAGCAACCGCTCGTCGCGCCGCAGCTCGGGCAGGCGTAGCAGGAGCCGGCCCGCTGCATGATGTTCCCGCACGCATAGCAGAAGGGCGCGTCCCGGTTCTCGACCTGTGACACCCTCGCTTCTGCGGGATGCCCGCTGCCGGCAGAAGGGTGCGCCGTCTCGCTCCTCGGTGCCGCCGTGTCGCCGCCGGCGCCGAAGCGCTCGCGCTCCCGCTTGCTGGCGTCGTCGGCGTCGACGTCCTCGAGGCCGGGCAACGTCGGCTGTGTGCGCTCGTGAGTCGAGAGCACGCCGAGCTCGAGACGCTCGTCGAAGGTCAGGTAGTCCAGCGCCAACCGCCGGAAGATGTAGTCGACGAGGCTGGAAGCCAGCCGCAGCTCGGCGTCGTCGGTGATGCCGGCAGGCTCGAACCGCATGTTCGTGTACTTGCGGACGAACGTCGACAACGGGACGCCGTGCTGGAGGCCGAGGCTGACCGAGATGGAGAAGGCGTCCATCACGCCGGAGAGCGTCGAGCCCTGCTTCGAGACCTTCATGAAGACCTCGCCGGGGCGACCGTCCTCGTACTCGCCGACGGTGACATAGCCTTCGCAGTCCGCCACGCGGAACGCAAACGTGTTCGACCGGCGGCGGCGCGGCAACCGCGTCCGCGTCGTCGTCGCCGGCGCCGTCACGTGCGAGTGCTGCAAGGCGTCCTCGAGCTCGGCGATCTTCGCCGTGAGCTCGGCCTCTTTGGCTGCAAAGGCCGTGGAGCGCAGCTCGTCCCGGACGCCGGCGTCGTCGTCGCTCGGCCCAGGGCTGGCAGCCCCGTCCTTCTTCGTGGTGGACAGCGGCTGGGCGACCTTGCAGTTGTCCCGGTAGATGGCGACCGCCTTGAGCCCCATCTTCCAGGCGTCGACGTGCAGCTGCTCGACCTCCTCGACGGTGGCGTACTCCGGCATGTTGATCGTCTTCGAGATGGCGCCCGACACGAACGGCTGAGCCGCCGCCATCATCTTCACGTGCCCGAGGTAATGGATGACGTTGTCGCCCATCGAGCAGGCGAACACCGGCAAGTGCTCGGCCTTCAGCTTCGGTGCTCCGACGATCGACTTGTGCTCGTCGATGTGGGCGACGATCTCGACGATCTCCGCGTCGCTGTAGCCGAGCTTTCGAAGAGCACGCGGAACGGTCTGGTTGACGATCGACATCGTCCCCCCGCCGACGAGCTTCTTCGTCTTCACGAGGCCGAGGTCCGGCTCGATGCCCGTCGTGTCGCAGTCCATGAGGAACGAGATCGTCCCGGTCGGAGCGAGCACGGTGGCCTGGGAGTTACGGACGCCGTACTGCTCAGCCAGCTCGACGGCGTTGTCCCAGGACTCCTGTGCGGCCGACAGCAGGTCCGTCGGCACGAGCTCCTCGTCGATCTTGGCCACTTCGGCCCGGTGCATCTGCAGCACGCCCAGCATGGGCTCGGTGTTCTCGTGAAAGCCGGCGAACGGGCCCATGCGAGCAGCCGTCCGCGCCGAGGTCTCGTATGCAGCGCCCGTCATCAGCGCCGTGAGGGCGCCGGCCCAGGCGCGTCCTTCCTCCGAGTCGTAGGGAAGGCCCTCCGACATGAGCAGGGCGCCGAGGTTCGCGTAGCCGAGTCCGAGCTCGCGGAACTTGCGGGTCGTGTCCCCGATCTTGTCCGTCGGGTAATCGGCGTTGCCGATGAGGATCTCCTGGGCGGTGAAGACGACTTCCACCGCCGCCCGGAAGCCTTCCACGTCGAAACGACCTCCCTCCTCCATGAACCGCAGAAGGTTGAGGCTGGCGAGATTGCAGCTGCTGTTGTCGAGGTGCACATACTCCGAGCACGGGTTGCTCCCGTTGATCCGGCCGGTGTTCGGAGCCGTGTGCCACTTGTTGATCGTCGTGTCGTACTGCAGCCCTGGGTCGGCGCACTCCCAGGCCGCCTCGGCGATCTGGTGGAAGAGGTCACGAGCCTTCACGGTCTCGATCGTCTCGCCGGTCGTGCGGGCGACGAAATCCCAATCGCCGTCCTCGAGGACGGCCTTCATGAACTCGTCGGTGATGCGAACGGAGTTGTTGGCGTTCTGGTACTGCGTGGAATGGCTGTCGGCGCCGTCGAGGTCCATGTCGAAGCCGGCCTGTGCCAGTACGCGCGCCTTTCGCTCCTCCCGCGCCTTGCACCAGATGAACTCGCGGATGTCAGGGTGGTCGGCGTCGAGGATGACCATCTTGGCGGCCCGCCGCGTCTTGCCACCGGACTTGATCGTGCCGGCGGATGCGTCCGCCCCTCGCATGAAGCTCACCGGACCTGAGGCGGTTCCGCCGCCTTGCAAGAGCTCCCTGGACGATCGGATCTTCGACAGGTTCACACCGGAGCCGGAGCCCCCTTTGAAGATGGTCCCCTCCTCGACATACCAGTTGAGGATGGACGACATGTCGTCGTCCACGGCGAGGATGAAACAAGCGCTCGCTTGTTGCGGAACACCCTTCACGCCGATGTTGAACCACACCGGCGAGTTGAAGGCTGCCTTCTGCTCGACGACGAGGTGCTTCAGCTCGTCGCTGAAGACGCCGGCTTCGGCGGCGTCGAGGAAGTAACCGTCCTTCGTGCCCCATGTCGTGATCGTGTCGACGACGCGGTCGATGACCTGTCGCAGCGAGGTCTCCCGCTCCGGGGTCCCGAGCGTTCCCCGGAAGTACTTCTGGGCGAGGATGTTCGTGGCGTTCATGCTCCAGGTGGTGGGCACCTCGACGCCGAGCTGCTCGAAGGCCACGGCTCCCGTGCGGTAGTCCGAGATCCGCGACTCCCGCCGTTCCCAGGCAACCTGGTCGTACGGGTGCTTGCCCTCTTCGGTGAAATAGCGACGGATGCCGATCCCGAGGCGCTCTCCTGCGACAGCCATGATTCCTGTCCCCTCCTTGACCGGTTCCACCGGTTTCATTTTAATACCACAAGATGTTGTGGTGTTCCCGTCTGGTACCACCAGGTGGGGGGTAATTACAGCACCGTAGTTACGCATCTGTCAATGGGAGCACCGTTCTTCAGGTGCAGGTCACAGGGCGCTCGCGAAGGTTTGCACTCGCGAGCACAGCGATTCGTGGTTGCGGCACCCCTTCGACGAGCACCATACGCCCAGGCTGTGTCGAACCGTCCGGGACCGAGAGCGAGCCGAGGGAGAGGGGCCGGGGCGGCGGTACGTCACCTACTACGGTGCGACCTCGTGCCCGTAGTTCTCGCCATCGACGCCGGCACGACCGGCGTGAGAGCCCTCGCGGTCGCGCTGGACGGGCGCGTGACCGACGTGTCGTATCGCGAGCTCACCCAGCACTTCCCGGCTCCGGGACTTGTCGAGCACGACGCGGCGGAGATCTGGCAGCTCGTCGTGA
This sequence comes from Acidimicrobiales bacterium, assembly GCA_050008715.1. GTDB lineage: Bacteria > Actinomycetota > Acidimicrobiia > Acidimicrobiales > Bog-793 > JAKACA01. Next base: position 20,053 of record JBEKMC010000017.1, on the reverse strand, counting down.
CCACGGTTGCGGAGCTCACCGACCGCCTGGCTGCGGCGGGCAACGGCCCGGTCGCCGCCGTCGGCATCACGAACCAGCGGGAGACTGCCATCGCGTGGGACCGGCGGACGGGCATGCCATTGCACCCGGCAATCGTCTGGCAGGACCGGCGGACGGCGGCCCGCTGCGAGGAGCTCGACGCCGCCGGCTATCTCCCGTTCGTGCGCGAGACGACCGGGCTCGTGCTCGACAGCTACTTCTCCGCCACGAAGTGGGAGTGGATGCTGCGTCACGGCGACGTCCGGCCGACACCCGATCTCATGCTCGGCACGGTCGACGACTGGATCTGCTGGAACCTGACGGGTGGCCCGCACGGCGGGCTGCATGCCACCGACGTGACCAATGCGTCGCGCACACTGTGCTGCGACATCAACAAGCGCTCGTGGTCGAGCGAGCTGTGCGACCTGTTCGGCCTTCCCCGCGCCGCCCTCGGCGAGATACGGGCGTCGTCCGGTCGTTTCGGCGTCGTCAGCGCCGAGGTCGCCGGCGGGGCGCTCCGTGGCGTCCCGCTCAGCGGGATCGCCGGCGACCAACAGGCTGCGCTGTTCGGCCAGTGCTGCTACGAGCCGGGGATGACGAAGGTCACATACGGAACGGGCAGCTTCGTGCTCATGAACCTCGGGACGGTGTGCCCCCCGCCGAGCGAGGGTCTCCTCACCACTCTCGCCTGGCAACTCGGAGACACCGTCACCTACGCCCTCGAGGGGGCCATCTTCTCCTCGGGAGCCACCATCCAATGGCTGCGCGACGGCCTCGGGATCATCGCCAAGGCGGAAGACACCGGGCCGCTCGCCACCTCGATCGACTCGAGTGACGGCGTCGTCCTCGTTCCCGCCTTCACCGGCCTCGGCAGCCCTTGGTGGGATCCCGACGCTCGCGGGACGATCGTCGGCCTCTCGAAAGGCCTCGGTCGTGCCCATCTCGCCCGGGCAGCCGTGGAAGCCATCGCCTACCAGACCCGGGACGTCCTCGACGTGATGGTTGCCGCCGGCGGCCATCCGGTGACCGTCCTCAGGGCGGACGGCGGAGCGGCCGCCCTCGATCTCCTCCTCCAACTCCAGGCAGACCAGTCCCGCGTTGAGGTCGTACGGGCTGCGACCACCGAAGTCACCGCCCTCGGGGCGGCCATGCTCGCCGGTCTCGCCGAAGGCGTCTGGGGATCGCTCGCCGACCTTCGGGACCTCTCGCCGGCGCAGGCCACCTTCACCCCGGAGTCAACGCCCGGCAAGGCCGACCGGGATCACTCCGCCTGGTTGGCTGCGCTCGAGCGCTCGAGAGGCTGGGCGGAGCGGCTCGAAACCACCCAGATCGAAACCAACTAGCACCAACGGTTGCTCACGACTCGCGCGCCAGCGCGGGCAACCCGACGGAGGCTGCATCGCCCGAGTCGCTGGTCGAGGCGCTCGAGGTGACTGGCACTCGCGGCTTGCCTTCCTCGGCAGCTTGGGCCGATCGTGAGGCATAGCGGTCGACGTACTGCTGGCCCGACAGCTGCCGGATCTCCCACATGATCTCGTCGGTGGCCTGTCGCAGCACGAGCGGCTCCTCGAGGCGGACGCCGTAGCGGGCCTCGAGGTCGATCGGCTTCCCAAAGCTGATCTCGACCGTCTTGAACGGCCTCAGCATGCGGGCCCCGATCGGCTGTACGGCGCGCGTGCCGCGGATGCCGGCCGGGACCACCGTGCAGCCTGCTGCGAGGGCAAGGCGGGCGACACCGGTCCGCCCGCGATGCAGGCGCTCGTCAGGCGAGCGAGTCCCTTCGGGATAGATGCCGATGCAGCCGCCGGACAGCAGGACCTCCAAAGCCTCGCCGAGCGCCTTTTGAGAAGCCGAGCCTCCGGAGCGCTCCATCGGAATCTGACCGACGGCGCGAAAGAACCAGCGGGTCTTCCACGACTGGAAATACTCTGCCTTGGCGACGAAGGTCACGCGACGCGGCACGGCGAACGGCAGGAACAGCGAGTCGCAGAACGCTTGGTGGTTGCAGGCGATGATGAGCCCACCGGACTCCGGGATGTTCTCCAGCCCTTCCAGGCGAATCCGGAACAGCAGACGGAAGATCGGCGAGAGTATCGCCTTGATCACCCCGTAGAACATGCGCCACAGTAACCCTGCCACGCTGCGCGCACCGGCCCGCTCGGCGGAGCGTCGCTCCGACGACGTTGACCACACGTCCGCTCGCGGTTTACCGTGACGCGCGATCGGCGGGCGCGAGTCGCCCGCCGTTAGTGACGGGTGGGCACGGTGATGCAGGGTTTCTCGGCTCGAGATGAGCGACGCTGGTGGCGACGGACTACGAGGCGGAGCATCCGCAGGCGCCTCGTCCCCCTAGCAAGCCTCGGTGTTGCTGCCGCGCTGGCCGTTCTGGCCGCCTCGCCCTCGCGGGCGTCGGAGGCCTCGGCCTCGGGCGGGGTGGCCCCGACGACGCACCAGGCCCCCCTTCGCCAGCCTGTCGACGGTGGGATCGTAGGGACCTCCACCGCGTCCGAGGCGGGAACGGCAAGGGCGGCACTGGGGGCACGTGCACACATCTTTCTCGCCCCGAACGACAGCCTTCCGAGCCCGCCGTGGTGGGAGGGTCCTTGCGACGTCGGCAACGACCCGCATTCCTTCGAGCTACAAGCCCGCTTCGACGGCTTGCAGGACTGTGGTCCGGGTACGCCCCAGCACGCTGATTTCCTCGTGAGGTTCTTCCCGGGTGCGTGGGGAGAGCTCGAATGGGAGTGCGTCGAGCTCTCGATGCGATGGATGTACCTGGCCTGGGGAGTGGCCCCCTATCCCGCCAACGGCAACGGCGTCGTCCTCAACTACCCGAACGGCTCGGCGGGCTACCCGAGGCTCACCGTCGTGAGAAACGGCACCGTCGGCCAAGCACCCCAGCCCGGCGACGTCCTGTCGCTCTACAACAGCAACCCGGCCGGGCACACCGAGATCGCCGTCTCGTCGTCGGTCGACAACGACGGCAATGGTTTCGTCACGGTCATCACGGAGAACGACCCACCCCGCGCGACCGGCTGGGGCCGCCTCGCCGTCTCGCACTGGGTGGTCTCGGACGGCACGGCCGGCGATCAGGTGATCGGCTGGCTGCACAACCCTGACTGGACGCTCCAGCAGCCCGTCCTGTGGGATCTCACCTCCGCCGGAGACTTGCGATTGAAGGACAGCGGCGGCCTCGGTGGGCCGTTCGTAAACGTGGCGAGCGGGATTGCCAAGGCCGAGGTTGTCGGTGGCGGCGGTTACAACGCCAGCCCGATCGTCGCCGCCCTCACGGCGACGGGCGAGCTCGAGGCCGGCGCCTACCGACCCGGCCTCAGCGGCAACTGGTTGAAGCCGATCGCTTCCGGCGTCGCTTCGTTCAGTCTCTCGTCGGCCTCGGGGTCGAAGGGGCACCCCGTGCTCGCCTGGGTGACCGATGCCGGAGCCGTCGAGGTCGCCGACGGCGGGCTGCACAACACCCCGCTCCTAGAGGCGACCGGGGCGACGGCAGTCGACCTCGCTCCGGGATCGGGACCGAGCGACACGGTCATCGGCTATCGCTCGAACAGCGGCACGTTCTACGACCGTCACGGAGCCCGTGCGCTGTGGCCGTCCAGTTCCTGGCACAAGGTCGCCACGAACGTCAGCGCCATCGCTCTGGCCGGAGGCGACGAGCCCACGTCCCGGGTCGTCGAGGCGTTCGTCCGGGACGGCAAGTTCTACGCCCGCCGAGGCATGGCCGGGTCGTTCATCCGCCAGGCAAGCGACGTGAGCCAGATCGCCGTCGCCACGGCCGGGCCGGACGCCGAGCCGCTCCTCGCCTATGTGTCGGGCGGCCGCCTCAAAGCCGAGGTCGGCGGCATCGGGCCGTCCGGCTACTCGTTGCAGGCAATCGGCGTGCGGGCGGTCTCGGTGAGCGGAGGCATGACGGCGGCCGGCAACCCGATCCTCGGGGCGCTCACGAGCCATGGTTTCTATGCCGAGGACGGACTGCTGAACCGCCAGTGGTCCATCGAGATCCGAGGAGCCAGCCTGAGCGCCGGCACGGCGGCGCTCACGGTCTCCTGAGCACTCAGAGCTTCGGGAGCGCCTTGCGCAACGATCGCACGCCCTGGGCGATCCGCTGCTCGTTCTCGATGAGGGCGAAGCGCACGTAGCCGTCGCCACCGACTCCAAAACCGACGCCCGGTGACGTCGCCACCTTGCCTTCGGCCACGAGGTAGCGGGAGAACTCGAGGGACCCCATCTCCAGATAGGGCTCCGGGATCGGTGCCCACACGAACATCGTTCCCTTCGGTCGCTCCACGTGCCAGCCGATGCGGTCGAGGCCGTCGCAGAGCGCGTTGCGCCGGCTCTCGTAGATGGCGTTCACTTCGAGGGGATAGTCGGGCGCCTCGTTCATGGCCACGATGGCGGCGATCTGGATCGGCTGGAACGTGCCGTAGTCGAGATAGCTCTTCAGCTTTGTGAGCGCCTGCACCAGTTCGGCGTTCCCGAGGAGGAACGCCACGCGCCAGCCTGCCATCGAGAACGACTTCGTCAAGGTGTACAGCTCGACGGCGACGTCCTTGGCGCCAGGCACCTGCAGGATGGACGGGGGTTTGTAGCCGTCGAATGCGGTGTCGGAGTAGGCGAAGTCGTGCACGAGGACGACGTTGTGCTCACGTGCCCAATCGACGAGACGCGCCATCGTGGCGAGGTCGATGCAGGCCGTCGTCGGGTTGTGGGGGAACGAGAGGATGGCCACGCGGGGCTTGGGCCAGGCGGACTCCCACGCCTCGACGAGGTTGGCGAAGAAACCCTCCCCCGCTCCCGCCTCATCGCCACCGAGCCCTTCGAGCCGGACCATGCGGATGTCGGCGCCGGCGAACAGCGGCGCATAGATGTGGATCGGGTAGGAGGGTGAGGGCACGAGGGCGGTGTCGCCAGGGCCGACGAGCACCCACATGAGATGGGAGAGGCCTTCCTTTGCGCCGATCGTCGTGACGACCTCGCTTTCCGGGTCGATCTCCACGCCGAAGCGCCGTTGGTAGAGGTCGGCGATGGCAGAGCGAAGCTTCGGGATGCCGCGGCTGGACGAGTAGCGATGGTTCCGCGGGTTGTGGGCAGCCTCGGCGAGCTTCTCGACGGCGATCTCGGGTGACGGGATGTCCGGGTTGCCGAACCCGAGGTCGATGATGTCCTCGCCGGCTCGGCGCGCCGCTGCCTTGAGCTCGTTGATCTCGGCGAACACATACGGCGGGAGCCCGGTGACGCGGCGCAATTCCATTCGTGGAGGCTACATCGGCCCCCGAGTGGCCTCGATTCCGGCCTCCAGGCTGGCGACGAGGACGACCTCGAGTGACTGTGGCCATCCCCAGACGGCCCACGTGGCGCCCGCTTGCGCCACGGAACGCAAGACGGATCCGGCCGAGCCGTCGTTCGGGAGCGGCCCGGCCCAGCTCACCTCGTGGCCGGTGGCGGCGCTGCGCCGCAACTGCTCGGGTGACGCCTCCCAAAGGTTCAACGTCGAGCCGGTGGCGCGGGCGATCTCGTTCGTCGCCGCAGCGCCGCCACCGATCCAGGTCTCGATCCCGGCTCGTCGCAGTTCGCCCGCCACTCCTGCGAGGCGCTGACGCCGCCACCCCGCGGACGGGTACGGGATTCCCAGGCGCTCGTTCTCGTCGGCGCTCGAGGAGTCGCCCGTCCCGATGGCGGCGATGAGGCGCCCCTCTGCGAGCTGCGCCAGCCCGCCGAGCGAGGCGAGGACCACTTCGTCAGGAAGAAGGCCCACACGGGCGACAAGGGTGCCGACGCGGATCGTGTTCGTGGCAGCGATCACCGCTCCCGCCATCGGATAGAGCGACAGTGACGGGCGAGCGGGATTGCCCATCGGCCACAGGTGATCGAAGACGAAGACCCCACCGATGCCCGCCTCCTCCGCGGCCCGTGCGGCATCGATGACGCCTGCGGCATCCGGGCTGAAGGTCGGAAGCGTGATTCCGATCTGCACGCGTCAACCGCTGGCGAGGTCGCTCACGGGTGCTCTCCACCCGGTGTCGGGGGCGGGGTCGCCCCCACGAGCCTGCGCGGCCACGTACGTGGCAAGGGTGGCTGCGCCGATGGCACCGCCCCGCTCGCCGAGGACGGCGGGCACGATCTCGATGGCCGGCCGCTTCGCCGGTGCAAGAAGGTGCTCGGCGAACGCCGTCCGCAACGGCGCGAACAGCACCTCGCCCGCCCCGACCAGGCCTCCCCCGATCACGATCAGCTCCGGATCGAGGATATTGGCGAGATTGCCGAGTCCGAGGGCGAGCCACCAGGCGAACTCCTCGAGGATGGCGGCGGCGTTGCGATCGCCTTCGGTGGCCGCCCGCACGACATGCTCGCCCCGGACGTCGTCTGGGTCGCCCCCGGCGAGCTCGCGCACGCGATCTGCCTGGCCGGCAAGGGCGGCATCGCGAGCGATTCGGCCGAGACCCGAGCCCGAGGCGTACCGCTCCCAGCATCCCCGACGACCGCATCCGCACGGCGGGCCGTGCGGATGGACGACCATGTGCCCGATCTCGGCTGCGAAGTTGCCGGCCCCGCGAAGCAGGCGGCCGCCGGCGAGGATGCCGCCACCGATGCCGGTGCCGAGAGTGACGAAGAGCACGTCACTTCGCCCGATGCCCGCCCCGAAGGTGCACTCCCCGATGGCCGCACAGTTGGCGTCGTTGTCGACGTGAACGAGCGCCTTGCCCCCGAGACGGTCCTGCAATCCCTCCCGGACCTGGGTGCCGTTCGCTCCGAGCAGGTTCGGCGCGAACCGCAGCAAGCCCTCGCGGTCGACGATGCCAGGGATGCCGACCCCGATGCAGATTGGCCCGTCCCTGCTGTCTCTCGACGCGCTGGAGCTGTCGAGGCCGAAGAAGTGATCACACAGCTCGGCGAGATCCTCGACGATCGACTGGCCCTGGTCGGCCGTCTCACGGCGTTCGTCGACGAGGACGGACCGGTGCTCGTCGAGCACGACACCGAGGATCTTCGTGCCGCCGACGTCGATACCGATGGACGTCGGCGTCTCAAGCCCCCGACTCGACGCGGGCCTTCAGGTCCCGTATGGCGGCATGCAGGATGTTCCCTTCGGCGCGCCGCTTGATGAAGCCAGGCAGCGGCACCCGCAACTCGACGACGAGCTGATAGGTGATCTCGGTGCCTCCGCCCAGCGTCTCCACGAACCGGTAGAAGCCGTCGAGCCGGTCCGTGAGGTCACCGGTCCGCTGCACCCAGCCGAATTGCCCAGGAGCTTTCGAGTAGTCGTAGACGAGCGTGTAGTTCGTCGAACGACCGAACGCCGCCGCCCGAAACGACACCACGACGGGTCGATTCTCGTCGTCGCGTTCGAGGACGTGGACCTCTTTCAAGTCGGCGACCCATTCGGGATACCGCTCGATGTCGGCCACCGCATCGAAGCACTGCGCGGGGGAAGCCTCGACGACCATGCGCTCGGTGGTCTGTTCCGCCACAGGTCCTCCCTTCTCAGGCGCTCGACGCCGGCGACCGCTGATGTCGCCGTACCGAGGCAGGACAGTACCCGTCCCGAGCCGTCGTGCGCCTCATGGCGGCCGAGGCGGCCGTTCCGATCACGTCTCGAGCTCGTCGAACGCGGTGCGCAGCCGCTCCGTCAGGGTGCCATAAACGAAGTCTGTCTCCACGCGAGTCCGCGCCGCCGAGCCGAGGCGTCGCCGTAGCTGAGCGTCCTCGAGGAGGCTGCGCAGGGCCGCTGCCACGGCTTCGGTGTCCGCCGGATCGTCCACGACCAGTCCCGTGACACCGTGCAGGACCGCCTCGTGCGCCCCGCCGCTGCGGCCCGCCACTTGCGGCACGCCGGCGGCAGCCGCCTCGAGGAAGACGATACCGAAACCTTCCTGCTCGAGCCCGAGCCACCGGTCCCGGCACAGCATCGCCCACACGTCGGCGGCGCCGTCGAGACCGGCGAGATCCTCGTCGGCGACCCTTCCGAGCATGGTGACGGACGACGAGAGCCCCTCACGATCGATCAGCCGGTCCAGGCGGGCCCGGTCACGGCCCTGTCCGCCGATGGCCAGGTGCAGGTCGGCCATGGCCGGGCGTAGCCTGCCCACGGCCTTGATGAGGACGTCCATGCCCTTCCGGGGGACAAGACGGCTCACGCCCACGACGAGCCGGCCCTCGAGGGGCAGGCCCAGGCGAGCTCGTACGTCGAGCCGCTCCGCCTCCGACAGGGGCCGGAAACGCTCGACATCGACACCGGGCGGGACGACCACCACCGGCGGCATGCGCCGTCCGAGTGCCCGCCGCGCCTCCTCGGCCGGGTAGCCGCCGAACGCCACGACCAGCCGAGCCGGCGCCAGCACCGATGCCAGTAACTGTCGGGAAACGGGAAGGCGGCCTGGGACCGTCACCTCGGCACCGTGCAGCAGGACTGCATACGGCAGCCCGAGCTGCCTCCCGACGAGGCCGAGCGGGAGGGCAGGATCGAGCACAACGAGGCCTGCGCCCACCTCGCTTGCCAGCTGACGGACCTGACGGCCGAGCGCCGGCGTCGGCAGCAGCACCGGCGAGGCGGCTCGCTCGATGCGGAACTCCTGCTGGCGATCAAAGCGCTCCGACCCTGCGAATCGTGTCGTCAGGACGGTTACGTCATCCGGCGGGAGGCGTCTCCAAAGCTCGTACAGCAGGTTCTGGATGCCGCCGATCTTCGGTGGGAAGTCGTTTGTCACGAGCAGATGCCTCATGCCCGCCCACCTTCAGAGATGGCCCGCCCACCTGCAGCGCCGGCCCTTCCACCAGCAGCGCCGGCCCTTCCACCAGCAGAGATGGCCCGCCCACCTCCGGAGCCGGGACAGCCGGGCGGTCTCAGCCGACCCGTCGCTCGAAGCGCAGCGTCGGCACGAGACCGGCCGAGTACAGCAACTTCATGGCGCGAGCCTCGGCAGCATCGACGATCACGGCCCCGTTCGACGGCCTCGCCGCTGCGTCGAAGCACGAGGAGGATCCAAGATCGTCGAGCAGGAACGACACGACACAGTCCTCGCATGCAGAGGTCCCGTCGAGCCGGCACTCGTCGCAGCTGATCGTCAAGGGTTCCATCGCACATGTCCTCTTCCCCGGGCCGACGGGCAGCTCTGCTCGCGTCCGTCCATGGGAACATGATCGCAGGAGGGTGTGTCACAACGCTGTGACCTGGGCAATCCGCCTGGACGAGCACGGATTGCACCGGTTGGTCGGCGTCAGCCGGCCGGCACCGTGCTGAGAGGGGAGGCGATCGACCGCTGCTCGGAGAGACGCTCGATCGACTTCGAGTTGCCGCACCAGCGGCACGTGACCAGCTCGATCGTCTCGGAGAGCACCTCCGTCTCCTCGATGGAGAGCTCGCCTCCGAGGCTGAAATGATGAAACGACCGCGCCCGCCGCGTCGAGACGATGTCAAAGCGCGTGAGGTTCCCGCAGGCGCCACACCGGTAGCGATCCGTCATGGCGGCGAGGATACCCCGGTAGGACATCGCCCGGCCGGCTCTACCGGCGATAGGTTGCCGGGCATGGTGAGCCGCCGCGTCAAAGCCGTCTGGGACCTCGACATGCCCGAGATTCGTGAGTTTGCGGGTGTGCACGACTACGACGGAGAGGTCATGGACCTGTCGCCGAGCGGTGTCACCGCTGCGCTCGCGAGGCTTGGCCAGGGCAGCCGGGACGAGCGCTTGAGCGACCTGCACGACGAAAGCCACCTGACGGCCTACGAGCAGGGCCTCGCCACCGCATTCGACGTTGCCGAGACGCATCGCTGGAACCCACTCCCCCACTTGACGAACCTCGACCTCTCCTGTTACGACCGCGAGTACGCCCCCGCGTCCGAACGAGATGCAGCAAGAGCGAGGCACCGTTCCCGATGGCCAGAGGCCATAGCCGCCTCGCTCGAATCACTCGACGCCGTGCCGTCTCCCGTTGCCGAAGCCCTCATCGGGCCGGTGGCCGGCCTCGCCGACGGCATTGATCTGAACCAAAGGGCAGCTCTGGACGCGCATGCCCGCCTCCTCGAGCGCGTCCAACATTTCGTCGACAACGGGGCCCCCGATGCGTCCCTCGGAGCCGGCACCCTGGCCGCCCTCCTCGGGGACGCCGAGGGCATGCCAGTCGACCTCGGACGGCTCGAGTCCCGCGCTGACGCCGAGCGTGACCGGCTTACGGCTCTGCTCGAGCAGTCCTGCGATCGCATCTCGCCGGGGACCAAGCCCCCTGAGGTCATCCGCGAGCTCCTCCGCGACCATCCGGACGACGAGGGAATCTATGCCGCCGCCCGGAGCCTGATCGGCGAGGCGACAGCCTTCACACTCGAGAACGAGCTCCTCCCGGAGCTCGGTGGCGACTGCCGTGTGGGACCGGCGCCCGCCTCACGCCGTTGGGCGGTGGCCATGATGTCGTGGACCGGGGCCTACGAAGCCGACGCCCCGGCGTGGTATTACGTGAACCCGCCGCTCGACTCCTGGGACGACGAGGCGAAGGACGAATGGCGCTCGATGTTCAGTGCCACGACGCTCCCCGCTATCACCGTGCACGAGGTGACGCCGGGCCACTTCGCCCACGGCCGCATGTTGCGGAGCCTTGCGCGGGGCGACGTCCGCCGCAGTCTGTGCTCTGCGGCGTTCGTGGAGGGCTGGGCGCACTACGCCGAAGAGCTCATGGTGGAAGCGGGTTTCCGGGAGAATGACCCTCGATTCGCGCTCGGTGTGTGGATCGAGGCCTTGCTGCGCGTGACGCGGCTCGCGGCTGCGATCGGCATCCATCGCGGCACGATGACCGTCGACGAGGCGACGCGGCGCTTCGAGTCCGATGCATACCTGCTCGGACCTGCTGCTCGGTCGGAGGCCATGAGGGCCACGTTCGACCCGACCTATGGCCGCTACACCTGGGGCAAGCTCGAGATCATGGCGCTACGCGACGAAGCTATCGCCACCTGGGGAAGCAAGTTCTCCCTGCGCCGGTTCCACGAGGCGCTGCTCGGGCTCGGCGCTCCACCCCTCGGAACGATGGGCGACATCCTCGGCCCATAAGGACCGTGGGTCAGCCAGGTACCACCGTGGGTCAGCCGGCGGCCACCGTGGCAGTGCCGACGACCTTGCGCTCACCGTCAGCGTTCGACAGCGTGCACTCGACGTCGACGAGAGACCTCCCGGCTTCTTGTCGCTTTCCTGTCACGCGCACGGAGCTCACGAGCGTCTCGCCCGGCCACGTCTGCTTGGAGAATCGCACGTTGATCTTCAGCACGTTCCCCGGGCCCACCCAGTCCGTGATCGCCGAGCACAGGAGACCCATCGAGAACATCCCGTGCCCGAACACCGACGGCATGCCTGCAGCCTGCGCCAGTATCTCGTCGTGGTGCATGGGGTTGAAGTCGCCGGAGGCGCCGGCGTACTTCACGAGGTCGGTGCGCGTCAGCTCGTGGCGGCGCTCGGGCGCCTCCATACCGATCTCGATGTCGTCGTAGCGCAGGATCGCCATGCCGGTCACGTCCTCACGATCAGATTCATGCGAGCGGTGACCACCGGCTCGCCGGTGGCCTCTTCGCTCCAGCTCGTCTCGACCAGGACGAAGGTCAAGGTGTTGGCGCCGGATTGTTTCTCGTAGGCGTCTGTCACGCGGCCTTCGCCGACGAGCACGTCGCCGACGACGAGCGGTCGGTGATACTCGAACTCCTGCTCTCCATGCAGGAGCAGCCCTCCTTGGGCGAGCAGGGGCGCCAGGATCGTGCCCGCCCCCGCCGGCGGCTCACCCTCGGGCTCCGGCTGGAGCTCGGTGAACGTGCCCCAGTGCTGCATGGCGATCGGAAACGTAGGCGGAGCGGGGATTCCCGGTAACCCCGCAGCTCGCGCCGCCTGTGGGTCCCGATAGACCGGGCTCGAGTCCTTCACCGCGTCGGCGAACACGGCGACCGGGCCACGTTCGATCACCACCGTAAAGCGCCCCGTAGACTGCCCGACGGCACTGCGATCGACCGGCACGAATGCCCCTCTCCATCTGTTGCGGCGCCGCCTGCTCGGCCCGCTGGCGCGAACGACGCTACCTGGCGCGACCGGTCCGGGACGACCCTACGACCCTGCGGCGGACATCCGTCGCCAGCCCATCCCAAGGGCGGCGGCGGCGCCGGTACGCTGTGTCCCATGCGCCTCGTCGACCTCGTCACGCCCGCGCTCGTCGTCGACGCGGCGGCCTTCGAACACAACCTCTCGACCATGACGGCTGCTCTGCCCGGTGCCCGGCTACGACCGCACATCAAGGCTCATAAGTGCACGTCGCTGGCGAAGCGCCAGGCGGCGGCGGGACACGAGAGCTTCACCTGCGCCACCATTCTCGAATGCGAGGGCCTCGCTGCCGCCGGGCTCGGGGCCGACGTGCTGCTCGCGAACGAGATCCTCGACGCCCGGCGCATCGGCGCCCTCGTCGAAGCCGGCCACCGCATCACCGTCACCGTCGACTCACCGGCGACCATCGAGGCGGCTGCCTCCGGCGGCGTCCGCGAAGTCGTCATCGACGTCAACGTCGGACTTCCACGGTGCGGTTGCTCGGTCGAGGACGCTCCCCGCCTCGCCGACCTCGCCCGCTCGCGCAATCTCTTCGTCCGGGGCGTGCAGGGTTACGAGGGCCATGTCGTCGGTATCGAGAGCGCCGAGACCCGAAGCGAGAAATGCCGCCTGGCCATGGAGTTGCTCGTGGCCGCACACGAGGCCGTCGGAGGCGAGCTCATGACGGGCGGCGGCACCGGCACCTACCTCATCAACACCTGGACCGACGACATCCAGGCCGGCAGCTACGCCCTCATGGACACGGCCTACGGCAGACTCGGACTCCCCTTTCGCCAAGCTCTCTACGTGCTCGCAACCGTGGTGTCGACTTCGACGCCCGACTCGGGAGCCTGGTCGGTCGCCAACGCCGGCCTGAAGGCGTTCGGGATGGACCACGGCCTCCCGGCGCTCGAGGGATCCAACATCTGGTTCTGCTCGGACGAGCACCTCACGTTCGACCCTCCCCGCCGGGTGGGTGACCAGGTGCTCGTGGCTCCGGCCCATGTCGACCCGACCGTGGCGTACCACGAGCGGATGTACGTTGCCGATCTCGCCTCCGGTGAGGTCCTCGAGACGTGGCCCGTCGACCTGAGGGGCTGGTAGCTCGCGGCCTTTAGCTGCCTTCCCGGGCCGACAGCGCCTCAGCCAGCGCACGAAAGGCGCGGCCGCGGTGGGACACGGCGTGCTTCTCGGGAGCGGACATCTCTGCGAACGTTCGGCCGTCGCCACCGTCCGGCACGAAGACAGGGTCGTATCCGAAGCCGGAGGTTCCCTGCGGCTGCGTGGCGATGTGACCGTCGACGGCACCGCTCGCCACGACCTCCGAGCCGTCGGGGAAGCGAGCCATGGCGACGGTGCGAAAACGAGCCGTACGGTCCGCATCCTCTACGCCGGCGAGCTCGGCGAGCAGCTTCGAGAAGTTGTCGGCGTAGCTGGCGTGCTCTCCGGCATACCGCGCCGAATAGACACCAGGCGCCCCGCCGAGTGCATCCACCTCGAGACCCGTGTCATCAGCCACGCACGCCTGACCCGTCGCCTCTACGAGCGCCGCCGCCTTCAGGCGAGCGTTGGCGACGAGAGTGTCACCGCCCTCTTCGACCTCCGGGACGCCTGCGGGACGCGGGAGCAGCTCGACATCGCCGAGCGCCTCGGCGAGGATCTGACGGACCTCGGCCGCCTTGTCCGGATTCGCTGTGGCAAGGACGAACCGGGCGGTCACTGCCGTGGCGGTGGTGGGACGGCGAGCAGGTCGGCCTGTGCAGCGTGCAGGCTGCGGATGCCGTCTTCGGCCAGCGCCAGCATGGTCTCGAGCTCGGAACGGGAGAAGGGCAAACCTTCGGCCGTGCCCTGCACCTCGACAAAACGCCCCGACGCCGTCATCACGACGTTCATGTCGACCTCGGCACGCGAATCCTCGGAGTAGTCGAGGTCGAGCATCGCGACGGCGTCGACGATCCCGACCGACACGGCCGCCAGATGCTCGGTCAGCGGGTTCGTCGTGATGGCACGGTTCGCCACAAGGCGGGAGCAGGCGTCATGCAGCGCCACGTAGGCACCGGTCACCGCGGCGGTACGGGTTCCACCGTCAGCCTGCAGGACGTCGCAGTCGAGCACGACTTGGCGCTCGCCGAGGGCGACCATGTCGCAGACGGCACGGAGCGAACGCCCGATGAGGCGCTGGATCTCCTGTGTGCGGCCGGATTGCTTGCCTTTGGCCGCTTCGCGGGACACGCGCTCGCGCGACGAGCCTGGCAAGAGGGAGTACTCGGCGGTGACCCACCCCTTGCCGGTGCCTCGCATCCAACGGGGAACGTCCTCGTCGATCGAGGCGGTGCACAGGACCCTCGTCTTACCCATCACGGCGAGCACCGAGCCTGGCGCGAACTCCGTGTAGTCCCGGAGGAGCTCCACCGGGCGTAGCTCGTCGGGGGCGCGCCCGTCGCGGCGCTTCAGCGGCTCGTTGGTCATGCCCGCAGGCTACGGCAGGAACGCTCGCCGGCACTCACCGGGCCGGCACTCACCGGGCAGCACTCACCGGGCGGGCACTCACCGGGCTCAGAAGTAGATCGTCTTCTTCGCCCGCTCGACGACCTCGTCGATGTCGCCGGTCCACGCATCAGTCGAGAGGTACTTCCAACCGCCGTCGGCCGCCACGAAGACGATGACGCCCGTCTCGATGCTCGCGGCGCACTTCACGGCGCCGGCCAGCGCCGCGCCCGACGAGATGCCGGCGAAGATCCCGAGATCCCTGAGACGCCGGGTCCAGAGGATGGAATCTTTCGGCCCGACGATCGTCTTGCGGTCGAGCAGATCCTCGCCGCCGAGCTCGGTGAAGATCGGTGGGATGTAGCCGTCGTCCAGGTTGCGCAGCCCGTCCACCATCTCGCCCGCCGGCGGCTCGATCGCCCAGACCTGTAGCCCAGGGCGTCGTTCCTTGAGGTACCGGCCAACGCCGAGGAGCGTCCCGCTCGTGCCGAGCCCCGACACGAAATGGGTGATGTCAGGGCAGTCACGGAGGATCTCCGGGCCCGTGCCTTCATAATGCGCCCGCGGGTTCGCCGGGTTGCCGTACTGGTAGAGGAAGACCCATTCCGGGTGCTCCTCCGCCAGCGCTCTCGCCGCTCGCACGGCACCGTTGGAGCCCTCGGACCCCGGGCTCTCGATGATCTCGGCACCCCAGAGCTGGAGGAGCTGGCGACGCTCGACCGAAACGTTGCTCGGCAACACGACCTTCAGGTGGTAGCCCTTCACGCGACACACCAGGGCGAGTCCGATACCGGTGTTGCCCGAGGTCGGCTCGAGCAGCGTGGCGCCCGGAGTCAGCAGGCCAGAGCGCTCGGCGTCCTCGATCATGCAAAGGGCTGGACGGTCCTTGACCGAGCCACCGGGGTTCTGTCCTTCGAGCTTGGCAAAGACGGACACGCCGGCGTTCGGGCTGAGCGCCGATACGTCGACCAGCGGCGTGTTGCCGATCGTGTCGAGGATGCTGCGATACACCGTCATGTGGTCGTGGGCTCCGGACGATCGTCGTCGGCGGCAACGCGGCCGCCCGGAAGCTGCGGGCGGTGGGTCAGTGCGCCCCACCGGCGACGGCGGGCAGGATGGAGACGACGTCGTCCGGGGCGACCTTGGTGTCCAGCTTGTCGAGGTAACGAACGTCGTCGTCGTTCACGTACACGTTGACGAAGCGGTGCAGGCTGCCCTCGTTCGTGAGCACTTGGCCGGCAATGGCCGGGTAGGTCAGCTGGAGCGTCTCGAGGACCTCGCCGATGGTCTCGCCGTCGACGTTCACGACCGATCGGCCGCTGGCGGCATGACGCAGCACGGTGGGAAGACGAATAGCGACGGACACGGAGCCTCCGAAAGTTGACTGGTTAGGTCGGATTATATCTAACCAGCACAACCACCGGTTCTTCGAAGATGTTCCCGTCGACGATGCGGAACGAGCGAGTCGATGCCACTTCCTGCCGGAGGCCGACGACGACGTAGTGCCACGACGGATCCGGAGCCTGTCGCACGTCGGTCGGCGAGGGCCACGGATCGGTGTGTGTATGGGAGTGGAACACCCCGATCACGGCTAATCCTTCGTCTTCGGCCTGGCGGTCGATCCGGAGGTGGTCGCGGGGGTCGACCGAGTAGACCTGCGCCGACGACGCGGCGTTGCGAGTCGGGAGCACCGAGGCCACGACGCCCTGCGCGTCGCCGACGAGCAGGCCGCAGCCCTCCTCCGGCACACATCGGACGCAATGGGCGACCATCACGGCCAGCTGCTCCTCGGTGACGTGCAAGCCAGCAGCCGGCGGCGTCCCGGCGGCCGCGCTCCGGTCGGTCGAGGTTCCTCGTGGGGCGTCGGCCATGGGTAGATCATGACCGCTGGCGAGCTGGGGGTGGTCGGAGCGGGTTTCTTGAGGGCGCGCTTCGCGGGCGTCGGTGCCGGCGCCGATCGCAAGTAGCGTCGCCACGTGGCAAAGAAAGGCTCCTCACGCAAGGCGCGCGCCCGCTCCGACTTGGAGCGCGGCATCCATCGTGTCGCCTCCAACCGTCGCGCCCGCCACGACTACGAGATCCTCGAGACCTACGAGGCCGGCCTGTCGCTCACCGGGGCGGAGGTCAAGTCCTTACGCGCCGGTCACGTCGCCCTCCAGGACGCCTACGCCCGCATCGACCACGGTGAGGCCTGGCTCGTGGGGGCGCACGTGGCGCCGTACGAGTATGCGACGGGATACGGGCGTTTTGACCCGGATCGAGCCCGCAAGCTGCTCCTTCACCGTGAAGAGATCGACGAGCTGAGCGGCAAGGTGGCCCAGAAGGCTCTCACGATCGTGCCGCTCTCGGTCTATTTCAAAGAGGGCCGGGCAAAGGTGGAGATCGCCCTCGCCCGTGGCCGCCGGCTCTACGACAAGCGCCATGCGATCGCGGAGCGTGACGCCGCTCGTGAGACCCAGCGGACGATCAAGGAGCACGAAGGCCGGCGCTGAGGTAACGGCGAAGGCGGAACTTGCTGTTTGACTCGAAGGCCGGGCAGGGCAAGACTCCCAGTGCGTAGTTCCTACATGCCGCCGGACAGGCGGCGGGTACACGCCGCAAGAAGGGGGAACCACTCCGTGTTCCGAAAGTACGTTCTCGCTCTCACACTCCTGGCCCTACCGCTCGCAACCCTTGTGGGGACAACCGCCGCCGGTGCCTCGCAGGCGCACACGGCGACGGTGACCTTCACGGGCAAGATCGACTGCAAGATCGCCTCGACGTCGGCGATCACGTCGAAGCCCGGGCTCCAGCTCCTGAAGAAGGCGAAGGTGACCTTCACGATCTCTGCCACGACGACGAAATGCAGCGGGCACACGTCGCAGGGCGGCGACAAGATCATCTCCGGGAAGGTCTCCGCATCCGTCACCGGCAGCTATGACTGCTTGAACCTCCTCGGGACACTGCCCACGTTGAAGGGCAGCATCGTTTGGAAGACGTCTGGCGCGCCTGCGACGAAGACGTCACTCACGCTGTCAGCGGGCAAGGTCGACAGCAAGACCGACGTCGTGACGTACCACGCCGGACAAAAGGGCTCCTTCGCCGGTGCCCGCACCATGGCCGCGAAGGTCAAGCAGACTGAGGCTCAGCTGGAGAAAGCCTGCGAGACCAAGGCAGGCCTCACCAAGATCAACCTGGCCTCGGGCTCTTTCACCTGATCGCCCCGGCGCCCTGGGCGCCGTGAGCTTGGACGAGTCAACTGCCGGGGCGATGGCCCCGGCGGTTGTCGTTGCGGGGCGGCGCGGGCTGCATTGTGCCCCGGCGTCTTTCCTTCCTCGGCAACCTCGTGCGCAGAGCGACCGGGCGAGGGGTCGCCCGGTCGTCTTCGGTACACGGAACGCCGGCGCCGGCCCGCCCGACTGCCTTCCTCGGAGCGCAACGAAGGCACCCCGCCAGCGAGCGCGCCCGGCACCGGTAGCATGGTGTACGTCCCTGGCGGCAACGGTGCGAACCGCCTCGGATGATGGCAGTCGGCGCACCGAGACTCACCCTGGGGGTGACAGGCTTCGACTCCGGTCGTCGAGGTGGGAGAAGCGAGCCGTGGTCTCCGGAGCCACGTTAAAGAGCCGGAAACCAACACAAACGCCGAGCCACAGCTCGCGCTTGCCGCCTAAATAACGGCAACGTTTGTCCGGTCCCAGCCCCGCGGATCGGTAGCAGACGTCATAACGTGGGGCTTACTCGAGCGGTGTCGCTGACACGCCGCACGAGGACAATTCAGTCAGCTGGAGGCCCGCCCGGGTGCCGGTCAGCTGGAGGCCCGCCCGGGTGCCGGTGGCGGGGCGGGCCTCGAGACCTCACCGCCGGCTGCGCTCGGAGAAGTCCCATCAAGAAGCCGGAGGACGCGGGTTCGATTCCCGCCACCTCCACACGATTTACAAGTCACTGACCTGGGCTTTTGTCCAGGTCAGTGTCGTTGAGGGCACGAAAAGGGCACGCGCCAGAGAGCGTTGCGAGCGCAACGACGTAGCGGTACCTTGTGTCTCCACCAGTAGCCATCGAGCCGGACTGCGACCGTCTCAAACCCGGCGTTGCCGCGAAAGCTCGATTGTCTCGACCGAAGGAGGTGAGTCCCATGACCTGACCATGTAGCGGCGCACAGTGCGTCGCGGAGTTAGGAGCAGTCATGGCAACTACTAGGAGTGCGGCCGCCGCCGCGGATGGTGCGCGGCTTCTCAATATCGCTCAGGCAGCGGGCTATCTCGGTCTGTCGGTGCGACACCTTCGGCGCTTGGTTCAGGAGCGTCGACTCTCCCACTACAAGGTGGGCGGTCGCCTCGTGTTCGAGCCGCGGGACCTCGACGCCCTCCTGAGCAAGTCTCGCCGCGAGGCCGTACAGTGACGCGCAACGACCGGCCCTCTGACGAGAACCGGCCGTCCGCTGGGGCTACCGAGCATAATGCGAACGTTGCGCAGGCAACTATCTCTGAGGAACCCAAGCGCGAAGGCTGGACGCGCCTCGCTGCCGTCGAAGGTGCAAACGAGCAGATTGCTCGACGCTTAGCCGTCACCGAGCGTTTCGTCGAGGAGCTTTTCGGCCTGTTCGATGACGTAGCCAACAGTGTTCTCACCCTCCGTCAAGGCCAGTGCTGCTGTGTCCCAACCCGGCCGGCACCCCGTTGGCCCGGCGACCGGTGGGCAAGCGACGATCGAGCCACTGGTGGGTGTCGGGGGCGATGGGGAGGGCGGCGATGACGTCCTTCGACACAGGCAAGCGACTCGTCCACGGCGGAGCCGATCCACGGCTGTCGCTCGCACCGCCAGCCTTCCACGGGCTGGCGGGCAGCATTGTGTGGACTATCGAGCCACATTCCGAGGCTGACCCGGCCGCGCTCCTTATGACATTCCTCGCCGCTTTCGGCGCCCTCGTTGGACCCGGGCCGCATGCGGTCGCCGATGGTGCGAAGCATGGTGCTCACCTCTCGGTACTGATTGTGGGAGACACCGCAAAGGCTCGCAAGGGCTCCAGCTGGGCGCAGGTCCGACGGCTACTCGATGCTGCCGATCGAGAATTCATGACGGAGCGCGTGCTCTCTGGTTTCGGGTCGGGCGAGGCGCTCGTGGACGCTGTGGCCCCGCAAGCAATAGACGGCGCGCTCGACGTGCCGGCAGACGGTCGACTGCTAGCCGTCGAGCCGGAATTCCGCAGCGTCCTATCCGTCTGCAAGAGGGAGGGCTCGACGCTTTCGAGCATCCTGAGGCAGAGCTGGGATGGCGGACGACTCCAGGCCCGCTCGCGAGCAAGGACCGCTGTAGCCGACGACACACACGTTTCCGTCCTTGGGCATATCACCTCTCACGAGTTGCGTGCGGGATTGGCGGAATCTGATGCGTATGGCGGCCTGTTGAATCGTTTCCTCATCGTGGAAGCTCATCGCTCGAAACTGCTTCCGGACGGCGGCAACCTCGACGACTCGGTGATCGCACACCTGGGAAGCGTGATTGCCTCGGTT
>JBEKMC010000169.1:0-5124 GCA_050008715.1 Acidimicrobiales bacterium | reverse complement strand
GTTCTTGGAGGGCTCTGTGGACCTCGAGCTCGAGCTGGCGATCCCCCGGCTGCTGCTGCTCCGATTTGAACGGTTGGGAGACGCCGGGATGGGAGGATAGACGGCGATGGCGGAGTACCTGATCCTCGTGGGCATGTCGGGCGCCGGGCGCTCCACGGCCGCGGCGACGTACGAAGACCGCGGCTGGTTCGTCATCGACAACCTTCCGCCTGCCCTCATCGGCAAGATCGCCGAGCTCACCAGCCAAGCCGGAGCCGAGTACGAGCGGGTGTGCCTCGTCGCCGGGCGGGGCGGGTACGAGGGCGTGGCCGAGCTGGCGCCGGAGATCCGCGAGCTACGCTCCACCGGGGCTCGCGTGCGCGTGCTGTTCCTCGACGCACCCGACGACGTGCTCGTACGCCGCTACGAGGGCACACGGCGGCGGCACCCGGTCGAGGCGCCGAGCGTGCTGGCGGCGATAAAACAAGAGCGCGAGATGCTTGCGGCACTGCGGGACGAGGCCGACTTCGTCGTCGACAGCCGGGACCTCAACGTGCACCAGTTGCGAGATCGGCTCATCGAGCTCGTCGAGGGCGTCAGCTCCTCGGACGGCATGCAGACCGCGGTGGTCTCCTTCGGCTTCAAGCACGGGATCCCGCTCGACGTCGATCTCGTCTTCGACTGCCGCTTCTTGCCGAACCCGCACTGGGTGCCGGCGCTGCGCCCCCTGAGCGGGCTCGACGCGGACGTGCGCGAGTACGTCCTCGGCAACGACGAGACCACCGAGCTGCTGGCGCGCCTCGATGACCTGTTCGGCCTGCTGCTCCCCGCCTATGTCCGCGAGGGCAAGTCCTATCTCTCGATCGCCATCGGCTGCACCGGCGGCCGCCACCGCTCCGTGGTGCTGGCCGAGGAGATAGCCGCGCGCATCCGCGAACGGGGCTACGAACCGGTCGTCCACCACCGGGACATCGAGCGATGAGCCCGCGGGCGGCGGCATCCGCCCCGAAGGTGGTCGCCATCGGGGGCGGCCATGGGCTCGCCCAGACGTTGCGTGCCTGCCGGCTCTATGCCGGCGAGCTGACCGCGGTCGTGTCGGTCGCCGATGACGGGGGCTCGAGCGGACGGCTCCGGGAGCTGCTCGGCATTCCCGCCCCCGGGGACCTGAGGCGATGCATCGGGGCGCTCCTGCCCGACTCCTCGCCCCTCGGTGACGCCCTCGAGTTCCGCTTCTCGCAAGGCGAGCTCGCGGGTCACGCTTTCGGCAATCTGCTCATCGCCGCCATGGCCGCGGCGACCGGCGACTTCGCGGGCGGCGTCGAAAAGGCGGCGCGTGCCCTCCGCGCGGTCGGCCGCGTCCTGCCGGCGACCGAGGTCCCCGTAGTGCTGAAAGCCCAGACCGCCTGCGGCGAGATCGTCGGGCAGGCGATGGTCAACAAGACAGCCGAGATTGCGACGGTATCGCTCGTTCCCGGCGACCCCGCCACGCCGGAGGCGGTTCTCGAGGCGATCGACGAGGCGGATCAGATCGTGCTCGGGCCGGGCTCGTTGTTCACGAGCGTGCTCGCCGCCTGTGTCGTGCCGGCGGTCCTCGACGCCCTTTGCTCGGCGCGGGGCGAGCGTGTCTACGTGGCGAACCTGCGCGAGCAGCGGCCCGAGACGTCGGGATTCGACGTCGCGATGCTCCTCCGGTCTCTTCGCGAGCACGACGTCCCGGTGGACGTCGTCGTAGCCGACAAGGCCGCGCTCGCTCTCGGGCAGTTCCCGGACGATGTCGCCCTCGTCGTCGCGGATGTCGCCGCGGAGGGGTTGCGCGAGCACGACCCGAAACTGCGCAGCGAGGAGCTTTCCCATCTCTTCGACTGAGGCCGACGTTTTGCGGAACCGCCATTCTGTGAGGGAAAGTGTTTGTGCGACCTTGAGAATCCGCTCGAGAGAGCGCCTGCTAGAGAGGTGATCGACTTGACCGTGCGTGTCGGCATCAACGGTTTTGGACGGATAGGGAGGAACTTCCTCAGGTCCGTTCTGGAGCTCGAGGCGAAGCCGGGAGACGGCCCGGGCATCGAGATAGTCGCCATAAACGACCTCGTCTCGCTCGAGGCGAACGCGCACCTCCTCCGCTACGACTCGACCTTCGGCCGCCTGGATGCAGAGGTGACAAGGACCGACAAGGGACTTCGCGTGGGCGGACACGACATAACCGTCTTCGAGGAGAGGGACCCGAAGGCGATCGGGTGGGGCGGCTTGAGCGTCGACGTCGTGATCGAGTCCACCGGACGCTTCACGAGTCGCGAGGCCGCCGCTGCTCACCTCGAGGCGGGCGCGAAGCGGGTCATAATCTCAGCCCCGGGCAAGGAAGCCGACGCGACGTTCGTTGTCGGTGTGAATGACGACACATTCGACCCCGCGCACCACTTCGTCGTCTCCGCCGCCTCTTGCACCACCAACTGCCTCGTGCCGATGGTCAAGGTGCTCGACGACGCGTTCGGGCTGCGCCAAGGGCTCATGACGACGGTCCACGCCTACACGAACGACCAGAGCCTGCTCGACCTCGGGCGCGACGAGCTTCGCCGGGCCCGGGCAGCGGCCGTCAACATCATTCCGGCTACGACCGGCGCCGCCCGCTCGACGAGCTTGGTTCTCGAGGCAATGAAGGGACGGCTGGACGGCCAGTCGCTGCGGGTGCCGGTTCCGGACGGCTCCATCACCGACCTCACGGCGGTGCTCGGCGCCGGGGTGGGCGTCAGCGAGATCAACGACGCCTTCCGGGTCGCCTCTCTCACCGAGCGCCTCAAGGGGATAATCGTCTACAACGAGGACGCGATCGTCTCGAGCGACATCGTCGGCAGCCCAGCGTCGTGCACGTTCGACTCCACGCTGACGATGGCGATCGCGATCGACGGGGAGACGACCCTGGTGAAGGTGATGGGATGGTACGACAACGAGTGGGGCTATTCCCACCGCCTCATAGACCTTGCGCACATCGTCGGCTCGGCCTGATCGGCCGTTCCCGGCTAGATGATCACAAAGCGCAGCGGCCGCAGGGTCCTCGTCAGCGGGAACTGGAAGATGAACCACACTCACTACGAGGCCATCCAGGTCGTCCAGCAGCTCGCCGCACTCCTCCGGGCGGCTCCGGTGCCCGATGGGACCGAGGTCTCGCTGCACCCGCCCTTCACCTCGCTCCGATCGGTGCAGACAGCCCTCGAGTCCGACTCGGTACCCATCGCGCTCGGCGCCCAGAACTGCCACTTCGCGGATGCGGGCGCGTACACCGGCGAGGTGAGCGCCGAGATGCTGGCGAAGCTGAACGTTCGCTATGTGATCGTCGGTCACTCCGAGCGACGCCAGATGTTCAAGGAGACAGACGACGTCGTCAGAGCCAAGCTCGACGCTGTGCTTCGTCATGCCATGACACCGATCCTGTGCGTGGGCGAGACGCTCGAGCAGCGGGAGGAGGGTGCCGCGGAGGCGACAGTCTTCTCGCAGCTCACGGCCGCATTGGAAGACCGGGGATCCGAAGACCTCGAGTCGATCGTCATCGCCTATGAGCCCATCTGGGCGATCGGGACCGGAATGACTGCGAGCGCGGACGACGCCCAGGCCATGTCTGCTGCCATCCGCGGCGAGCTCGACCGCATCGGAGGGGAGGTGTCTCGCTCGATGCTCGTCCAATACGGCGGATCGGTGACGCCCGACAACGCGGCCGAGCTGCTGTCGTGTGCGGATGTCGACGGGCTGCTGGTCGGTGGCGCAAGTCTTGACGCTGACAAGTTCGTGTCGATCGCGAGCTCGTTTGACTGAGCACTGCTCGGCGCGAGGCGGCCCGAGCCGCCGATCGGTCGACCGGCGTGTCCGCGCACTGACTCCAAGTGCAGGTCCCGCCGGTGGTAACCTGCTGCCCGGCTGGAGGCCGAGAGGAGGATCCCCGAAGTGCTGACCGACATTCTCGTCGTTGTCGACGTGCTGGTCGCGCTCGGTCTCGTGGTGCTCGTCCTGCTCCACAGCGGTCGCGGCGGTGGCCTGTCCGACATGTTCGGCGCCTCGACGGGCTCGGCGGCAGCGGGGTCTACCGTCGCCGAGCGCAACCTCGACCGGATAACGGTGGTCTTCGTGCTTGTCTTCGCCTTCGTCACGGTCGCGCTGTCGCTTCGGTGGAGCTGAAGCGGGTCGCACTTGTCCTCCTCGGAGGCGTGGCACTAGCAGCTGCAGCCTGTAACACCGCGTCGCCCCCGATCGCCACCCCGACCACGCATGCATTGCCGCAGCTGAACCCGGAAATCGCGAACGGCGGCACCGTCACGATCGCAGTGCCTTACCTGCCGACGAATTTCAACCCCTCCACGCCGGCAGGGTCCAACAGGGTGACCCAGATGGCGATGGAGCAGGTCTGGCCGCAGGCGTTCGTCGTCGACCCGGATTACCAGGCACAGACGACGGGATTTGTCGAGAGTGCCGAAGTAGTCGGGCTGAAGCCGATGACCGTCATCTACGTCATAGATCCGAAGGCGACCTGGTCAGACGGCTACCCGATCACAGCGACCGACTTCGTCTTCAACTGGCAGCACCAATTGCGGATCGCCCCGAGTCTGCCCTCCGCCGGCTATCTCGCCGGCTACCGCGACATCAAGTCGATCGCAGGAAGTGACGGTGGCAAGACGGTGACGGTGGTGTTCTCGACACCGTACGCCGACTGGGAAGGCCTGTTTGCCAATATCATCCCGGCGCACATCGCAGGTCGCGACGGCTGGGTGTCCGCGTTCGCCGGGTTTCACCGGTCGGACCTCATCTCGGGCGGCCCGTTCATCCTGAGCTCGTTCGAACCGGGTAAGCGGCTGGTCCTGGCTCGCAATTCCAGGTACTGGGGATCGCCTGCTTACGTGCACAGCATCGTGTTTCTGGTCGAACGGTCGGCCCAGGCCTCCCTGGTAGGCCTGCGGAACGGGAAGGTCTCGATCGCCGAGGTGGCGCCGGGCCCTGGGCTCGAGCGGGCGATCGCCTTGGCCGAGACGATCGGCACCGACCTGACGGTTACGACTTCGCCCTCTCCCGTGCTCTGGCAGCTCGTCTTCAACGTGACCGACCCGCTTGTCGCCAACGTCACCGTGAGACGGGCTCTCGCACTCATCACGGACCCCGATCAGC
>JBEKMC010000168.1:529-5873 GCA_050008715.1 Acidimicrobiales bacterium | reverse complement strand
CTGTGGGTAGTTCGGAGAGGGCGACCTGGTCGCGAAGACGTTCTACCGGCCGAGCCTCGGCGATGCCCCTCCGCCTCATCTCTACTGCCAGTCGGTTTGTGGCTGCCGCTTGTTCAGCCACGTTGGCGCTTCCTCCGAAGACGGCGATCTGGACCTCCAGATCGTCGTGAAACCCCCGACCCGGTGGCGTGTCGGCGTCAAATGCGTCCTTGGGGATGCCGAGCATCAACACATCGTTCTCGTTCGCGAGTCGGAGCACGACGCGCTGCTGCATGGTCGAGGCGAGCGCTGCTGGTAGAGCAGCGGGCCGGTCGGCCGTGGCTACGACATGCACACCCATGGGACGACCGTCTTGAGCGATGCCGACGAACATGTCGAACAGCTTGGCTCGGTCTCCCGCCTCGTACGCTTGCCGGAAGGCGCCGACGCCGTCGACCAGTAAGAGCAGGCGGGGCTCGTCTGGCGCTTGCGCCAGGTCTCGGTAGTCGGTGATGGTGTCCGCCCTTGCTTGTGCGTACCTTCGGGCGCGTTGGTCGATCGTGTCACGGAGCATCCGCAAAAGCCGGCCGACCAACTCCGTGTCGTCTCCGTTGATCACTGAACCCACGTGGGGTAGATCCTCGAGTATGGCCAAACCCCGAACCCCGAAGTCGAGGCCGTACACATGACAAGGGCCTCCGCGTACGCTGAATCCGGAGGCAATGGCCAACGTGCGCAAGGTGGTGCTCTTGCCCGACCCACCAGTGCCGTAGACGATCATGTTCCCATCACGATCGGGAGTGAACGAGGCAGGAGGCTGCGTCTGGTGCTCGGGGTCGTCACGCACGCCGAAGACCAGCTCGGCGTCGGTGCGCGGGGCTGATAGGCGTCGCAGTTCGTAGACAGAGGCGAGCTCCGGCAACCAGGGGCGTCGTGGTTGAACGATTCGGCCCTCGTCCGCGGCATTCTGGATGGTGATGACCAGGCGCTGGATGTCGGCGAGACCGTCGGCGTCATCCGTGCCCGCGTGGAGTTCGGCCATCGCCGGATCGGCCGGCTCCTCCCAGACCCGAGGGGGACCGAAGACGAGGTCCTCCACGACGATGACCGGCGGTGGAGGCACGGCCGACGAGCGACCGCCCACGTACGCGGCCTGAAAGGCGACCAGTCGGCCCGGGCCCAGCTTGGCACTGGCACGTCCTGGGATGCCAGGGTCGAACGAGGCCGCCACCGGCGTGCCCAAGACATCCGTGCTGTCGGCCTCATCGGCCATGCGCAGGGCGATCCGTAGGTTTGTGTTGGCGCGCAGGTTGTCTTTGATGACGCCCGCCGGACGCTGTGTAGCCAGCACCAGGTGTAGGCCCAGAGAGCGTCCTCGCTGCGCCACGTTGACCACGCCTTCGACGAATTCGGGAAGCTCCTGGACGAGAGCGGCGAACTCGTCGATGACGATGACGAGGCTCGGGGGTGTGTCGGGGTCCCCCATGCGTTCGAGCTCGATGAGATCCTTGGCCCGTTTTCGGTTGAGGATGTGCTCCCGATAGGTGAGCTCGGCCGCCAGTGACGTAAGCGCTCTGCGCGCAAGATGCGGACTGAGGTCGGTCACCATCCCGACGGTGTGGGGTAGGAAGCGACAGTCTCCGAATGCCGAGCCTCCCTTGTAGTCCACCAAGAGGAACGTGACCCGGTCAGGGCTGTACGCCGTGGCCATACCCATGATCCAGGACTGCAACAGCTCGCTCTTGCCCGCTCCCGTTGTCCCTCCGACCAATGCATGGGGGCCGTGGGCGCGAAGGTCGAGATGCAGCGTCTGAGTTGCAGATTGACCGATCATCGCGCGGAGACCACTCTCCTTGCTTCGCCGCCTCGGAGCGTCGTCTCGGCGGTCGATGATCGAGTTTGTTTCCACCCAGCGTTCGAGAATGGCTCGTGGTGACTCGATCAGCTCCGCACCGGCAAGGCTGACGAAGGAGACGGCCGAGGGCAAGTCACTGGCGTCCTCAACTCGTGCGCCCGAGTCGATCAACGGGGAGAGTCGGCGGGCCAAGGACAACACGCCGTTGGCGTCCACCTGTTCGATTTCGGTGAGTGGGACCGCCGACGCATCGTCAACGAATACCACTCGCACGTTCCCACCGGACCGGGCCGCGTCGACGTAGGTTCGGCAAGCGGCGGGAAGCTGCGTCGTCGACGCTGCCCGCCAGATCACCGACACGCCGCTTGTCGGACCTTTCTCCGCGACTTGTACGAGTCGGCTACGGTCGATCGATGCGTCGTCTTCGACCAGCAGCACCACCCAAGGCTGGTTGTCCCCGCCGCCCTTCGAGCGAGACTCGATCAGCAATTCGATCTCGCCAATAAGGTCGAGACAGGCATTGCGGCCCACGGCCAAATGGTGGGATCCGAGGGGGCTGCTCGGCGATGACACGTGCGGCGTCCACTTGAGCCAGTCCCATCGGACGGCGCTCGCAGTCGAGGCCAACGCGGCCACGACGACCTCAGCGGGCGAGTGCAGGCCTACGATCTGCGCCATGACGCCGTTGGCGACGGCCTGCACGTGGGCGTTGTCGTCGGCGAGACCCAGAGCACAAGCTCGGAGATCGGCGACGACGGGCACCCCATCGACCAGGGCATAGCGATCCCTGAGCGCGAGCAGCTGTTCAACGGTTTCGCTGGGGGGAAGATCGGGTGGCATCGAAACCGAGGATCGCGAGAGGCGCGAGCCCAGCCCCAGGCGTACTTGCAAGAAGCCGGGATCCGAGGGACGGCGCGCCCAAACCAGCGAGTGCAGTCCCTCGACGGCGGTCGCGATCTCGGAGAACGGCGGGTGCTCACGCCGACGTACCGCACGCTCCTCTTCTCTCGCTCGCCCCAGCTGAGCCTCGAGTTTCTCCATCGCTGATCGAAACGATTCCATGTCACTCGCGTGGGAACGCTTCCTTGTGATGCGACCTTCGACGAAGTTGCCCAACATCATGGCTGGTGTCAGGGCCACGAACGCGATTGAGAGAACCGACTTCGTGATGAGGTACATCACCGTTCCAAGCGCTACAGGGATGACGAGCGGGATAATCGGAAATCGCTGGCCACGTTCGGGCTCTGGTAGTTCTGGGGGGGCGAGCTCGAGTCCGGAGAAGATGGGGTTGATACGCGGTGACCGGTTGAATGAGACGGCGGTACCCGAAAGGGTTTGCTCGGCTCCGGCCACGCGCATGAAAACGGAGATCTGGGTGTCCCCCAGTACGGCCACGTCGTCGGGGTGCAGGACCACCCGGGGGACCAGGTCCCCATCAACAAGGATTCCGTTTGAGGAGTTGGTGTCCACGATCTCGGCGACCGAAGTGATGTGAAGCTTGGCGTGATGCTTCGACACCATCGGATCGCCGAGGCGGACATCGCACGAAGGGTCCCGACCAATGTAACTGGTGCCTTCGGGGAGCTCGAACTCGCGTCCTGCGTCGGGTCCGGCGAGCACCCGGAGGGTGGCTACGCCGGCTCCCGGTACGGCTGTGGAGCTGGCAGAATCACGGGCGGGAACGACCTGCACG
The DNA here is from genome assembly GCA_050008715.1 of Acidimicrobiales bacterium. Lineage (GTDB taxonomy): Bacteria > Actinomycetota > Acidimicrobiia > Acidimicrobiales > Bog-793 > JAKACA01. The sequence goes on along the minus strand of JBEKMC010000168.1, from coordinate 2,346 downwards.
GTGGCGCCCGAGCGCACACCAGCTTCGAGCAGGCTCAAATCGGGTGGAATCTCGACGCCAGTTGACCCGGCCGCCCACGGAGCCAACGTCACAGCTCCGGACTCGCCCGGAGCAGCCGCCCCGGGGTCGCGACTCGCCAGCGCGGCCGCCAGCTGTCCGATAGAGACGGTGGGCTCCACCACCACGGCGACATCGGCGACCTTTGCGCGGCCACCTACCAGTCCGAGCTTCAACCTCACCCGTTACTCCTCCTTACGCGGTGGCGTTGCCCGACCTTCTCGTCACCGTGGCCCACGGGGCGCCCCCGGCATTGGCGAGAGATCCAACAGGATTCCCTTGTCTGATTCGATGTCGGAGCCGGCTGGCCCAATCGGCGGGCACCAGTGACCTCAGGCTCAGCGTGGCTCGGATCCGTGCCCATGACGACAGGTTGGCTCGCATGTCTGCGAGGGTCCGGTCAACGAGAGTCCAGAACTGGCTCGCCTGGAGTTCTCCCGGCTCGTCGGGACCGAACGAAGCGCGGTCCGCACTTTGGGCCAACGACAAGGTGGCTCCTCCTATCACGCCGGCCATCTCCAGCCGGGTGGCCCTATGGGGAAGCGGAGCACCGACGTCCCGTGCGTAGTCGACGATCTCGGCCCACCCGCCCTCCATTCGGACTCTCGGAGCAGGGCTTCGCCGCCGACGCGATCGACGGCGTGTTTTGGCACGGGCGATGAGCAAGGCCGGGCTCGAGATGATCACCGCGACAGCGACGACGACACCGAGGATCTCGAGGAGGTGGCCGATGTCCTTGATGACCGAGGAGCGCTTGTGATTGAGGCTGCTGCTGGTAACAGCGTTCGCCCCCACGCCCGAACTGCTGTGTAGTGGTGATGGCGGGGACTGATACTGGGACTGGTTCGAGCTGTTCGAGGCCGCCGGGGGCGGCATGGCGTGCACCTGGGCGGTGACCGGTGGGGTCGGGTAGAAGGGGTACCAGCCGATCCCGGCGAAATCAATCTCCACCCATGCCGTGACATTGCGCCCGTAATAGGTGTGGGTGCCCGAGCGTAGGTCCTGCACACCGAGGACCACCCGGGCCGGCAGCCCGAGGGATGTCGCCATCAGGTCCATCGCCGCCGAATACTGTTCGGCGTCTCCGATCGGCTGGGGAAGCTCCAGGAACTGTTCCAGGCGAAACTCTCCATGCCCGGGCAGCGCCGGCGCCGCCCCGGGTCCCGATCCGTCGGAATAGGCACCCTCATTCGACAGGCGCTGGGCCAACTGGTCGGCTCGGGCAAAGTCCCCACTCGCACCCGAGGTCAGAGTGGCAGCTCGCGTCTGGACTATGTGAGGCACTCCCGTCGGCTCGGGGAGGTTCACATGGGCGGCCCTGGCGCCGACCAGAGTGACTCGGGATGGAAACTGCGGCACAGAGACATCCATCGTGTAGTTGTCGTGTCGGCCGATACCCGTCGATACGACGGCTGCATCGGTGGCGGTGTTGTACCGAAACGCTCGTTGCAGAGCCGGAGCCGAGGGGCCGTGGAAGATTATGGAGCGTACCGTCCCGATGTCGGGCAGCCACACGTTTGAGTAACCCAAAGGCTCGACCGTGATGCGCGCCTGTCGGCAGTCGGCTTGGGCTGGACACGGAACCGACGACACCGGAGCACCGACCGTGGCAAATTCTCCCGATGCCGAAGAGCCTGGACTGCCGGCTGCGACCTTGAAGACGATGCCGTCATACGCGTCCATGGTGGCAATACGGAGGTCGCTTCCCGCGGGGGCGCCTGAAACGGTGAACAGTGCCGTGTTGGCCATCTCGGATGGAA
>JBEKMC010000168.1:0-524 GCA_050008715.1 Acidimicrobiales bacterium | reverse complement strand
ATTGCGATAGGCGCCGAGAGGGCTCGGGTAGTTGTCGACATCGAAGGGAGGCGCGATGTGATCCCGCAGCACATATCGCAGATGAGAGGAAGCACCGGGCAAAGATGGCGCGACGAGCACGCCGAGCAGTCCGCTGGCCCCGACCAACGCAATGGCGGTGAGGTGCCGGCTCCTCGACGCCGTGCCGATACTCGCCACCCGTTCGCCACGACTCCGGAACGCCGACCAGCCCAGCATGACGGCGGCGAGCAGACCTCCGGCCACCCACCGGAACGAAGCGCTGTCCGTGCCGGTGAGGATGCCGGCGGCTAAGAGGACCGAAGGGGGGAGCAGGGCCAGGCGGCCGAGGCGGGCATGCCGGGCCAGCAGCATCGTGATGGTGCCACAGGTGATTCCACATAGCAGAGGGATGACCAGGAGATTGCCTGCATCACCCACCACGGGGGCCGTGGAGAGAAGGGCAGACCATCCCGAGACCGATGTTGTAGCCACGGTGCCCAGCGCACCGGCACTGGGCAGTATCC
>JBEKMC010000167.1:0-5398 GCA_050008715.1 Acidimicrobiales bacterium | reverse complement strand
TCGGGCGACCTTCGAGGCCAACGTGGCCGCGGGCGGGTTCCTCGAGTGGGCCAGGGTTCTCGACGACCTCTATGGCACCCCTCTCCCCGAGGTCGTCGACGGTGAGGACATCGTTCTCGAGATCGACGTGCAGGGGGCGCGCCAGGTGCTGGCAGCCCGGCCCGGCGCCCTCGCCATCCTCGTGATGGCACCCTCGGTCGAGGTCCAGACCGAGCGCCTGCGGACGCGGGGTGATCCCGAAGATCACGTGCAACGCCGCGTCGAGCTCGGCCACTCCGAGGAGCAAGAAGGACGCGCCTTCGCGCACGCCGTCATCGTGAACGACGACCTCGAGCAAAGCGTCGACCAACTTGTCGCTATCATTGAGGCTGCACGGGACGGTGCTTTGCCGCGCCCATCGGCGCGTTGATCCCCCACCCCCCGTATCTCACAACCCGCTTCTGAAGGAGCCTCATGGCTGAGCCGCGCAGCACGATGATCGATCCACCGATTGAGACGCTTCTCGCCTCCGTCGATTCGAAGTTCACCCTCGTCACCCTCGCCGCCAAGCGGGGCCGGCAGGTGAACGCCTACTTCAGCCAGCTGGGGGAGGGCCTCGGCGCCATCGTGCCGCCTCAGGTCGCATCGGTCGCCCGGAAGCCTCTGTCGATCGCGCTCGAGGAGATCGCCGCCGGGAAAGTTCGCGCCGTGTTCCCGGCCGATCGCGACGCCGACCCCTCAGCGGCGAGCAACGAGGAGGAGGCAGGCGTCGCCGAGCCCGACGACAGCTCCGACCACGGTGACAAGGCCGGCTGAACCGGCTGCTCCAGGGCGCCACGAAGAAGCGGCGCTCGCCGGCGCCCAGGTGGTTCTCGGTGTGAGCGGCGGGATCGCCGCCTACAAGGCAGTTGAGGTGTGCCGTCGGCTCGTCGACCTGGGTGCGCATGTGGCGCCGGTGTTGACGGAGGGGGCGCTGCGTTTCGTCGGTGAGGCGACGTTCTCGGGCCTCGGGTCCGAGCGCGTGCACACCTCGCTCTTCGAGGACGCTGACCCCATCCCGCACACCCGCCTCGGCCAACGAGCCGACCTCGTGCTCGTCGCCCCGGCGACGGCGCGTGTCATCGGGTCGTACGCCGCCGGCATCTCCGCCGACCTCCTCGTCGCCACGCTGCTCGCCACGCGGGCGCCCGTTCTCGTCTGTCCCGCCATGCACACCGAGATGTGGGAGCACCCGGCGGTGCAGTCGAACCTGGATCTGCTGCGCCGGCGCGGCGTGCACGTGCTCGAGCCGACCGAAGGGCGCCTTGCAGGCGGCGACATCGGCACCGGCCGCCTGGCCGAGCCGGCGGACATCGTGGCGGAAGCGGCGCGCATCGTGTCGCAGGCGCGGCGGCTCGGCCGGCCGCCGCGGTCCACAGCGGCCGTCGATGCCGCTCGTGCGGCCCGCGCCGGCCATGCAGGCCATGCAGGCCATGCCGGTCTTGCAGGCAGTGCCGACCCTGCAGGCCGTGCCGACCTTGCCGGGTGCCGCGTGCTCGTCAGCGCCGGCGGCACGCGTGAGCCGATCGACCCGGTCCGCTTCATCGCCAACCGGTCGTCCGGCAAGCAGGGGTATGCCGTCGTGGAAGCCGCAAGGGCTCGCGGGGCCGAGGTCACGCTCGTGACGACGGTGCAGCTGCCGCTACCTGACGGCGTCACCGTCGTCGAGGTCGAGACGGCCGCGGAGATGGCCGATGCCGTACTCGGCCGAGCGGCGGAGCAGGACGTGATCGTCATGGCAGCCGCCGTCGCCGACTTCCGGCCGGTCGCCCGGTCCGGTTCCAAGTTGCGAAAGGCGGCCGGCGTCCCCGAGATCAACCTCGAGCCGACGCTGGACATCCTGGCCGAGCTCGGGCGCCGCCGGTCGGCCCGGCAGGTCCTCGTGGGCTTCGCAGCCGAGACCGAGTCGCTGGCCGAGCGCGCCACCGAGAAACTGCGATCGAAAGCCGTCGATCTCGTCGTGGGCAATGACGTCGCGGCGGACGGCGTGGGTTTCTCGCACGATACGAACGCCGTGACGATCGTGTCCGCCGACGGTTGCACCGACGTCGAGTTGACGTCGAAGCGCGCCGTGGCCGATGCCGTCCTCGACGCTGTCGTCGCCCGCATGGCGGCGATCGCGCACACAGATCTGACATCCGACGACCAGGAGCCAAACGAGTGAGCCAGTATCACTTCACCTCGGAGTCCGTGACCGAGGGCCATCCGGACAAGATGGCCGACCAGATCTCCGACGCCGTCCTCGACGCCATCCTCGCCGACGATCCGATGGGGCGCGTCGCCTGTGAGACGTTGCTCACCACCGGTCTCGTCGTCGTCGCCGGCGAGATCACGACGACGGCCTATGTCGACGTCGCCCACATCGTCCGCCAGACGGTCCTCGCCATCGGCTATGACCGCGACGAGCTGTGCTTCGACGGGAACGCCTGTGGGGTTCTCGTGTCCATCGACGACCAGTCTCCCGACATCAGCCAAGGTGTCTCGACCGCACTCGAGCGGCGATCGGGCACCGACGGGGAGGACGTGCTCAGCTCCCAAGGAGCGGGCGACCAAGGGATGATGTTCGGGTTCGCCTGCGACGAGACGCCCGACCTCATGCCGTTGCCGATCTGGCTGGCGCACCGTCTTGCCCGCCGCCTGGCCGACGTGCGCAAGGACGCCACGTTGCCGTACCTCGGCCCGGACGGTAAGACCCAGGTCTCGGTCATCTACGACAACGGCCGTCCCGTGAAGCTGACGACGGTGCTGATCTCGACCCAGCACACGAAAGACGTGGAGCTGAGCGAGCAGCTGCCCGCTGACCTCCGCAAGCACGTCATCGACCCCCTGCTGCCGAGTGATCTCGACACCGAGGATCTGCAGGTGCTGGCGAACCCGACGGGGCGTTTCGAGCTCGGCGGCCCCCGGGCAGACACCGGGCTCACTGGTCGCAAGATCATCGTGGACACCTACGGGGGCTCGGCCCGCCACGGTGGCGGTGCCTTCTCCGGCAAGGACCCCTCCAAAGTCGACCGTTCGGGGGCCTACGCCGCACGTTGGGTTGCCAAGCACGTCGTCGCATCCGGAGCCGCCCGGCGCTGTGAGATCCAGGTCGCCTACGCGATCGGGGTCGCCCGGCCGCTCTCGGTGATGATCGACACGTTCGGGACCGAGACAGTGGACCCCGGCAAGATCAGCGCCGTCATCGACGAGCTCTTCGACCTGCGGCCCGCCGCCATCATCCGGGATCTGGACCTTCGCCGGCCGATCTACAAGCGCACGGCCGCCTACGGGCACTTCGGGCGAGCCGACGCCGGGCCCTGGGAGGCGACCCCGAAGGTCGACGACTTCAAGCGGGCGCTCGGCCTCTGAACGCTGTCGAGGTCCTGCCGGACGTGAGCGGGATCGATCGGGCGTTTCATTACGTCGCCCCGGCCGGGGTTGACGGCACGGGCGTCGTCGTCGGCACGATCGTCCGCGTCCGCCTGCACGGTCGCAGCGTGCGGGGTTACGTCGTCGCCGTGGGGACGCCCGTCCCGCCCGGAGTGAGACCGCAGGAGATCCTGCAGGTCGTCTCACTCGGTCCGTCGCCCGACGTCGTCGAGCTGTGCCGATGGTCGGCGTGGCGCTTCGCCGGCCGTATGCGGCCCTTCCTGAAGGCCGCCTCGCCTCCGACTCTTGTGCGCAGCCTGCCGGCACCGCCGGCCAGGCCCCCGCTGGCGACGACACCGGCGCCGCTTCCCGACACTCCGTCGCCTGGGCCTGGGCCTGGGACTGGGGCTGGGACTCGGACTGGGACCGGGCCTGAGCCCCGCCCGTCGGCCTCCGGGTTCCAGCCCGCCCCCTGGCTCGTGCGGGCGGCCGCCACGGCCCTTCAGGCGAGAGACGCCGTCCTCCGCATCCCTCCGGCCGTCGAACGGCTGCCCGTCGTGCTCGAGCTGCTCGAGGCGACGCGGGAGAGCCCCGGCGAGGCCCTGATTCTCGTCGAGTCGCAAGCCGACGCAGCGACGCTCGCCCGGCGACTCGAGCGGCACGGCATCCCCGCCTGCCTCTATCCCGAGCACTGGGCGGAGGCGGCCGCCGGCGGGCGTGTCGTGATCGGTACCCGCAACGTCGCGATGGCCCCTGGGGACTGCTCGGTGATCGTCGTTCTCGATGCCCACAGCGAGGCGTACCGTTCGGAGCGGGCGCCGACGTTCGACGCCCGCACCGTTGTTGCCGAGCGTGCGCGCCGTGAACACGTGCCGGTCGTCTTCGTGACGTCCTGCCCCAGCGTCGAGCTGCTCGACGGGCGCAGCCTCGTGACGATCGAGCGATCGGCGGAGCGCAGCGGCTGGCCTCCGACGTCGGTCCTCGATGCCCGTGAGGAGGATCCCCGAGAAGGTGGGTACCCGTCGCGGCTCGTGGCGCTAGTTCGAGCCGAGGTAGCAGCCGGCGCCAGCCCACAGCGGCCGGTCGTGCTCGTGCTCAACCAGAAGGGACGCGCCCGCCTGTTGTCGTGCCCGGTGTGCCGGACGATCCAGCGGTGCGTGCGGTGCGGCGGCGCCGTGATCCAGCGGGAGCGACCCGCTCGGGCGACGACTGGCACCCTGTCGTGCCCTAGCTGTGGCGACGAGTCGCCGGCGCTCTGCTCCGCCTGCGGCTCGGGGCGCCTTCGCATCCTGCGCCCCGGGGTGAGCCTGGCGCGTGAGCAGCTGGCGACGTTGCTCGGCATCGAAGTGGCGGAGATCGGCGCTGCGAGCGCTCCGCCGCTGCTCGCCCCGGTCGTGATCGGCACGGAGGCGGTGTTGCACGCCGTCAGGTCGGCGGTGATGGTGGGTTTCCTCGATCTCGACCACGAACTGCTCTCGCCCAGATTCCGGGCTGCGGAACAGGCACTCGTCCTGCTGGCTCGGGCGGCGCGGCTCGTGGGCGGCCGCGGCGCCGGCGGCCGGCTCGTCGTGAGGACGTCGATGCCGGATCACGATGTCGTGCGGGCGGTCCAAGCCGGCGACCCGTCGCTCGTCGCGTCGGCTGAGGAGGAGCGCCGTCGCCTGCTCCGCCTGCCCCCCGTGACCGCCCTTGCGGAGGTGACCGGGGCGGACGCCGCCGGCGTCGTCAGCCGCCTCCAGGGGGTGGAGGTGTCGCCGCGGGGCCGCGGCGGATACCTCGTGAGGGCCGACAGCCCGACGGTGCTGGCGGATGCCTTCCAGCGACTCGTCGCCGGCGAGAGCGCCGGCTGGGCCGGCATCGACGCCCGAGTCGAGGTCGACCCCCTGGGCGTCTGAGCCCGAGCAGGCCTGCATACAGTCAAGGGGGACAACTCGGGGCACGAACCGCTGGAGGCACCCATGAGCAACAACATGCCGATCGTCTTGGCACCGCAGCAGGCTCGCCAACTGGCGCAGGGCCTCGCCGGCCT
>JBEKMC010000166.1:0-6502 GCA_050008715.1 Acidimicrobiales bacterium | reverse complement strand
GCTCGCGACCGTGTCATTGCTGAGAAGTCGGCGGCTGTGCTCGAACTCTTCTTCGATCTCGTGCTTGCGCGGCCATCGAGGGCCCTCGCGGTGTACGGGTCACTGGCCCCAGGCGGCGTCCACCACCACCAGCTCGACAGCGTCGTCGGCGAGTGGGTGGAAGGGGTCGTGCGTGGGCGGCTTTGCGATGGACCCTTCCCTCGACTGGCTCCCACGCCAGCTGCTGAGGGGGTCTCAGTGCAGCTCCTCTGGAATGCCCACGGCCTACCAGACTATTGGTCTCAGCTGGACAGGCTCGAAGGAAACGACTACCGGCGCGTTCTCGTCGCCGTCGAAACTGAGGGCGAGGGACTTGTCATCGCCAACCTCTATGCTGCCTGACCGCTGCCGAGCGCGCGTTCGGCGGGCGAACGTAATCTCTTGCAATAAAGCGTGCCTGCGCCGTCGTATCGTAAGCGGACAAGCGAGTCCATCGCCATCAGTCTGGGCGTCGTCGAGACTGACGAACCTCCCCTCAAAGTCATCCCGGCCAGCATCCGGCGGACCACCTGATCGGCGTGAGGCTCAGGTCGCTCGCTGCATGTGAACGCTGATCGAAACCAGGAGCGCGCGCCGGTCGAAAACGGGAGCACTCGGTCAGAAGCTAGACGGCAGCCTGGGAGTTGTCCACAAGCTCTGGGAGTACCTCGGCGGCTGGGTCAGTGATCGCGACGTCGACTTCTTCGGCTAGGCGATCATCGTGCTTGGACTGCCGCCGACGACCACGTGACTTGGCGTCGGCCAGCCGGTAGCTCTCGCCCTTGGTCTCGATGATCCGGCAGCGATGGGTCAGCCGGTCGAGGGTGGCGCCGGTGAGCCTTTCGGAGCCGAGCACCTCGGTCCAGAGCTCGAACGGCAAGTTGCTCGTCACGATGAGGCTCGTGCGCTCGTACGCGGTCGAGATGACGTCGAACAACAGCTCGGCTCCGACCTTGGAGGCCGGGACGTAGCCAAGTTCATCGAGCTATGCGGACCTCGGCATAGCTCGATCTATGCCGATCCCGGAACTATGCCGACACGGCGACGTCGGTGATCCCGAAGGCCTGATGCTGGTGGGCTTCTGGCACTGCTGACGGTGTCAGAGGTCGGCATAGTTACAGCGCTTCCAGGAAGGCGAGGAGGGCGTCGCCCGGTCGGTAACGCCCCGGGGCTGCGGTCGCAGGTGTGGTCCTTTCGAGGGCGCGCTGCTTGATCGTCATGTCGGCGTGGAGATAGGTCTGGGTCGAACGGATGTCGGCGTGTCCGAGCCACAGGGCGATCACCGACGTGTCCACGCCCGCCTGGAGAAGTGACATGGCACAGCTATGGCGGAGGACGTGCGGGTGGAGCTTCTCGGCGCGTATCGACGGACATCGCGAGGCGGCGTTCACAGCGTGTTTGTGCACGAGGCGCTGGACAGCGTCAATGCTGAGTCGACGCCCTGTCCGCGTCGGGAAGAGCGGTTCGTCCCGGCGTCCCGCTCGTTCGCTCATCCAGACCTGGAGGACCGCTTCGGTGACGGCGGTCAAGGGAACGGCGCGGAACTTGCGACCTTTACCTTCGCAGCGGACGCTGGCACCGGCACCGAGGGTGGCGTCGCCACAGTTCAGCCCTGTGAGCTCTGAGACGCGTAGCCCGGTCTGCACCGCGACGAGCAGCAGCGCTCGGTCGCGTCGGCCCTCCCACCGGGTCCGGTCGGGAGCGCCGATGAGGGCATCGATCTCGGGTGCCGTGAGGAACGACACGATGGGTTTGTCGAAGCGCTTCGGCGGAATGGCGAGGACGCGCTGCATGAGCGCAGCGTGCTCGGGATGTCTCAGCGAGGCGTAGGCGAACAGGGACCGGATCGCCGTGAGCCGGAGGTTCCGCGTACGAGGGCTGTTGTGCCTGTCGTGCTCCAGATGGTCCAGGAACGCACAGATCATGTCGACATCGAGGTCCTCCCACTCGAGCCTGCACGGCGTCTTCCCGGTCTGGCCGTGCACGAAGACGACGAGCAGCTTGAGAGTGTCCCGATACGAGGTGACCGTACGGGGGCTGGCATGGCGCTGGTTGACGAGACGGTCGACGAAGAAGCTCTCGAGTGTCGGAGCGACGAGGCTCACCGCGAGATCACCCCCCGAGACAGCTCGAGGCGACCGGCGGCGAGCGCCAGCAGCTCGGGAGCAGCCGACAGATACCAGTACGTCGAGCGTGGATCCCGGTGACCGAGGTAGGTCGATAGCCACGGGAGGCGGGCCTCCACGTCCTCTCCGGACCGGTACCAATCGAGCAGCGTGCGCACGGCGAAGGTGTGGCGAAAGTCATGTATTCGTGGCCGAATGTGGGATCCAGCTCCGACATTGGCCGCAGAGCAGAGGCGCCGAAAGACCTGCTGGACCACAGGGTAACTCACCCTGGTGTCGCGCACGGAGACGAAGAAGCTCGCCGTCGTGGGATGCCGGCAGAACTCGTCGCGCAGGTCGGCGTAGCGACCGAGGGCCGCCAGCGTGCTCGGCAGCACGGGTACCTGTCGGGACTTGCCGAACTTCGACTCGCGGATCATGAGCACGCCGTCGGTCCAGTCGATGTCGCTTCGGTCGAGGCGGACCGCCTCGCCGACCCGCATGCCGGTGGCGGACAGCAGCCCGATCACGGTCTCATGGGTGGCAGCCGGCAGCCGCCAGCGCATCGCACGGGCCTCGGCCATCAGCGCTGCGATGTCTGTAGAGCTGTAGATGAACGGGGGACGCCAGCGCTGCCGGCTCGGGATCAGCCCGAGTGGTGGCACCTGTGTGGCCGCATCGATGCCGGCCATATGACGGGCGAAGCCGCGGGCGATCGACATCCGTCTCGGCCAGACGCTCGTCGATGGGTCCACCGCAGGCTCCTGGGACCAGGCCAGCGCTGCCTCGATGGTGACGGTCTGGGCGCCAATGGCGTCGAGGTACGCGACGAACCGTGGCAGAAGCCGGTGGGCATCTGCGAGGTCGTGGCCGAGGGAGCGGCGCAGCGCCAGGTAGTCATCGGCGGCTTGGGAGAGGGCGCTCATCGGGCTGCTCCCGGCCAGGGCTGGGCTACGTTCCGAAGAGAGCCGAGATCGACCTTGGCATAGATGGCCGTCGTGGCCAGATCCCGGTGGCGGAGGACCTGGCTCACCTCGACGAGGGTGGCTCCACGTCGCAGCAGTTCGGCAGCGAGCGCATGACGTAGGCGGTGCGCCCCGACGGCAGGTACGCCGGCTCGCTCGCAGGCTCGGCGCGTGACGTCGCTGACGAGATCAGGCCGGATCGCACGAATCGGAGCCTTGTGCGCCAAGAAGACTTGGCGGATCGTCGTCGCCCGCCGGGCATCGCACAGATAGCAGCTGAGCGCCTCACCCACGTCGCTCGGCAGTGGCAGACGATCCCATCGGCGAGCCTTCCCACGAACGACGATCTCCCCAGCACGCCAGTCGATGTCGCTCAGCTCGAGACGAGCCACCTCGATCGAGCGCAGACCGAGACGGGCGACCAGCATCAAGATGGCGAAGTCGCGGATGCCGACGGCCGAGCTCCGGTCGCAGCAGTCGAGCACCCGCTGTACATGGCCGATCGAAATCACCGGAGGTACCCGGGTGTCGTGCCAACCGGCGACCGGCGGGACAGCTGTCGCCAGCGGCAGAGGCGTCAAACCCTTCAGATACAAGAAGCGCAGCAGTGACCGGAGCTCCGCCACACGGCCCTTCGCCGCCCCGACCGTGACCCTGGTGCACTCTCGCACGAGGAAGCCGACGACGTCGGGACCCTTGAGGTCCTCGACGAAGCCAGCGCCATCGGTCGCTGCCCGCTCATGCAGAAACCGACGGGCGAGGGTCTCGTAGCGAAGGACCGTGGTGGCAGCGAGCCCTCGATCGAGGATGAGCCACGTCCGGTAGTGGGCCATCACCTCGTCGAGTGGCGTCAACGGAGGGACCTCAGGGAGGAGAACGCCCTCGCTCCTCAGGTATGCGAGCAGCGGGGTGAAACAGCGGACACTCGGCACACGACGATGTCCCTCTGTTCGGCGCGCGCAGATGAACGCCTCGACCGCCGCCCTTGTGAGCTGCCAGTCCTCGATACCCTCGCTCTCCATCCAGCGACCGAGCTGACCTATGTCCTTCAACATGTTCCGGATCGTGTCCGGCGTGTATCCCAGCTCGATGAGCCGAGACCCGAACCCGTCGATGTGCCGGCTCATCAGACCCGGCTTCCTTCTTGTCCCCGACATTGGCGTCGCCTCCTGCCGGAGCGCGGCGCCCCGACGAGTCTGCAGACTGCCCGGGGTGCTGTAACTATGCCGACCTCTGACACAGTCAGCAGTGCCAGAAGCCCACCAGCATCAGGCCTTCGGGATCACCGACGTCGCCGTGTCGGCATAGTTCCGGGATCGGCATAGATCGAGCACGAGGAGGTCCAACTTCGCCAGCTGTGCTTTCAAGCGGAGGAAGCTCAGCTCGTTGCGTGCCTCGATGAGAGAGGTCACGAGCTCGGTTGTGCGGAAGAACCGGACCCGGTAGCCCTTGGCGCACGCCTCGGCTGCGAGTGCCGTCGCCAGATGGCTCTTGCCGGTGCCGGGGTTCCCGATCATCAACAAGTTCTCCTTCTTGTCGATGTACTCACAGCGCGCCAGCTCGGCGATCAGCATCTTGTTGACCGACGGGCGCGCCGCGAAGTCGAAGTTCTCGAGCGTCTTTAAGGTCGGGAACCTGGCGGCTTTCAGTCGCCGGTCGGCTGCCCGCTTCTCCCTGTCGAGCAGCTCGAGCTCGGTCAGCTGGAGCAGATAGGTGAGGTGGTCGACGTTGTCGGCCGCGCATCGGGCTGCCACCTTCTCGCACTCAGAGGCGACCGTCGGCAGGCGTAACGCCTTTAGATGGTGGTGGATGAGCACCATGGACTTCGATTCGAGGGACTTCATAACTTCCTTTCTTCTTCACGGCGCGAACCGCGCCGAGAGGCTGTGGAGAGGGTCGGCCTCAGGCGGTGAGGGACCGGTAGACCGTCAAGTCGGGCACCTCGACCGCCACTTCTTTCAGGTGCGGCCGACCATCGAGGCTGAACAGGCCGACCGGCATCTCCTTGGCGTGCTCGAGGATGCAGGTGATGGCGTCGGCGCCCAGAGCCCCGATGGCGAGTGCCTCGATGACCGCAGCGGCGAGCTCGCTCATGGTGGACCGTTCCAGCAGTCGGAGCACTTTGATGAACTCCCGCGTGCCGCAGTGCCCGAGGTCGGCTTCGAGCCGGCGCCGCAGCGTCTTGAGGCATTCGGGCAGCTGCACCCCTTCGAGCGGGCGGGCGAAGTCGAACGCGCACATGGGTGGCCACGACGTCAGTGCCACAGAGGATGCGGACCTCGTCGATCCCGCCGAGGCAGGTGACGCCGTGGTGGGCGAAGCCGGTCGGCACCGAGTAGTCGTTGCGGTCGAAGCGCACGAGGCTGAGCGAGTTCGCCGAGCACTGCTCGACGCGGCGCACCTCGAAGCCCGAGGTCGGTAGCGCCAACATGGCGGCCCTGTCGGCCTCGAGGCGGACGGCCTTCGTCTCAGCCTTGCCGCGCACCCGACGGAACAGATCGGCGTAGCAGGCTGCCGCCAGGTACTGATTCAGCGCCGCGAACGAGGAGAACGACGGGACGGGGACCAAGAGGTTGCGCCGCGAGTAACCGACATGGGTCTCGACGTGCCCCTTCTCGTTTCCTCTCCTCACCCTGCAGAAGTGAGCCTCGAATAAGAAGTGGCTCTGCAGGCGTAAGAACTCGCGGGTGAGGTAACGCTCTCGCCCGACGATCTTCGTCACGGCGATCGAGGTGTTGTCGTAGCTCGTTCGCAGCGGCACAGCGCCGAAGAACTCGAAGCCGGCCAGATGGCCGGCGTGGAAGGTCTCGGTGCACTCGCGGGGATAGGCCGAGAGGAAGTAGGCATCCGAGTACGGAAGTGTCATCACCGCCAGCGCCACCTTCTGCTCCACGCCGGCGATGATCACCGTCGCCTCGCCGAAGTCGAACTGTGCGTGCCCGGGCGGATGGCTGAGCGGGACGTAGACCTCCTTTCTCCTCAGTCGCTCCCGCGCCACAGCGGCCCGCACCTGCGAGGAGCAGCCGGTGTAGCCGTACTCATCCCGCAGCCGCTCGAAGATACGTCTGGCGGTGTGGCGCTGCTTTGGCGGAGCGGTCTTGTCGGCTTCGAGGATCTCGTCGATGACGCCGAGGAACTCACCGAGCTTCGGCTTCGGTCGTGCTGCTTGCTGGCGGTAGCCGGGCGGCTCTGAGTTGGCGAGGATCTTCTCGAGTGCCTCGGAGCCGATGTTGTAGTCGCGCCTGATCGAGCGCTTGGAGGCGCCTTCGACCAGTACCTTGCGGCGGATCTCAGTCCATTCGTTCATGTCGGAACGCACCTTTCTCCCGTCTTCTCGTCCAGCTGCAGGTATGAAGCCTGCGAGGCGGGACGAGGAAGACCAGGGATAGTCAGGTGCTCCCGTTTTCGATCAGC
>JBEKMC010000165.1:0-5580 GCA_050008715.1 Acidimicrobiales bacterium | reverse complement strand
GCGCCACCAGGCGTTGCTATCCAACAGGCGCTCGCGCAGCTCGTCGTCTCGCACGACCTGAGCGTGCCAAAACCCCCCGGTTTTGATACGTCAAGGCATCTGGCACCCCCGGTGTCCTGGTACCTCGAAGGGGCATCACGGCGCTCGGAGCCACCCTCGACCACCTCGCCCTCGAGTGCGGCGCGCCCGCCTTCGTGCGCTTGGTCAGCGGGATGACTTCTGCCAGTTCGACCGACTCATCCTCGTTTCTGTCGGAGATGCGATCAGTTGAGTCGGTTGAGCGTCACTTCAGCCTGCCATGAGGTGCTGGGCGACGCGATCGGCGGCGTCGGGGTTCCGGAGCGGCCCGATTCGGCGCGTGGCATTGTGGGGTTCCTCGGTTGCAAGGCTCGACAATGAGGAGCGGTCCAGCGATGAGGAAGACTGCACTTGGTGAGCCCGATTCGTCTCGGTACGAGCGCCCTCGCTCTCGCGGCGTGTGTTCTCTCGTGCGTTTCGATGGCAGTGACCTCCGGCCCCGCGAGTGCCTCTCCGGCCACGCTCAGCGGTGTCAATGTGCTCGGGTGGGGGTTCAGTAGCCCCGATGCCATCACCTCCGACGGAACCCACGTCTGGGTGGCGAACTACGGCGGCCAGTCGGTCACCGAGCTCAATGCCACCACAGGAGCGCTGGTCAGGGTCATCTCGGGTCCGAGCTACAAGTTCAACGGCCCCGATGCCATCACCTCGAGCGGGACCCACGTCTGGGTGGCGAACAACGGCAACCAGAACGCCACCGACTCGGTCACCGCGGATTATGGCTTCAGCGACCCTGACGCCGTCAGCTCAGTCGGAACCCGCGTTTGGGTGGCGAACGCGGGCGGCGAATCGATCACCGAGTTTCCGACTTAGCTGTCTGACATAAGCAGCATCTTCAGGGCGAGGTGCTCAGAATCACGTCCGCCTGGGATGCCGTCTGCCAGGACGACTGACTATTCACCTCGCGCCGGCGGCGGCGAATGCGTCCTTCCAAGGCTTGCTGGTGCCCTTGCCCTTGAACATGTGGATGATCTGCGAGATGCCGCCACCTGAGGGATAGTCGAGCGTGACGATCCACGTCCGCGACCCGTCGTCGACCTTGAAGCCGTAGCCACCGAGGGTCTTGGGCCAGGTGATCTTCACCTGGGCCACGGGCAGGTCGAACACGACCGGGCGCTCGCCATTGTTGACCCGCTCCTTCAGGCTCTGTGTCTCGAGTGCCTTCTCGAGCCAGCCGAGCATGCAACTGGCCGCCCCCGCGTCGAGGGTGAAGCGGAGCCTCCCACCGTCGTCCAGACTCAACACACCCGAAATCGGGAAGTTGTTGACCTGGTTCTGCAGCATCCAAGACGATCGTTCGAGCATTGGGTTCGTGCCTTTCAGCTGTCACTTCTTGCGAAGACGAATTGGCAAAGTCCACCGTGCCGTGAGGCTGTCGCCCGCCAGCTTGGCGAGCCGATGATGCCGGGGCGGTCGTGATTGGTCAAATGCGGGGCTTCACCGAAGTCTGGATACCGTCCGGATACCGTCCGGATGCCGTCGTGCCGTGGACACCCACACGTGCGAAGCTCCACTCATGTTCGAGCGGTTCACCGACCGGGCGCGGCGAGTTCTCACGCTTGCGGAGGAGGAGGCACGCCTGCTCGACCACGGCTTCATCGGCACCGAGCACCTGCTGCTCGGGCTGATCTCGGAGGGCGAGGGCCTCGCCGCCAAGGTGCTCGAGTCGCTCGACATCTCCCTCGAATCCGTCCGCCGGGAAGTGGAGCAAACTGTCGGCCGCGCCCACGGCACTCCAGGGGGCTCTCCACCGTTCACTCCGCGAGCCAAGAAGGTTCTCGAGCTGTCGTTGCGCGAAGCGCTGCAGCTCGGTCACAACTACATCGGGACCGAGCACATTCTCCTCGGCCTCATGCGAGAAGGCGACGGTGTGGCGGCCCAGGTCCTCGCCCGACTTGGCGCCGACCTCGTCAAGGTCCGCCAGACAGTCGTGCAGCAGCTCTCGGGCTACGAGGGGACTCGCCAGAAGGCCCCCTTGCCAAGCCTTCCGACATTCTCCCGGCGAGTTCCAATCGGCGAGGCGTGCGTTGTCGAGGTCGTGCTTGCCGGCAGAGGGCCAGAGGTGTTCGCCGCCGCCTACGGGCGCGTGCGGGAGCTCATCGCACTGCTCGGCAGCACGGTCGACGACGATCGTGTGAGCGTCACGTCCGTCGACACGGTAGAAGGCCCGGGTCTGCGCCTCTCGGTCCGACACGCCCTCGAGGCGTCGGCTGAAGACGACGAGCCTGCTCAGCCTGAGGGCACAGAAGAGGGCGATGGCGGAGAGAGCTCGTAGGAACCACGGTCAGCCGCATGTCGCATAGACCCACGGTGGCGCTGCCACACGCCGACGCGCTGTGACCGACCTTCAGGATTCGGGAAGGTCGCGTACCGGGAGGCGGGTACATGTTTCTTGAGAGGGGGGCGTTCACCCCTTTCGTCTTGCCGGGGGCTTCTCTATCGTCGTCGTCGTCGGGCCGAGACGCCGCTTGACAGGTTGAGCGTCGCGCCCCTCAGACACGAGGAGGATCGCCAGCATGCACAGAACCACGACTGCCCTCCGTAGGCCGATGTCCTTCGTGGCGTTGTTGTTCTTGACAGCCGGATCGTCGTTCGCGGCTCCGACGGGCGCCGCAGGGACGACCGTCCCGGCATGTGTGGCATGGACAGGAACCCAGCCGCCGAGTCCAGGGACCTTCGTCAGCACACTGAGCGCTGTGAGCACGCTGAGCCCCTGCAGCTCCTGGGCCGTCGGTCACTACTCGGATGGTTCGGGGACATCAACGCTGGCCGAGCGATGGAACGGCACCGGGTGGGCGGAGCTGCCGAGCCCGAATCCGTCGGCCACCTACAACTGGCTGTACGGCGTGGCGGAGCTCTCCAGCAAAGACGCCTGGGCCGTCGGGGCATATTCGAACGGCGCCGCAGACCAGACGTTGATCGAGCATTGGAACGGCACGTCATGGAAGGTCGTGCCGAGCCCCGATCCCGGAGGTGCCACTATCTCCAACGACCTCTACTCCGTCGCCGCCGCGTCGGCCAACAACGTCTGGGCGGTCGGTGCCTACTCCGAGAGCCGCTCGGTGGGCCAGACCCTGATCGAGCACTGGAACGGCTCCGTGTGGTCGCACGTGGCAAGCCCCGATCCAGCCGGTTTGGGGAGCGAGAACGAACTCGAGGCCGTGGTCGCCACATCTGCGTCAAACGCCTGGGCTGTGGGCGACTTCTACAAGGCAGCTGCGCACGAGGCGCTGATCGTCCACTGGAACGGGTCGGTCTGGGCGGCAGTCAAAAGCAAGAGCCCAAGCCCATCGCAGAACCTTCTCGATGGCGTCAGCGCCACGTCCTCCGCCAATGCCTGGGCTGTCGGCGATTACTCCAGCGGTGGGGTGAGCAAGACGCTGATCGAGCACTGGAACGGCGTGGCGTGGTCAGCGGTTGCGAGCCCGAACCGGGGAGCCTCCGACAACGACCTGCTCGGGATCGCCGTGCCGGCCGCGTCCTCCGCATGGGCAGTTGGCGAGTATCACAGCGGGACGACTTTCAGAACGTTGGTCGAGCACTGGAACGGCGCCGGCTGGACGACCGTGCCGAGCCCCAACCCAGGCACCGGCAGCAACGCCGTGTTCGAGGGGGTGTCAGCCGGCTCGTCCACGAACGTCTGGTCCGTGGGCCAATACGACCAAGGAACTGTCGGAGAGGCCGCTGCGTTTCACTGCTGCTGAGCGAGGCGTTGCCGCGCCGAGTCCGAGGCGTCGCCGACTCAGTGCGTCGTCGTGACCTCCGACGTCATTTGCGCTGAAGGGATCAGTCGCCCGACGGCGGCGGCGACGCCGAGGATCGTCCCGATGAGAGCGAGCCAGGCTCCTTTGCCGTGCGAGGTGCCGGAACCGAAGACGCCATGGTCGGAGAACGCCACGAGGAGGATGACCGCTTCGACGACCGAGAGGATTGCGAGAAACGCTCTGTGCGGCCAGAGGGTCCAGCGGTTTGCGATGAGAACCTCCGCCACGATCATCGCGGCGGCGATCGGGACCAGCCACCGTATGGCGAGTGCGTCGCCCGCATCGTGAAGGGTGAACGGCTTCCGACCGGATCCTGCCTGCGCGAAGAGCCATGCCATCAACAGCGAGCCGACCATCACGGCGACGGCACCTACGAGGGCGAGGGAGTCGAACACGAGCTCCTGGAAGGAGACGATGCCCTCGCGCCGACTCTGAACGAGTGACCCGAGTACCAGCCCTGCTCCACCCGCAATGGCGATCGCTCCGACGGCCTGACCTGCCCGGCTGCCCGCCAGGTAGAGAGCTTTCTGCAGGACAACTGAGGCGATCACGATCACGGCCGCCCCGAACATGGCGAGCACCGCGGGCCACGACCGTGCACCGGACGGGCCGGGCATCGACGCTGCCGAGGCGGGCGGCGTCGAGCTTCGTGGCGCCGTCACGGCGGCCCCTGTGGCCGGTGAAGTGAAGCCTTGGGTCGCTCTGGCCGGTGGACCCGTGATCGGCGCCGTGAAGCCTTGCGTCATTGGGAACCCCAACCCCACGGTCGGTACTCCGGGATCTCGCCACGGCGCGAACACCTGGGTCACCTCGCTGCTGACCGGCGACTCCGGAAACAACGCTGACCACCACGCTTCGGTTGCCCAGCGACAGAGATCCTCGCGTAGGCCGGAGTTCGACGCGAGGTACGAGGACGCAAGGCCGATCGCCAGCGCTGCGCCGTGGGAGGCGGATTCCTCCAGTTGACGAACGACATCACAACGGACCGCTTCGACGAGTGCCCGGACGACTTCTGGAGGAGACTCAGGAAACGCGTCCAGCAGCACCGCTTCGGCCAGCCGAGCATCCGTCGACAGATCCTGGCCACTCTCCTTGTACTTGTTCACGAGCGACGCGAGTCTTCCGCCGGCATCAGTGCTGTCGCCCCATGAGGACATGGTCGGATCGTACTGATGCGGGCGTCTGCAGGCACCGCGATCGGCAGTCACCCGTGAGCGGTTCTGGCAATCTGGCGGTGCCGTAACGATGGTGTCCAGCGCAGGCCCGATCCGAGGAGCCGCAAATGACAGCGTTCTTCACCGAGGTTCGTCAGACTCTCCTTCCCGAGCGCGACGCCAAGTTCGGTCCGTTGCCGCCGTTGATGGTCGCCATGACGGTCGTGACCGGATTGGTCGACGCGTTCAGCTATCTCGTCCTCGGTCATGTGTTCGTCGCGAACATGACTGGCAATGTCGTGCTGTTGGGTTTCGCTTTGGTCGGGGCGCCCGGCTTTTCCATCACGGCGTCTGTGGCGGCGATCTTGGCGTTCGGTCTCGGTGCGGCCGCCGGAGGGAGGATCTCCTCCCGGCTGGCACATCACCGCGGTCGGCATCTCACGGTGGCGGCCAGCATCCAGGGGGTCTTCCTCACGGTTTCGGTGATCGTCGCCGCGACCGGCACGTCTCCCGTCTCTTCGGCGGATCGCTACGCCCTGATCGTCTCGCTCGCCCTCGCCATGGGGATACAGAACGCCACGGCT
>JBEKMC010000164.1:0-5625 GCA_050008715.1 Acidimicrobiales bacterium | reverse complement strand
AAAACCACCTAACTACACATAAGAATTCACCTCAACCAATCAAATCCGAACGACGTCGGCTTGGGCCAGTCGTCCAGACCGCTGAACTATGGCTCCTCCAACCCCTGGCAACACCTGTCGATCGGCCCCCATGCCGCCTCAGAGCCGCTCGGTTCGGAGACCATCAGCGGGGGCAACGCCAAGTACAAGAAGACGCCCATTTCAAGCTCGTCTCGGTGGCGGCGCTGAACAAGCAGAACACGGGTGAAGGGTGCATGCAGTACTGCACGTTGGATACCGTGGAATGGATTCGCATGACGGTGACGATCGCCAAGCCGGGAACGAAGGTCGTCTGCCCGATACCAAGCGGCCCCGGAGGGCGCGGCAGTCCGGACATGACGGCCGAATACTCGGAGTTCGGCTACGGGAATGGGGGCGGGATCAACTGCGGGCCCCCAGGGTCGTGGTTCACGAACCTCGAGAATCTGGCGCCGGCGGCATCCTGAGGGTCTGGTCGGAGCGGTCCGCCGCCGTGAAAGACTCGGCAGCCATGGCAATTCCGATCACGCCTCCCGTCGAGCGTGACCCGGCGAATAGCCATGACGAGCCGGAGGCCCAGTCACCCTCTCAGCCCGATGCCCCGTTGGCAGGCGGCGCACATCGTCGGCGCCTGCGGGTGATCGTTGTCGTTGCGATCTACGTCGGTCTCGGCGTGCTGTCGAACCTCCCGTCGTTGACCGGTGGTCTCAGCCACACCATGGCGTGCGGCAACGGCAGCTGTGGGGACCCAGGCCAGGAGGTGTGGTTTCTTGCCTGGGCTGCGCACGCCGTCGCTCATCTGCAGAATCCTCTGCGCACGAATTGGATCGACTACCCCTTCGGCGTCGACCTCGCCGACAACACGTCCATGCCGCTCGCCGGAGTGCTCGGCGCGCCAATCACCTGGTTGTTCGGCCCCATCGCGACCTACAACGTGCTGTTCTCCCTCGGCTTCGCGGGCTCGGCGTCGGCGGCGTTCTTCATGCTCCGGCGTTTTGTGACCTGGGACCTGGCTGCCTTCGTGGGAGGTCTGCTCTACGGGTTCTGCCCGTTCATGATCGGTGAAGGCGACGGCCATCTCTTCCTGATCCTCGCGGCTGTCCCGCCGCTCGTACTGGCGTTGCTCGACGAGATCCTCGTGCGTCAGCGACGACGGTGGTGGTGGATGGGATTCATCCTCGGCATCGTCATGGTCGTCCAGCTCGGCTGGTCGGCGGAACTTCTCGTCGACACGCTCACCCTGGCGGGCATCGGGGTCGTGGTGCTCTGCATCGCCCGTCCCCAGCTCGTCTCACGGCATTTCCGGTACGCCGCCAAGGCCATCCTGCTCGCGTGCGTCGTACTCGCCCCCGTCGCACTCTGGTTCGCCGTCACGAGCAGGACAGGGCCAGATCACCTGACGAATGCGAGCCACAGTGTGGCAGTCCTCGCCGGCTTGTCGGCAGACCCCGCCAGCCTCGTGATACCGACTCAGAACCAGTACTTCTCGTTCGGCCTGGCGCACACCGGCAACTCCTTTGTCGGCGTCACCCCGACGACCGGGCCCCAGCCCGATCCGGCCGAGAACGGCTCCTACGTCGGGATCCCGGTCATCCTGCTCCTCCTCGCGGGCGGGCTGAGGTTTCGACGGGACCGCCTCCTCCTGTTCGCCATCCTGATGGCAGTCGTGGCATTGCTGCTCTCTCTCGGATCGCATCTCCACGTCTGGGGTCACCTGACGGCGATCCCGTTGCCATTCCTCGTCTTCACGAAGCTGCCCTTCCTGCAGGCCGAGGTGGCGTCGCGCTATTCCCTCTTCATGTGGCTGTTCGTGGCGAGTGCCGTGGCCCTCATCCTCGATCGGGCCCGCGACGCCCGACCGCCGGCCCCCGCCGCCCATCGGCGCGACAGCAACCGCGGCCTGGCGCGCTTCGGGCCGCTGCCGCTCATGGCGGCGCTCACGGTGATCGGTCTCGTGTCGCTCGTCCCCGGCTGGCCGTACACCGACATCTCCGCCTACGCGACCCCTCCGGCGCTCGTACCTCCGACCGTGGGAACGGGCAGTCCGGGGAGCGCATTGCTGACGTATCCACTCGCCAGTGGCAAATACGTCCTGCCGATGGTCTGGCAGGCCGTCGATGACTTCCCGTACCGGTTGACCGCGGGCGAGGCAGCCGTGGGCACCAACCTCCAAGGCGCCCTGGCGGTGGCTTTCAACGTGTGCACGGTCAACCCCACGCTGGCCAAACCCCCACACGGGCTGGTGCAACGGGCACGAAAGGAGCTCGCGAAGTTGCAGGTTCGCACCGTGATCATTCCGGAGACGGGGTCGGTCAACCCCGCCTGCGCCGTGCGCTTCATCTCTGAGGTGCTGAACCGCCCACCGACGCTGCAGCGAGGGGCGGCCGTGTGGTCCTCGGTGCAGGTGCCTGGCGCGTCGCCTTAGGCGGCCCGGTCGACCACCGTCCTACAGCGCAGCTGCTTTGAAGACTCTCGGGACGTTGCTGCCGACCCGAGCGTCCTTCGGGAGGATGACCCGGCGATCGCCGATGATCGCCGCCCGCACGACGACCGGCTCCAGCTCGTCTCGCTGGAGCACGTAGGTGGTCCGGCAGGTGTTACGGGCACACCAAAGCCGGTAGTTCGGGCGTCGCGGGGGCCGGCCGGTCTCCTCCCAGACGCGCTCCACACGATCTTCGCCGGGCTTCACCCTCGGATCGAACGCACCGGCCCAGCTGACATGAAAGCGTGCCGTGGGCCTCCCGCAGTAGGCGCAGCACACGAGAACGACCCGCCGACTGCGACAGTGGGCCGGCCCGTCCGCCCGCAAGAAACTCCGACCCATCAGCCCAACTTACTCACATCGGTGTAGTTCGGCACCCGAAAACCTTCACGGCGTGCGCCGAAATGAAGCCAATCGCTTGAGTCGTGGCAGGATGGAGGTCGTGAGCGATGTGTACGACGACCTGCCAGCAGTCGAGCGGCCGGATCCGTTCGTACCCCACGACGCCGCCGACTACGTGTCGCTCGACAGCGAGGTCGACTTCGACGACGAGCAAGAAGAGGACCAGCTGCCGCTCGACCTCGTCGAAGCCATCGAGGTCGGAGTCCTCCTCGACGATCCCGAACGACTCGCCGAAGAGGCCGACGAGTCCGTCTGATCGAGGGCGGACGAGGTCCGAGCCGAGGCCTCAGGGCGGGCGGCGTGGCGCAACGCTCAGCAGTCTTTCAAGCTCGCAGTCCCTTACAGCGCAGACACGAGCGGGGCGACCTCGCTCGCCACCAGTCGGAGATGCTCGAGGTCCTCGAGGTCGAGTACCTGCAGGTACACGCGAACGGCGCCTGCAGACCGATAACTCGCCAGCTTCTCGGCCACCTCCGTCGGACTGCCGGCAAGGCCGGCAGATCGAAGCTCGTCCGCCGAGCGACCGATCCGCGCCGCCCGGCGTTGGATCTCGGCCTCGTCGGCGCCACAACACAGCACGAGAGCAGCCGAATGCACCACTGAGCCAGGATCCCTCCCGGCGCTCTCGCACGCCGCGTCGACCAAGCCGAATTGGCGCTCGACTACATCGAGGGGGGCGAATGGCACGTTGAATTCGTCAGCGAAACGTGCCGCCAGACGGGGCGTCCGGAGACGGCCATGGCCACCGACGATGATCGGAGGTCGAGGCGATTGAACCGGTTTGGGGAGCGCAGGGCTGGAGGACAACTGGTAGTGGCGACCGGCGAAGTCGAACGTCTCGCCCAACGGCGTGCCCCAGAGGCCCGTGATGATCTCGAGCTGCTCCTCGAGGCGCTCGAACCGCCCGCCGACACCCGGGAACGGGATGCCGTAGGCGGCGTGCTCCTCCTCGAACCACCCGGCACCGAGGCCCAGCTCGACGCGCCCGCCGCTCATGGAGTCGACCACGGCCACGGAGATGGCGAGGGGACCGGGCAGGCGGAACGTCGCGGCCGTGAGCAACGTGCCGAGGCGGATGCGCTCGGTGTCCCGCGCGAGACCGGCGAGGGTGATCCATGCATCGGACGGCCCAGGGTCTCCCGAGACCGAGCCCATCTTCAGGTAGTGGTCAGAACGGAAGAAGGCGCCATAGCCACACTCCTCCGCCGTGCGAGCGACCGCGAGGAGCTGCTCGTAGGAGGCGCCCTGCTGGGGTTCGGTGAAGATTCGGAGTTCCACAGGACCGTTCTATCGACACCTGGCGGCGCGGTCAGCCGTCCTCACGGCGGTCATGGACTCCGATGCAGGCGAGGCTTAACGTGTCAGGAGTTGCCGACAGAGAGGAGCCGTCGATGGCCAAGAAGGTTGCAGCTGAGGTGCTCGGCACCGCCCTCCTCGTCTATTTCGCCGTCGGTGTGGCGACGCTGTCATTCGGTTTCGACGCCACCGGAGCGAGCTTTGCCGCCGGCGTCGTGGCCACGGCGCTCGCCTTCGGGCTCACGCTCATGGCACTCGCCTACTCGCTCGGCCCCATCTCCGGCTGCCACGTCAACCCGGCGGTGACCATGGGCGTGTGGCTGTCCGGAGGCATCTCGCTCGAAGGAGCCGTCAGCTACTGGATCGCCCAGTTCGTCGGCGGGATCGTGGGTGCCGTCGGCCTGTGGGGCACGTTCGCCGCATCACCGCTCTACTCGAGGTCGCGCGTCGGCCTTGGCACCGATGGCTGGGGGAGCGCCAGTGAGCTCCACATCAGCGCCGGCGGAGCCTTCATCGCCGAAGTCGTCCTCACCGCCTTGTTCGTGTTCGTCATCCTCGCCGTCACGCACAAGAGCGCCATCGGCAACGCCTCGACAGCCGGGCTCGTCATCGGGCTGACCCTTACGGTCGTCCACCTGATCGGCATCCCGCTCACCGGGACGTCGGTCAACCCCGCCCGCGCCCTCGGCCCTGCTCTCGTCATCGGCGGCACTGCCCTGAAGCAGGTATGGCTGTTCATCCTCGCCCCCCTCGTCGGCGGAGCGCTCGCGGGCATCGTCCATATGGCGTTCTACGGGCGGCCCGAGCCCGATCCGGTGGCCGTCATCGTCGAGGTCGAGCCTGATGGGTCCGTCGATGTCCTCGGGATCGTCGCGGTCGACACCGACTCGGGGATGGCTGTCGAGCCGGGGCTGGCTGTCGAGCCGGGGCTGGGTTTCGAGCCGGGGATGGGAGCCGATCCGGGGTTGGCGTAGCTGGGCGATGCCGCTCGGGCCCGGGGAGGACCGGACGGCGCCGCCGGCGACTCGCCTACTCAGAGGACGTGGGCGAAGTCTCGGACGAGGAGGATGATGACGAGGACCATGACGGCGAGGTACAGACCTGTGATGGGCCAGCGCCACCGGTGGTCGGCAACGAAGAAGCGCCGTATCCCCAGCACATCGAACACCAGCGCCAGGAGCCCGAGCGGAATGAAGATGATCGCCGTGAAGCTACGGGCTGCCCCGAGAACAGGCAGCGCCACTGGTATGACGACGTAGCCGAGGAGACAGCGCGTCGCTGAGAGCAGGATCGACGTGCTGAACAGACGCTGGGCTGCTTCGTTGGACTTCCGGGTGGGACGCACGTCCGGCACGCGCAGCAGCCGCCGCATGGCGACGTCTGCACCCGAGCGCTGGGTCAGCCCGCTCGAGCCGGCGATCGTGCTC
>JBEKMC010000163.1:0-5699 GCA_050008715.1 Acidimicrobiales bacterium | reverse complement strand
CGCCCGTCCTCGATGGCTTCCTTTACGGCGCAACCGGGCTCGCGGTCGTGAGCGCAGTCGTTGAAGCGACATCCGAGGGCGAGCTCCTCGACGTCGCTGAAGGCGTCCGCGAGGGCATCTTCGGCGTCCCACAGGCCGATGGCGCGCAGTCCGGGCGTGTCGATCATGAGGGCGCCATTTCGAAGGAACACGAGCTCGCGAGTGACCGTCGTGTGGCGTCCTTTGCCGTCGTCGCGGATCTCGGCGGTGGCGAGTGCCGCCTCGCCGTCGCTGAGCGCGTTCGCCAGAGTGGACTTGCCGGCCCCGGACGTGCCGATCATGACTGAGGTCGTCCCTGGCGCCAGCTCGGCGGCGAGCCCGTCCATGCCCTCACCTGTGATGGCGCTCACCACATGGACGGCGCATCCTGGGGCGACGGCGACCGCCGCCTCGTAGACCTCGCTCGCGTCCTCGCAGCAGTCCGCCTTCGTCAGCACGAGGATCGGTACGGCGCCGGTCTGCCAGGCGATGACGAGCAATCGCTCCACGCGCCGCGCTCGCCATGGGTTGGCGAGCGACGAGACGGCCAACACGGTGTCGACGTTCGCCGCCAGCACCTGAGCCGACAGATCGCGGAAGGCCGCCCGCATCATGGCCGTCCGGCGCTCGAGCACGGCGACCACTTCGTCGCCGACGACGACGACGAAGTCCCCGGTCGTGGGCGCTTGGAGGGGATCGGTGAGCAAATAATGGGCGACCCCGAGCTGGCGCGTGCCGGCGCCGGTGGCGACCGTGCAGCTCGTCCGATCGCGGCGCACGACCCGGGCTCCGGACGCCTGTTCGGCCGACTGCGGCGCCAGACGGTCGAGCTCTGCCTGGTACAAGACCTCGAAGCCGTCGTCCCAGCCGAGCTCGGCGAGCGACGACGTGGACATCTGGGACGGCTCTGCCGGCGCAGTGCCGGCAGGTACAGCTGGTGGTTCGATCACGGTTGATCGGCTCCTCGGAAAGATGGGAGCCCAGGCGCCGTCGTCACGGACCACCTGAATCAGCCGGCATCGCGAGGCGATGCAGAGCGGAGCGAGGTCCGGTCAGGTAGAGGGGCACCCGAGCGTTCGGTCAGCATGAAACGACAAGTGGCAGTCAACAGTCATTTCCAAGGACCTCCTTTCGCTCAGGCGGAGTCCAAAGTGTACCGCGGCTGTATCGCACAGCGCATCACGCCACGTCGGACTCGGTATCGGCGTCGTCGCGCTCGGCGCGGTTCCAGATGTCGAGACACTCCTTGCAGACGTCCTCGGGGATGAGGCCGGCCTTCATGAGCAAGGGGAACGCCCGGCAGGCGATGCAGAACCCGAAGAACGCCTCGAGGCCGGCCGCTCCGATGAGGAGTGTGAGCACGCGGTAGGCGGTGCGTGTACGGCCGGTGGCCGCCAGCGCCAGTGCCGCACCCGACACGGCGAGGCCGACACCTTGGGCGAGCCGCTTCGGCGGTCCCGGGACGAACCGGTGTTCCACGTTGAGCCGAGGCGTCACCACTTTCGTCGCCAGCTGACCGAGCGGGCTCAGCTTCGGCCCGGTCAGGACTCGGGCGGCGAAACCGTAGGTGATCGGCACGAGGATCCACGGCTGATCGAGCACGATCGTGGCGGCGCTCATGGCGACGACGCCTCCGGCGACGACCCTGGCCGAGGTCTCGTTGACTGGATTGGGAAACCCGATGATGTTGGCCATGTCCCTATTTTCGCATGGTTTCTATCGCGTCAGTGCGTATCGACGACTTGGAAGGCTTCGGCATGGCGGCCGGGGCCCAAGCCGGCGCGCTCGGCGGTGGCGGCAGTCCAGCCACGCACGAATCGCTCCAGCTCGTCGGGGTTGCCCACCTGGCTCTCGTGGCAGCGCAGTGCAGCAAGTTTGCGCTCGATGTGGCTCGTGATGTCGACGAAGCGGTCGGCCCTCGGCGAGGCCATGAGCCAGACCTCGCCGACCTCGTGCGGCTCGTAGCCGGCGGCGAGCAGCTCCGGGTGGGCGTACGGGTTGCGGGCATCCGGGTAGACCGCTTGCAAGGTGGCCTCGCCGGCAGCGAGGTGGTCCGGATGGCTCGCCCGGATCCGCTCCCAGTTGCGCTCGGGCGACTGGCAGAGCACGACGTCGGGCCGCACCTGGCGGATCACCCGGCTCAGGTCGCGCCGCAGCTCGTAGGTGACTTCCAGGCG
This sequence comes from Acidimicrobiales bacterium, assembly GCA_050008715.1. Taxonomy (GTDB): domain Bacteria; phylum Actinomycetota; class Acidimicrobiia; order Acidimicrobiales; family Bog-793; genus JAKACA01. Next base: position 3,504 of record JBEKMC010000163.1, on the reverse strand, counting down.
ACCGTCGGCGTAGCCGAGAAAGGTCACGTCGCTGACACCTACCTCCGCCGCCGCTTTGCGCTGCTCGGCTTGACGGCGCTCGGGCAGCTCGGACAGGACGATTTCGGCGTCGGCCGCACCGGCGGCTCCGTCAGTCACGATGCAGTAGGCCACTTCGGTGCCCGCAGCCGTCCAGGTGGCGACGGTGCCGGCGGAGCCGAAGTCGACGTCGTCCGGGTGGGCGGAGACAACGAGTACTCGGGCCGGCACCGGCGGTGCCACTTCGGTCCTGTCAGCGGTGCTGGTCATTGCGTCGACGGTAGCGTCCCGCCGCGCGCCAGACTGGCGTTGTGCACCGACTGGGCCGCACGTAGGAGGCTGAGATGATCCGGCACCTCGAAGAGGCCGACCACGATCGCTGGCGGGAGTTGTGGGACGGCTACCTGCACTTCTATCGATCGGAGGTACCCGAGGACGTCACGGCGGACACGTTCGGCCGGCTCTGTGACGATCGCGACGGGTTGGTCGGGCTCGTGGCGGTCGGCGACGACGCCAAGGTCGCCGGCTTCGCACACCTCGTCTTTCACGCGTCCACCTGGACGGATAGCTGCTACTGCTACCTCGAGGATCTGTTCGTCGATCCCGAGCTGCGCGGGACCGGGAGTGCCCGCCAGCTGATCGAGGCGGTCTATGCCGAGGCAGACCGGCGGGGAGCGACGCATACGTACTGGCACACCCAGGAGTACAACAGCCCGGCTCGTTCTCTCTACGACGTCGTCGGGCGTCGCACGTCGTTCGTCGTCTACGAGCGGTGACCGCGCAACCCCCGCTTGCCACTATGCGCAAGACGGCGCGCCGCGCGTGCGACAATGGCCCCTCACTTGACAGTTCTCGAGGCGGCACGAGCGCTCGCCGAGGAGGTACCCCTGATGACGACCACTTTGATGTTCCGGGCGTTCCGGCGCGGCGGCCCAAGACGGTTGGGCGGTGCCGTTGCCTTGGCGGCGATCGTCCTCGGGGCCACAGCCTGCAGCTCCTCTTCGTCGTCCTCGACGACCACGACGACACCGGCTTCCGGTTCGACCACGGCGACGACGTCGGCCCCTGGAGGCGGCAGCACGACGAGCACGACGGGCGCGAGCGGCTCGGCATCGCTCTCCGAGCTCGAGTCGAAGCTGGCGTCCGGCCAGACGGCGACGTTCCTCGCCACCTACGCCGTGCAGTCGACCACGTCGGGCAAGAGCACGAAGGGCACGTTCACGCTCGCCCATGACGGGTCGAGCTCGCTCGTCGGTTTCGTGGAGTCGACCGGCGCGTTCGAGGAGATCAAAGCCGGCAGCGCCGTCTACCTCTGCACCAAGACGACGGCCTCCTGGCAGTGCTTCAGCGGGGCCGAAGCTGCCACGCTCGGCGCATCGGTGACTGCCGTCGCCAGCATCTACGGTTCGTCAGCAGCCCTCGACCTCCTCAAGGCCGATGCCGCCGAGGCCGGCGCCACCGAGTCGTCGAGCACCTTTGCCGGGCAGCCGGTGACATGCCTGACGTTTCCCAACAAGACGACGAGTGGCACCTCGACGGTGTGTGTGACCTCGAACGGAGTCCTCGCGGAGGAAAAGGCGACGACGCCCACCGGCAACGTGCTCGTGACGCTGCAAAGCTTCTCCACGAGCGTCCCGAGCAGCGAGTTCACGCCTCCGGCGACGCCGTCCACGATCCCGACCGGTAGCACGCCCTAAGGCGTCAGTTCCCGAGGAACCTCTCCAGGGCCGGCACGAACTGTCGCTCGTCCTGGAACAAGAAGGCGTGACCTGCGTCGGGGTAGAGGCGCAGCTGTGACCCATGGATCACGGCGTGCAGCTCGGTGTCGTTGGCAGCGGGCACGAGGAAGTCGTCGAGCCCGTCAGCGACGAGGGTTGGTGCCGAGATAGCCGCGATCAGTCGCCCTGCCGCCGTCTTCCCGCCCAGCCACGGGCCCAGGGTTGCCAGCTGCAGCGTGTCGACGGCGGCGTCAGGCAGGTAGAAGTGCGGGTATTCGATGATCCCGTCGACGTAAGCCCTCTCGGCGGCGTGCTGGTTGCCCGGGAACAGCGACCCAAGGATGGCGTTGCCCGACGGGTGGGTGAGGGACCGCGCGGCAGCGGCGGAGGGTGCGGTCGCTTTGCCGTTGCCGGGAAGCGTGGCGCAGAGCACGAGGCGTCGCACGAGTGCTGGATGCAGCACGGCGAGGGCTTGGGCGATCATGCCGCCCATCGACCACCCGAGCACATCGGGGCGCCCGAGGTGCAGCGCTTCGATGAGGGCGGCCGTCTGGTCCGCCATCTCCGAGATCGTGAGCGGCGCCGGCAGTGCGGTCGTGCGGCCGATGCCGGCGTTGTCGAAGATGACCACTCGATGCGCTCGCGCCAGCACGTCGACGAAGCTCGGCTGCCAGGCGTCCATCGACCCCGAGTACCCCATGATCAGCACGAGCGGCGGCCCAGCGCCGACGACTCGGTAGCCGACGACGCCGTCGGTGGTGTGGGCGACCAGCACCGGCGCCTTCACGATCGAGACCGCGCCCGCCGGCAGCGTGCTCGACGTGCTCGACGTGCTCGACGTGGTGGACGTGCTGCTGGCGCCGGTGGATGAGGAGCACGCTGCGAGCAGGCCTGAGACGACGAGTGCAACGACGGCGCGAATCGGTCGCTGGCCCATCCTTCCATCCTGCCCGAGGCCACTCGGCGCGAACAGCGCGGCATGCCGAGGGAATGCGAGGGGGCTCAGCCGCGTTCGCTACGTCTATGCGGGCTGACTCGGGTTCGGAGCTGACGACACCGGCGGCAGGGCACAACACCCCCGACTGGATCATCCTCACGCTCGCCTGTGTCGCCCAGTTCATGGTGCTGCTCGACGTCTCGATCGTGAACGTGGCGCTGCCGTCGATCAAGAGCAGCTTGGGTTTCTCGCAGGCGGAGCTGCAGTGGGTGCTGAACGCCTACACCTTGACGTTCGCCGGCTTCCTCCTGCTCGGGGGACGCATCGCCGATCTGTTCGGGAGGCGGCGGGTGTTCCTGCTCGGCCTCACCGTGTTCAGCCTCGCCAGCCTCCTCGGCGGCTTTGCGCAGGATCAGGCAATGCTCATCGGCGCCCGTGCCGTGCAAGGTCTCGGCGGTGCCATCCTCTCCCCCACCAGCCTCACCATCCTCACGACGACGTTCAGGGAACCGAAAGCGCGGGCGCGGGCGATGGGCATCTGGAGCGCGGTCGCCGGCGCCGGCGGTGCCACCGGCGCTCTGCTCGGCGGAATACTCACCGAGGAGCTGTCGTGGCGGTGGATCCTGTTCATCAACATCCCGATCGGGATCGTGGCCTTCGTCGCCGGCCGCGTCTTCCTGCAGGAGAGCCGGGCGCAAGGAGAACGGCAGCCCCTCGACGTTCCGGGTGCCGTGCTCGTGACATTGGGTCTGTCAACACTTGTATATGGGGTCGTCCGCACCACGACTGTCGGCTGGGGGTCCTGGCAGACGCTCGTCTCCTTCGGCCTCG
>JBEKMC010000162.1:0-5753 GCA_050008715.1 Acidimicrobiales bacterium | reverse complement strand
CGACGAGGACGGCGTCGGCGCGAAGGATCAGGCCTCGAAGCCCGGGAAGGCGTGAGAGCGACTGGTCGCTCCCAAAGACGACGACAAAGGGCCGCGGGGGGTCGTGGAGGAAGGGCTCGAGCAGCTCGACATCGCCGGCGAGCCGTAACCCAGCCGCAGACGGCAGCACCTCGGGCGGCCCGTCGATGGACGCGAGTGGCAGCCAACACCACTGAAATGCTTCGTTGACATAGAGATCCTGGTCCTTCACGAGGTCCGCAACGAGCTCGCGGTCCCCCGACTGCTCTGCCTCCCCGGCCAGGTTGGGCAGGACGGTCACACCCGGACAGGCTTCCTCGATCGCCTGGCGGATCCGGTCGAAGGACGGCTTGTCCGCCGGAGCGCCGAAGTCTCCCTGATGACCGCAGACCGTCACTCGTGCGCCTCGTTCGGTCAGCCACTGCAGCGTCGGCACGAGAACCGAGAGTCGCCGGCTGTGGGCGACGGACTCGGCGTCGTCGTTGCGGATGTCGAGGTCTCCGCGAACAAGCACCGAGCGGCCTTCGACATCGCCCAGGTCCTCCAGCGTTGGCACGCCGAGCGGGCGATTCGGAGCCGGAGTGCCGGGCGTCACGGGCCGACGGCCCTGGCGAAGCTGTTGCTGGCAAGAGACATGAGGTCACCTCGTGACGACGGGTTGCCGCCGTCCGGCGGGTAGCGGCGACGCAGCGGCAGGCACAGGCTTATCATGCCCGCCGCCGTCAGGTATGCCGGCGACGACCAGGCGCCATCAGGACTTACACCGTGACTTTCGGCCCTAGCCCGTCCGCCGGCGCGGCCCCATCATGGGCTCATGACCCGCCTTCAGTCGCGCATCATGCGCCGGAGGTCGGCGTCTGCCCTCACCGCCGGACGAGGTGATCGAGCGCTGCCAACGGGTCGACAGGTCGCAGCAAGGACCACGACGATGAAGGGAGTCAGGCCACTATGAGCTACGTCGAAAGAGTGCTCAACGAAGTGGATCGCAAGAACCCGCGCGAACCGGAGTTCCTGCAGGCGGTCACCGAGGTGTACACATCCCTGGTTCCGGTGTTGGCCGAGCGGCCGCAATACGAGCACGCGAAGATCCTCGAGCGGATGGCCGAGCCGGAGCGAGCCATCATCTTTCGCGTGCCCTGGGTCGACGACCAGGGTGAGATCCACATCAACCGGGGTTTCCGGGTCCAGATGAACAGTGCCATCGGACCGTACAAGGGCGGCCTCCGCTTCCACCCGACGGTTTACATCGGCCTTCTCAAGTTCCTCGCCTTCGAACAGGTGCTCAAGAACGCCTTGACGACCCTGCCCATGGGAGGGGCCAAGGGTGGCTCCGACTTCGACCCGAAAGGCCGCAGCGACGCCGAGGTACGACGCTTCTGCCAATCCTTCATGACGGAGCTCTACCGGCACATCGGGCAGTTCACCGATGTGCCCGCCGGAGACATCGGTGTCGGCACCCGCGAGATCGGTTACCTCTTCGGCCAGTACAAGCGGATTTCCAACGAGTTCAGCGGGACCCTGACCGGCAAGGGGTATGGCTGGGGCGGTTCCCTCGTGCGCCCGGAGGCCACCGGCTACGGAGCCGTCTACTTCGCCGAGGAGATGCTCGCCACCCGGTCCGAGAGCCTCGAAGGCAAGACCTGCCTCGTCTCCGGCAGCGGCAACGTCGCCCAGTACACGACGGAGAAGCTCATCGCCCTCGGCGCGAAGCCGTTGACGCTCTCTGACTCCGGTGGCGTCGTGTACGACCCGGACGGCATCGACGAGGGCAAGCTCGAATGGGTCATGGATCTGAAGAACGTCCGGCGCGGCCGGATGGCGGAGTACGTCGAGCAGTACCCGAGAGCGACCTTCACGGCCGCAGCGGGCGGCGACGCCAATCCGCTCTGGGCCATCCCGGCCCAGTGCGCCTTCCCGTCGGCGACACAGAACGAGATCAACGGCAAGGATGCCGCGAATCTCGTCGGCAGCGGCGTGCTCGCCGTCGCCGAGGGTGCCAACATGCCGACCAACGCTGACGCCATCGAGCAGTTCCGCACTGCGGGAGTGCTCTTCGGGCCGGGCAAAGCGGCCAACGCCGGCGGTGTCACTGTCTCGGGGCTCGAGATGTCCCAGGACAGCCTGCACCTCCAGTGGAGCCGCCAGCAGGTGGACGACCGTCTCCGTTCGATCATGTCAGCCATCCACCGCAGCGCCCGCGAGGCGGCAGAGCGGTACGGAAAGCCCGACGACTACGTCGTCGGTGCGAACATCGCCGGCTTCGTCAAGGTCGCCGACGCCATGATCGACGAGGCAGTCATCTGAGATGCCAAGGAGGCTCACGACGTGCTCGACGTAGCAGCAGAAATGGAAGCGGACCCCGAGGAGAGGGCCGGTGACGACAGCTCTCACGAGGCGGCCGCTACCGCGTGCATCGACGGCAACGAAGCCGTCGCCCGCGTCGCGCACGCCTTGAGCGAGGCGATCGCCATCTACCCGATCACGCCGGCGACACCGATGGGTGAGCTGGCGGACGCCTGGTCCGTTGCTGGGCGCCGCAACCTGTGGGGCATCGTCCCCGACGTCATCGAGATGCAGTCGGAGGCCGGGGCGGCCGGGGCGTTGCACGGGATGCTGCAGTCCGGCACCCTGGCTACGACGTTCACGGCCTCCCAGGGCCTCCTCTTGATGATCCCGAACCTCTTCAAGATCGCCGGAGAGCTCACGCCGGCAGTCATCCACGTCGCAGCCCGCGCCGTCGCCACCCACGCCCTGTCGATCTTCGGTGACCACAGCGACGTCATGGCGGCGCGGACGACCGGCTGGGCCATGCTGTCGGCTTCCTCGGTCCAAGAGGCTCACGATTTCGCCCTCGTGGCGCACGCCGCCACGTTGCGGGGCCGCGTGCCGTTCCTGCACTTCTTCGACGGCTACCGCACGTCCCATGAGGTGAACAAGATCCAGCTGTTGCAAGACGACGACCTGCGGGCGATCGTCCGCGAGGCCGACGTGCTCGCCCATCGCGCACGCCGGCTGACACCGGACCACCCGGTGCTTCGCGGCTCGGCGCAGAACCCCGACGTGTTCTTCCAGTCACGCGAAGCCGCCAACGGCTTCTACGACGCCCTGCCCGGGATCGTGGAAACTGTCATGGACGAGCTGGCGGACCGGACCGGCCGGCGTTACCACGTGGTCGACTACGCAGGCGACGACGAAGCCGAGCGCGTCATCGTCATCATGGGTTCGGGCTCCGGGGCCGTCACCGAGACCGTGAAGGAGCTCGTGCGCCACGGGGAGAAGGTCGGGGTCGTGACTGTTCGGCTCTTCCGTCCCTTCCCCTCGGCGGCATTTGTCGCCGCCCTGCCACGAAGCGCCCAGGCCGTCGCCGTACTCGACCGCACGAAGGAGCCGGGCGCCACTGGCGAGCCGCTCTATCTGGACGTGAGGAACTGCCTGGCGGAGGCGGGGCATACCCAACCGAGCGTGATCATCGGCGCCCGCTACGGTTTGTCGAGCAAAGAGTTCACGCCCGCCATGGTCAAAGGCGTCTTCGACGAGTTGAAGCACTCCTCCCACCGGCCGCACGTCACCGTCGGCATCGACGACGACGTCACCCATCTCTCGGTTGCGCCCGACACCGCCTTCCGGGTTCCCGCCAGCGCGTTGCAGGCCGTGTTCTACGGCCTCGGCTCGGACGGCACGGTGGGAGCGGCGAAGGCCTCGGCCAAGATCGTCGGGGAGAACACCGCCAACAACGTCCAGGCGTACTTCGTGTACGACTCGCGCAAGGCGGGATCGGTGACGACGTCACATCTGCGCTTCGACAGCGGTCAGATCCGCTCGACCTATCTCATCGAAGAGGCGGACTTCGTCGCCTGCCATCACTTCGGGTTGCTCGAGAAGATGAAGGTGCTCGACATCGCCCGCCCCGGCGCCACGTTCCTGTTGAACGCCCCCTACCCGGCGGACGAGGTCTGGGATCACCTGCCGTTCGAGGTCCAGCAACAGATCATCGACAAGCGGCTGAATTTCTATTCCATCGACGCCTACGGGGTCGCCCGCGACGTCGGGCTCGGTGGCCGGGTCAACACCGTGATGCAGCCGTGCTTCTTCTCCCTCTCGGGCTTCCTGCCCGCAGATGAGGCCATACCGCTCATCAAGCGGACGATCGAGAAGGCCTACGGCCGCCGTGGCAAGGCGATGGTCGACAGGAACTTCGCAGCGGTGGACCGAGCCCTCACCAGCCTCGCCAAGGTCGACGTCCCGCTGAAGGCGACGTCGCCTGTCCACCGGATGCCGCCGATCGGCGCCGAGGCGCCGGAGTTCGTCCGCAGCGTGACGGCACGCCTGCTCGCCGGCGAGGGTGACCTGCTGCCGGTGAGCGCCATGCCGGTCGATGGCACCTATCCCACCGGAACGGCCAGGTTCGAGCGGCGGGCTATCGCCCAAGAGCTGCCGGTGTGGGATCCGACGATCTGCATCGACTGCGGGAAGTGCGCCATCGTCTGTCCCCACAGCGCCATCCGCCTCAAGATCTATACCCCGGAAGCACTCGTTGGCGCGCCGGAGGGCTTCCTCTCCAAGCCGTTCCGGTCGCACGACCTGCCCGGGCATCTCCTGAGCGTGCAGGTTGCACCGGACGACTGCACGGGATGCGGCCTGTGTGTCGACGTCTGCCCGGCACTCAGCAAGACCGAGGTCGGGCACAAGTCGCTCGACCTCGCACCGGCCGACCCTCGGCGCCCCGCCGAGCGGCCCCGCTGGGACTTCTTCGTCTCGCTGCCCGAGATCGACCGTGAGCTCGTTCGCCATGACACGGTGAAGGGCGTGTCGGTCCTGCAGCCGCTGTTCGAGTTCTCCGGTGCGTGCGCGGGCTGCGGTGAGACGCCCTACTTGAAGCTGCTCTCGCAGCTGTTCGGCGATCGCATGCTCGTCGCCAACGCCACAGGGTGCTCGTCGATCTTCGGCGGCAACCTTCCCACGACTCCGTGGGCGAAGGACGACAATGGCCGTGGCCCCGCTTGGGCGAACTCGCTGTTCGAGGACAACGCAGAGTTCGGTCTCGGTCTCCGGCTCGGAGTCGAGCGGCTGCAAGCCGAGGCGCGACAGCTCGTGGCCGAGCTTCGGCCCATCATCGGCGAGCAGCTGGCCGACGGGCTGCTCGAGCCAAGCTCGGGCGATGCCACCGACGAAGCCGTCGTTGCGGCCCAGAGGGCCCGAGTCGCCCGCCTCGTCGACGTCCTCGACCAACCCGCAGTCGCCTGCCTGCCGAAAGCCGTGCGCCTGAAGGGCCTGGCGGACAACCTCGTGGAGAAGGTCGTCTGGATCGTGGGCGGCGACGGGTGGGCGTACGACATCGGGTTCTCCGGCCTCGATCACGTGCTTGCGTCTGGTCGAAACGTGAACCTGCTCGTACTCGACACCGAGGTGTACTCGAACACCGGCGGCCAGGCCTCCAAGGCGACACCTCGCGGTGCGACGGCAAAGTTCACGACCTCGGGCAAGGTGACGGCGAAGAAGGACCTCGGAGCCGTCGCCCGCGGTTACGGCGACGTCTATGTCGCCCAGGTGGCGCTCGGTGCCGGCGACTTGCAGACCGTGCGCGCACTGCTGGAGGCCGCCGCATGGCCGGGGCCGTCGCTCGTGATCGCCTACAGCACCTGCATCGCTCACGGCATCGACATGTCGACGTCGATGAAGCATCAAAAGGCCGCCGTGGAAAGTGGCCACTGGCCGCTGTACCGGTTCCACCCGAG
>JBEKMC010000161.1:0-5916 GCA_050008715.1 Acidimicrobiales bacterium | reverse complement strand
CAGGGACTCGTTGAGGACCACCTCCTGGCCTTTCCGGAGGGCGTCGACGTCGAGCTCGGGGTGCAGCGACACTCGCATCTTGCGGCCGCTCGAGAAGATGTCGACGGTCCCGTCCTCGTTCGTCTCGAGGTAGGTCCCATAGGCCGCTGGTGGCTGCGTGAGCTTCTCGACCTCCTCCCGCAGTGCTGCGATGTGCTCCTTGGCCTGTTGCAGAGTGAACGTCAGCCTCTCGTTCTGCGAGGTGGCGTGGCTGAGCTGACCCTTTGCCTCTAGGAGCCGCTCCTCGAGGGAGCGCACGCGCTGTGGGGCTTCCTGGAGCCGCCGGCGCAGTTCGGCAATCTCGTCCTCAGCGAGCTCCGCCCGGTACCTCAGCTCAGCGAGGTGTGCATCTTCTGTCGTGTCGCCTGAATCGCCCATGGCGTGGCTCCTCCTCCGACCGATCACCACCGTCTCCTGCCCGAACCTACACCGGTCGGCGACCTGAGCAAGCGACCTGGGCTCTCCGGGCCGACCGGGCGTCGCCCACACCGTTCTGCAGGCCAAGGTGGCCCGAGCGCGCCGCCCGCCCGTACACTGGCAGCGCACGAAAGCCCATGCAGTTTCCGCAGGCGGCACTCAGCAGCACTGAGCGCCTCAGCTTCCCGAAAGAGAGACCGGCTCACATGAAGGTGTGGATTGACCAGGATCTGTGCACGGGCGATGGCCTCTGCGAAGAGATCTGCCCATCAGTCTTCACGCTGCTCGACGACGGGCTGGCTTACGTGAAGCAGAGCGGTGACGTCCTCAACAGCCCCGGTGGCTCTGGTCAGATGGCTGACGTCACGCCGGACCTCGAAGATGCCGTCACCGAGGCTGCCGAGGAATGCCCGGGAGAGTGCATCTTCATCGTCACCGGCGACTGACTCGCCCTACACCTCCACATCGGGTGTGACCTCGGATCGCCGCCGGTCGCGTACGGCAGCGTCGAGCAGCCGAGCGGTCGTGATGAAGCCGGTGTGCGCCACCATCCGCTGATCGGGTCGCACCGAGCGGCCTTCGATGTGCCAGGTCCGCCGAAGGACCTCGAAGGTCTCCTCAAGACCGAAGGCGCTGTGGGCAAGAGCCTCGCGCAGCTGCGCCGTCTGATTGATCGACGGCAGGTATGCGCACAGGATCCCCCCTCTGCACAATGCCTCCTCCGCATGGCGCACGACTCGCCATGGCTCGGGCAGATCGAGCACGATCCGGTCGAGTCGGGTCTCGGCGATACCCTCGTAGACGTCCCGTTCCTGCACGTCGTAGTTGTCGGCGCTGCCGAGCATCGCCACGACGTTCGCCTCCGCCGTGGCCGCGAAGTCCGCCCGGATCTCGTAGCCGGTGATCCTCGCCCCGGCGCGCAGCAGGGTCATCGACAGCGCACCGGATCCGACGCCCGCCTCGAGGACGCGGGCGCCCGGGAAGATGTCCGCCGCCAGCAGGATCGCCCCGAGATCCTTCGGGTAGATCACCTGTGCGCCTCGAGGCATGTTGAGGACGACGTCGCCGAGCGTCGGGCGGACGGCGAGGTAGCGGGCGTTCGATCGGCGGGCGCTGTCGTTCATATGCGCTGCCACCTCGGTACCTTCGAGCGCGCCGATCAGGGCGTCGTGGGAGACGATGCCCGAGTGGGACTGGAACGTCCGCCCGGATCGCAACCGCACGAGGTAACGCCGGCCCTTCCTGTCGATGAGGAGCGCACGGTCGCCTTCCTTGAACCGTTCCGGCGCCTCTCCGGCCCCAGCTAGATCTTCAGGTGCACGACCTGGATCGACGCGACTCTCCGCGCCGGCAGGGACTGGATCGGGGTCCGGCGGGTTCACGCTCTTGCCGCGCGCCTGCCGCCTTTGCCGCCTGCCGCCTCGCCCTTCTTGTCGCGCCGCTTCTCGCTCTCCCCGCTCTCGGCCGGAGCGCGCAGCTCCGGCGCATGCTTGCGTTCTGCGGTCACCTGCCGACGGGCAGCCTTGGCTGCCTCTTTCTCCGTCTTTGCGAGCTTGCGGGCCTTGCGGCCGAACGGTGGAGCGGGCTGGCTCGTGATCGTGATCGTCTCACCGACCCTGATGGTCTCGCGCACGACGTGCTGAGTGGGCGTGCGCGACAGCCACCGGAGCAACCAGGCGACCGCACCGAGCGCCAGCCAGATGCCATTGCCACCGAGAAGCCCGTCGCGGATGCCGCGGCGGACGAGGTCGCGGGCGGCGCGCTCGAGTAGTCGTCTCACGTCAAGACCGGCTCTGCCGGATCAGATGCGTCGAATCTCGAGGATCGGGGCTTCCTTGCGGCCGCGCCGGCGCCCGAGGAGGTACACGGCTGCGGCGAACAGCACGGCGGCCACGGCCGCGCCACCGAGCACGGGTGCTTTGGCCTGGGTTGCAGCCGATGTGGCCGTGCCGCCGATGTCGCGCAGCTTCGACTCGAGATCACCCAGCGTGACCCGGTCGCTCATCGTGCCTCCGGCCGGCGAGGCGTCACGTCGACAACCTGCACGGCCGGCTGGGCCTTCGGTTGGCGCAAGAAGGCGAAGCCTGCGATCCCGAGCACGATGAGGCCGGCGACGATCGTGAGGAAGTACGGCGCCCACGACCAGTCGCCCGTGAACATCGTGCCCGTCTCCGTCTCGAGCACCCGCAGGACGCCGACGAGCAGGAAGACGCCACCGAGACCGAGCATGACGGCGGCGCCGGCGCCGAGCCCGAGGCTCCGGCCGATCGTCTTCAAAGGCCCGACGGTCTCCTGCAGCACGTAGCGCTTCAGGAGGTCGATCAATTCCGACACCTCAGAGGTGGCGTGCTTCGAGTCTGCCATCGCCGTCAAGCTATCAGTCGCGTGGCGTGATCACGTACGTAGAACTGGCCTTGGCGACGAGCAGATCAGCGTCGTCCCGTACTTCGGCCTCACAGAACACGACCCGGTCGCCCCCCGAGACGACCTGTGCGAGGCAGGTCAGCCTCGCGCCGGGGCGCACCGGCCGGAGAAAGCTCGTCTTCATCTCCACGTTGGCGCAGAAGATCCGCCGACCGTCGGAGCGGTCCCGTGAGAACGTGACGGCCGAAGCACCCATGGCCGAGTCGGCGAACGCCCCGACGAGGCCGCCTTGCATGACGCCGGCCGGGTTCGCGAACCGCTCGTCGGCCAGCATCTCCCACGTCGTGCGCCCGGCGTCGCCCTTGTCGACACAGACCATGCCGAGAGTGAGGTCGCAGTTCGGCGGGACCTGCATCGGGCTCACGGTTCGAGGGCGGCCTTGAAGAAGGCGCGCAGGTGCTCGAGCCGCCGTTCCAGCTCGGCCGGCGCCATCGGGTCACGCTCGAGGAGCGCTTCGAGGAAGGGTGCGTCCGAGAAGTACGTCGCCAGGGCGCCATAGCCGGTGAACACGAGCTGTTCGGGGTCGTGCGGGCGAAAGCGCCCTTCCGCGATCTGACGCTCGAAGAAACCCACGGCCCGCTCCAACATCGGCCGGATCGCCACGCTGAACTCGGCTGCCATACGACCGCCGCCCTCGAGCGCCTCACGCCGGACGAGGCGCACGAACTGTGGGCTCTCGGCAAAGAAACGAAAGCCTGCGGTGAGGACCCGGTCCACCTGCTCCCACCCGTCCCTCGGGAGGTCCGTCGCTTGGCTGACACGAAGGAGCCAGTCGGCGAACGTGGCCTGCAGCACCTCGCGATAGAGCGCATCTTTCGAGCCGAAGTGGTGCAGGAGGCTCGGTCTGCGGATGCCGACCGCCTCGGCGATCTCGTTCAGGGAGGTTCCGTCATAACCGTGCTCGGCAAAGCACTCGGTTGCAGCCCGCAAGATGGCCTCGCGGGTCGATCCGGGCGCGTTGGAGCGTACTGCGGAACCAGGCATTTTGTGCACCCTATCAGCTGCTTTAGGCCTACCTACCGGACGGTAGGGGGATTTGCTAGCGTCTCGCCCGTGCCCAAGGTCCTCCTCGCCCTCCTCATCGGCTTCGTCGTCAGTCAGATCGGCTTGTTCTGCACGACGATCTATCTCCATCGTGCGCTCAGTCATCGGTCGCTGACGGTCTCCCGGACGTCCCAGATGGCGTTTCGCATCATCTTGTGGCTGACCACGGGCATTCGGCCCCGCCAGTGGGTCGCCGTACATCGACGGCATCACGCCTATACCGACGTGCCCGGGGATCCGCACTCGCCGGTGTTGCTGGGTTTCTGGCAGGTGCAGCTCGGCAACGTCTACCTCTACAAGCGGGCGATCCGCGAAGGAGAGCCGACGATGCGCTATGCGCGGGATCTGCCGCCGGACCGCCTCGACCGGGTGCTGTTCGACCACGCCTTCCTCGGGCTCGGTATCGGGATCGCCATCCTCTGCCTGTCCTTCGGCTGGGAGGTGGGTCTCATGGCGGCGGGCTTCCACACCGTGATCTATCTCGCCCTCAACGCTGCCGTGAACGCCATCGGGCACACCTATGGGCGCCAGATCTACGACAACGGCGCCCGCAACACCCAGTGGCTCGCCTGGCTGGCTGCCGGCGAAGGCCTCCACAACAACCACCACGCCGCTCCCACCTCTGCCAAGCTGGCGCTTCACCGCCACGAGATCGATCCCGCCTGGTGGCTCATCCGCCTCATGGAACGGCTCGGGCAAGCCAAGATCCGCCTGAGCACCGTGCGGCTCACGAGCGCCCTCCTCGCCGATGCAGGTGAGGCGGAACGCCAACTCAGCTCGGGCTGATCCCCCGCCGGTTCGTCCGCGCGCCGGAGAGAATCCGGCATCGCCCCAGTAGGCTCGCCGGAAATGTCACAAGCCGAGAAGGACTCAAACGCGCTGGATGCGATCCCGGGGCGCGACCCTGAGCTCGAGCAGCGCGGCATCAACGTCATCCGTGGATTCGCCATGGACGGCCCTCAGCGGGCGAGCTCGGGGCACCCGGGCACGGCGATGGCCCTCGCACCCCTTGCTCACGTGCTGTTCACGCGAGTGATGCGCTACGACGCCTCGGCGCCCGAGTGGCCGGACCGTGATCGATTCGTGCTCTCGAACGGGCACGCCTCCATCCTCCAGTACTCGATGCTCTATCTCACCGGCTACGGCCTCGAGCTCGAGGATCTGCGCGACTTCCGCCAGTTCGGCTCGCGCACGCCGGGGCATCCCGAAGTTCACCACGCCGCGGGCATCGAGGTGACGACCGGGCCACTCGGGCAGGGCTTCGCCCAGGGCGTCGGGCTCGCTCTCGCCGAGCGTTTCCTCCGGCACAAGTTCGGGCCTGGGGTCTGTGACCATCACACGTTCGCCTTTTGCGGCGACGGCGACCTCATGGAAGGCGTCAGCCACGAAGCGGCCTCGCTCGCCGGTCACCTCGGGCTCGGACGGCTGGTCTACGTCTTCGACGACAACCACATCACGATCGACGGTCCCACGGAGCTCTCGACGGGCGACGACGTCGGCCAACGTTTCGAGGCATATGGATGGCACGTGGTCCACCTGGGCGAGTCGGCCAACGATCTCGACGTCCTCGAGGAGGGGCTGAGAGCGGGAATGGCGGAGGCGGACCGCCCGTCCCTCATCATCCTGCGCAGTCACATCGGCTGGCCGTCGCCGCACCGCACCGATACCAAGGAGGCTCACGGGGACCCTTTCGGCGCCGACGAGATCCGCGAGACGAAAGCGATCCTCGGCCTCCCCGTGGACGAGGACTTCTACTCGCCGAGCGACGTACTCGGGTACTACCGGGAGGCCGGGCGACAGGGGGCCGGGGCCCGCGCCGACTGGGAGCGGCGGTTCTCCTTGCTGGCTGACGACGAGCGGGCCACCTACGAGGCCTGCGCGGGCGGGCGGGGTCTCGCCGGTTGGGCCGACAGCCTGCCTTCCTTCGAGGTCGGGAAGAAGATGGCCACCCGCAAGGCCCTCAACGAATGCGTCAACGCCACCGCCTCCGGC
>JBEKMC010000160.1:0-6048 GCA_050008715.1 Acidimicrobiales bacterium | reverse complement strand
GAGCAAACGGAGCGGTCGGCACCAATGGCCAAGAAGAAGTTCGAGCGGACCAAGCCGCATGTCAACGTCGGCACGATGGGGCACATCGACCACGGCAAGACCACGCTGACGGCCGCGATCACCAAGGTGCTCCACGAGCACAACCCCAACGTCGCCTTCACAGCCTTCGACGAGATCGACAAGGCGCCTGAAGAGAAGGCCCGTGGGATCACCATCGCGATCGCGCACGTCGAGTACGAGACGGACAAGCGTCACTACGCCCACGTCGACATGCCCGGTCACGCCGACTACATCAAGAACATGATCACGGGCGCTGCCCAGGTCGACGGCGCCATCCTCGTCGTGTCGGCTGCCGACGGCCCTATGCCCCAGACGCGTGAGCATGTGCTGCTCGCCCGCCAGGTCGGCGTTCCCTCCATCGTCGTCGCCCTCAACAAGGCCGACATGGTCGAGGACGAGGAGCTCCTCGAGCTCGTCGAGCTCGAGGTCCGCGAGCTGCTGAACTCCTACGACTTCCCCGGCGACGACACGCCTGTCATCCGCATCAGCGCCCTCAAGGCGCTGCAAGGTGATGCCGAGGCGGCCGAAGGCATCATGAAGTTGATGGACACCGTCGACGAGTTCATTCCCGAGCCCGTTCGAGAGCTCGACAAGCCGTTCCTGATGTCGGTTGAGGACGTGATGACGATCTCCGGCCGTGGAACGGTGGTCACGGGCCGCGTCGAGCAAGGTGTGGTCAAGGTTGGCGACGAGGTCGAGATCGTGGGGCTCCGCCCGACGCAGAAGACGGTGTGCACCGGCGTCGAGATGTTCCACAAGCTCCTCGACCAAGGTCAGGCGGGCGACAACATCGGCGCCCTGCTCCGCGGTATCAAGAAGGAGGAGGTGGAGCGCGGCCAGGTGCTGTGCAAGCCCGGCTCCATCACGCCGCACACGAACTTCGAGGCGACCGTCTACGTGCTCACGAAGGCTGAGGGTGGTCGGCACAAGCCGTTCTTTGCCAACTACCGCCCGCAGTTCTACTTCCGTACCACGGACGTGACCGGGACGATCCAGCTGCCCGAAGACACGGAGATGGTCATGCCGGGCGACAACACTCCCATGGTCGTCGAGCTCGGGAAGCCGATCGCCATGGACGAGGGTCTGCGTTTTTCCATCCGGGAAGGTGGCCGCACCGTCGGCGCCGGCCGGGTCACGAAGATACTCAAGTAGCCGAGAGGCACGTCACATGGCAGAGACCCCTCGCCAGCGGATCCGGATTCGGCTCAAGGCCTATGACCACGAGATCATCGACCAGTCGACGAAGAAGATCGTCGAGACGGTCCTCCGGACCCAGGCGAAGGTACGCGGACCGGTGCCGTTGCCGACCGAGAAGCATCGCTACACGGTGATCCGGTCGCCTCACAAGCACAAGGACAGCCGCGAGCACTTCGAGATGCGTATCCACAAGCGCCTCGTGGACATCGTCGAGCACACGCCGAAGACGGTCGACTCGCTCCAGCGGCTCGACCTCCCGGCCGGCGTGGACATCGAGATCAAGATCACGACCTGATCGCCCCACACCCGGTCAGCCAGGGTTGACCCGGCCACGTTGCTCGCCCTCGCCCAGGCGCAGTAAGCCGTCACGACGGTCGTGCAGCCCGAGCGGCCAACACGATCGCCGAGGCCCGCCTCCCTGACAGAGTCGGACACCGGTCGCCAGCACTCGGCCGCGCCGGCAGTACGCTGTCGGCCTGACGAGGGAGGATGCTGTGCAGCCAACTACCACGACGAGTACGCCGCCGCGGCCGCATGGCCGGTGGATGGTCCCCGTCGGGATCCTGCTCGTGATCGCCTCCCTTGCCGTCGCCGGCGTCGCCGGAGCACAAAGCCAGCGACTGTCCTCGCTCGTGGTCACGAGCCCCGCTCCGGGCATGGTGCTGACGGCGATCGGGAACGGTGGTGCGACTGCCACGCAGGCCGAGGCCGCAGCGAAAGGGTTACGGCCGGCCACCGGCCTCGGATACGTCCCGACGACTCCCGCCGTGTACCTCCAGCCCCGCCAACTGACCCTCAACGGCCGCCCGCACGGCAAGGGGCCGGCGTATTGGAAGGTGTGGTGGGACGGTCAGGCCCAGGTCAAGGCTTCGGTCTCGCTGCAGCAGAGCACGACGACCGCTTATGAGCAGCAGGGCTTGGCGCAGCTCCAACAGACAGTGAAGGGCCTGTACCCGAACGAGTCGCCGCTCAGTGTGCCGAACGTGCCCGGCGCCACTGGATACCGGTTCACGAGCTCAGGTAGCTACGAGATCTTGGCGGCGTTGTTCGGCCGCGGCACGAACATCGCCCTCGTGTCGATGAAGTCATATGGGACGGCGACGATCGACCAGGCCACTTTCCTGGCGTTCGCCTCCGCAGAGTACGGAGCGATGGCTGCTACATCGATCGCTCCGGCGCTCGCCGCCGGGTTCTTCGTCCTCCTCCTCGCCGGCCTCGCGCTCATCGTCGTCCGGATCCGGACACGCCGCCGGCAACGGCGAGCCCGGCTGGCGGTCGGAGCGCCCGTCTGGCCGTCGCCTGCGCCGGCGAACGGCGCCCAAGGCGGCTACCCAGCCCAGATGCCGGTTCAACCGCCGGCCGGCCCCCAGCAGGGCGGCTGGCCGCCGCAACAGCCGGTGCCGTCCGGCCCACTGCCGCCGGCGTCCGGGCAGATGGGATACGGCTTGCCGACCAGCGGGTACGGGGCTCCCGCCGGCGGAGTGTCACCGGCGGCGCCACAACAGCAGCCGCCGCCTGGTTGGTACCCGGATCCGGCCGCGCAAGGCCGACCGGGAGCGATGCGCTACTGGGACGGCGCTGGCTGGACGGAGCAGGCGACCGGCACGTGATCGGCTGACGAGCCAAGAAACCCTCCCGGAGCGCCACCCACCCCCTCTACACTCCGGATCTCCTGCTGAGTTGTCGCTGCGAGCTGGGGAGTCCGGCCGGTTCGCCTGCTCAGCTGGGCTGCTATAGTTTCTCCGAAGTTGGGCTTCGCGCCCACAGTTCTGACGTCCAGGAGCGCCCCGCTACGGGGGACCTCCCGGCAACCGAAAGAGCGCTCCGCCCCGGTGACTCCGGGCGGAGCGTCTGCACGAATGGGCCAAGCTGCGCCCGGGACGTGCGCGAAGGGACCGGTCACCGCACCGGGCCGCCGCGTGCCCTCCCCGGGATCCGTCATGCCCACACGAGACACCTACAAGGGATGGCACACGAGATGGCCACGAAGGCGATCGTCGGCGAGAAAGTCGGCATGACGCAGATCTGGGACGAGGCGCAGCGCGTCGTCCCCGTGACTGTCGTCAAAGTCGCGCCCGTACGCGTCGTCGCGGTGAAGACGCCGGAAGGATCGGGCTATTCAGCTCTTCAGGTCACCTATGGCCAGAAGCGGGCGAGCTTGATCAACAAGCCGGAGACGGGGGTCTTCACGCGAGCCGGTGTCGAGCCGGGCAAGCGCCTCGTCGAGCTGCGGCTCGAGGACACGAGCGGCTACGAAGTCGGTCAGGAGATCGACGCCGGCATCCTCGCCGCCGGCGACAAGATCGACGTGACGGCGATCTCGAAGGGCAAAGGCTTTGCCGGCGGGATGAAGCGCCACAACTTCAAGGGGCAGGGCGCCGCCCACGGCAACCACAAGAAGCACCGGGCGCCGGGTTCCATCGGCGGCTGCGCCACCCCGGCCCGCGTGTTCAAGGGGACCCGCATGGCCGGCCGTATGGGGGCGAGCCGGGTGACGACTCTCAACCTCGAAGTCGTGGAGGCGGACCCGGAGCGGGAGCTGATCCTCGTCAAGGGCGCCGTGCCCGGCCCACGCGGCGGCATGGTCCTCATCCGTGACGCCGTGAAGGCAGGCAAGCGATGACGAACGACACCATCGAACGCGAGCGCACCGTCACGCTCGATCGCCACAACGGCGAAGGCGACGTCATCGACACGGTAGAGCTCGATACCACCATCTTCGGCGTGGTCCCGAACATCCCGCTCATGCACCAGGTCGTGACGGCTCAGCTGGCCGCTCGCCGCTCGGGCACCCACTCCACCAAGACCCGCTCCGAGGTCTCCGGCGGTGGGGCGAAGCCGTATCGGCAGAAGGGCACCGGCCGCGCCCGCCAAGGAACGGTGCGCGCTCCGCAGTTCGCCGGCGGTGGAGTCGCCTTCGGCCCGAAGCCTCGCAGCTATGCACAGCGCACCCCTCGCAAGATGGTCCGCTTGGCGCTCTGCTCCGCTCTGTCCGACCGCCTCAACGAAGGCAGGCTTCGCCTCGTCGACTCCTGGCCGTTCGAGGTTCCGAAGACGAAGGATGCCGTCAAGCTCCTTCAGGCTCTTGACGTCGAGGGCCGCATCCTCGTCGTCCTCGCTTCGGAGGACGCCCTCGCCGAGCGCTCCTTCGGCAACCTGCCTCACGTCCATCTCGTGGAAGCTGCGCAGCTGAGCGCCTACGAGGTGCTCGCCAACGACTGGGTCGTCTTCACGACCGGCACGATCCCCGGGGGCGTGACCGTCGTGGAGGGGAGCGCAGCCAAGGCCAAGGCCGCCACGGCCAAGGCTCGCAAGAAGGCGGCTGCCGAGGCAGAAGCAGAATCCGCAGCAGCTGAAGCTGAAGCTGAAGTCGCCGAAGCCGAGGCGGCAGAAGCCGCCGCGAGTGCGTCCGATGCCGACGTGAGCGATGCCGACGAGAGCGAGACCGACGAGAGCGAGACCGACTCCGCCGTCGAACTCGCCGATGTCGAGGCCGGCGAGGCCGACGACGACTCGTCCGACGACGATTCCGCCACGGGCGCGGCCGACGTAGACGAAGACGACGACGACACCGCGACGGCCGACGAGGACGAGGAAGACGAATGACCGACAAGTCGATCCTCCTGAGGCCGGTCGTCTCGGAGAAGTCGTACGCGCTGATGGACGAGGGCACCTACGTGTTCGTCGTCGACACGCGCGCCAACAAGATCGAGATCCGCGACGCCGTGGAGACATCCTTCGGCGTACGGGTGGCGAGCGTGAACACTCTGAACCGCAAGGGCAAGCGCAAGCGGCAGCGGAAGCTGCAGTCCTTCGGTCAGCGTCCTGACACCAAGCGAGCGATCGTGCGCCTCGTCGGCGACGACCGCATCGAGCTGTTCGAGGGCTGAGGGGATACGACATGGCACTCCGCAAGCGCAAGCCCACGAGCCCGGGTCGCCGTTTCCAGTCGGCGTCGGACTTCTCCGAGATCACGAAGAGCCGGCCCGAGCGGACCCTCATCGTGCCGAAGGCCGGCACCGGTGGCCGCAACAGCTACGGCCGCAAGACCGCCCGCCACCGCGGTGGCGGCCACAAGCAGCAGTACCGGATCGTCGACTTCAGGCGCGACAAGGACGGCGTCCCTGCCAAGGTCGCTGCGATCGAGTACGACCCGAACCGCAACGCTCGGATCGCGCTGCTCCACTACCTCGACGGCGAGAAGCGGTACATCCTGGCGCCGGCGCGGGTCGCCGTGGGCGACATGCTCCAGTCCGGCCAAGGTGCCGACATCCGCCCCGGCAACGCCCTTCCGATGCGCTACATCCCGGTGGGCTCGGTCGTGCACAACGTCGAGCTGCGCCCGGGCGGGGGCGGCAAGCTCGCTCGCGGGGCCGGCATGAGCGTGCAGCTCGTGGCGAAAGAAGGCGCCTTTGCAACGCTGCGCCTTCCCTCCACCGAGATGCGCCGTGTGTCGATCGACTGCCGTGCGACGCTCGGCGAGGTCGGCAACGCCGAGGCCGAGCTGATCTCGATCGGCAAGGCCGGACGCAACCGCTGGAAGGGCGTCCGCCCGCAGACCCGGGGGGTCGCCATGAACCCCGTCGACCACCCGCTTGGTGGTGGCGAGGGCAAGACGTCCGGTGGGCGCCACCCCGTATCACCGTGGGGCCAGCCCGAGGGCCGTACCCGCCGCCGTCACCGCCCGTCCGATCAGCTCATCATTCGTCGCCGCCGCACTCGCGGCGCTCGCCGCTAGCGCGCCGGAGAAGTCATGCCTCGCAGCCTCAAGAAGGGCCCGTTCGTCGATGA
>JBEKMC010000016.1:0-48732 GCA_050008715.1 Acidimicrobiales bacterium | reverse complement strand
AGGCCGGCGGCACGAAGTTCGCCGGACATCACTTCGGTCAAGCGAGCGTTCTGGAACACGCCGCCGCTGAGCGCCACAGTGCCGAGCCGGTGTTGGACAGCCAGCCGCGTGGCGAGCGCGGCGGCGGCCGAGCCGAGGCTCTTGTGGAACCCGGCGGCGATGACAGCCGGCTGTGTGCCGGCACGACGTTGCTCGACGATGGCGGCGATCAGCGGTGCCGGATCGAGCACGAGCACGCCCTCGTCGGAGTGCACCTCGATGGGATACGTGCTCGCGACGGCATTCGGCACGCCCGAGGCCAGGGCCTCCAGCTCGATCGCCGCCTGGCCTTCGTAGGTCACGGTCGGGCGGATCCCGAGCAGGGCGGCAACAGCGTCGAAGAGCCGGCCGACGCTCGTCGTCCTCACGGCGAGATCGCCGTCGACGAGGGACAGAATGGCTCTCCAGCGCTCGTCGAGAGCCGGCCCGAGGGCGGCGGCGCCGCCCGTTCCCATTGCGGTGGCCACCCATGACAGCGCCATCCGCCATGGCTCCCGGATGGCGGCTGCTCCGCCGGGCATGGTGACCGTGCGGAGGTGGCCGACTCGCTCGAAATCCTGAAGGTCTGCCACGAGGAACTCGCCTCCCCACATGACGCCGTCGAGCCCGAAGCCGAGCCCGTCGAACGCGACTCCGAGCACGGCGTCAGTCCGGCCGTGCTCGACGAGGCACGAGGCGATATGGGCATGGTGGTGCTGGACGGCAAGGGAGTCGAGATCGAGCTCGAGGGCGTACTTCGTCGAGAGGTACTCGGGATGGATGTCGTGGACCACGACTTCCGGCTCGACGCCGTAGAGGGAGCTCAGGTGTGAGGTCGCCTGCAGGAACGAGCGGTAGGTGGAGAGGTGCTCGAGGTCGCCGACGTGGTGGCTCGTGACGAGCATCCGATCCTTCGCGATCGAGACCGTGTTCTTGAGCTCCGCACCGACGGCGAGCACGTGGCGGAGTGCGTCGCCGGGAAGGCGGAGCGGTTCGGGTGCGTAGCCGCGGGAGCGTCGTATCGCCTGCAGCCGGCCCGCCGCCGAGCGCACGACCGAGTCGTCACAGCGGATGAAGATCGGCCTGTCGTGGGCGAGGATCCCGTCGACGAGAGGACCCAGCCGCTCGATGGCATCGTCGTCCAGGTGGGCGATGGGGTCGTCGGACAGGTTGCCGCTCGTCATGACGAGGGGGCGCCCCATTCTGCTCATCAGTAGATGGTGCAACGGGGTATAGGCCAACATGATCCCGAGATCGGGCAGCCCCGGGGCCACACCCGCAGCGAGCGCCACGGCCGGAGCTCGCGGAGCCAGCACGATCGGTCGCCGCACCGAGGTGAGGGCGCCGGCGGCGAGGTCGTCGAGATCACAGAGCTCGCGTGCCATCTCGAGATCCGCCACCATGACCGCGAACGGTTTCTCGTCACGAGACTTGCGCCTCCGCAGTGTCGTCACTGCAACGTCATTTGTGGCGTCGGCGGCGAGATGGTACCCACCGAGCCCCTTGACGGCGACGACGCCGCCGGCGACCAGGCAGTCGACGGCGCGATCGAGCGCCGAGGCCGCCTCGGCGAGCATCGTCCCGCCCGGCTCGCAGTAGCGGATGCGGGGACCGCAGAGCGGGCAGGAGTTGGGCTGTGCGTGGAAGCGCCTATCCGTCGGGTCGTCGTACTCGCGCTGGCATGCCTCGCACATGGCGAAGCTCGCCATCGTCGTGGCCGGCCTGTCGTAGGGGACAGAGATGATGATCGTGTACCGCGGTCCGCAGTTCGTGCAGTTGGTGAACGGGTAGCCATGACGACGGTCCCGCGGGTTGTCGACCTCGGCCAGGCACTCGGCACAGGCGGCGCTGTCGATGCTGACCGCCGCCGCCGGCGCGCCCTGCGAAGCGCTCTCGACGATCCGGAAACCTTCGCCGCCCTCGACGGTCTCGATCGTCGTCGCTTCGACAGCGGTCACGCGGGCGAGCGGCGGTGGTCGTTCGAGAATGAAGCGGCACAACGCCTCAATTGC
The DNA here is from genome assembly GCA_050008715.1 of Acidimicrobiales bacterium. Taxonomy (GTDB): domain Bacteria; phylum Actinomycetota; class Acidimicrobiia; order Acidimicrobiales; family Bog-793; genus JAKACA01. The sequence goes on along the minus strand of JBEKMC010000016.1, from coordinate 46,702 downwards.
CGCCGGATCGCCCTGGACCTCGATGAGCACGCCCGCCGAGTCGTTGAACACGACGCCGGCGAGACCGAGGGCGACGGCTTCTCGATAGACGAACGGGCGGAAGCCGACGCCCTGCACGGTGCCGGTCACGCGGAGGCGGCGTCGTTCGGCGACGGCCACGACGTTGCTCAACAGATGCGGGGCAGGGGGTCACCGACGAGCATGTCGACGATGCGAGTACTCCCGAACCCCGTGCGCAGCACGACGATCCCCTCGGGATCTGCACGAATCTCGCCGATGTCGGCGGCAGCAAGCCCGAGAGGATGTGCCCGCAGGGCCGTGAGCGCTGCGGCGGCCTCGGCTTCCGGCACGACCGCGACGAACTTGCCCTCGTTGGCGACATAGAGCGGATCGATGCCGAGCACGTCACAGGCGCCCGTGACGATCGGCAGCACCGGCAAGGACGTCTCGTCGAGGACGACGGCCACGGCGGCGTCACGAGCGAGCTCGTTGCAGATCGTCCCCAGGCCGCCTCTCGTCGGATCGCGGATCCAACGGGTCGACGGTGCCGCCTCGATGAGCAGCGCGACGAGCTCGCCCAAGGGCGCCGTGTCGGACCGCAGGTCCGCTTCGAGGGCGAGGTCGCCGCGAGCCAGCATCACGGCCATCCCGTGATCGCCGATGGTCCCCGATACGATGACCCGGTCGCCCGGCTGCACGAGCTCCGGTCCGAGGCGCCGCTCTGCCGGCACGACGCCGACACCCGAAGTCGTGATGTACAGCCCGTCGGCTGCGCCTCGATTGACGACCTTCGTGTCGCCCGTGACGATGGACACGCCGGCGGCACGCGCCGCCTCGGCCATGTCGTTCACGATCGCTCGTAGCTCGCTCACCGGGAATCCTTCTTCCAACACGAAGGCCGCCGAGATCCAGGCGGGTCGCGCGCCCATGACCGCGAGGTCGTTGACGGTCCCGTGGACTGCGAGATGGCCGATGGAACCCCCGGGGAAGCGAAGCGGCTTGACGACGAAGGAGTCCGTCGTGAAGGCGATCCGTTCGCCGGACGGCAGCTCGAGGACGGCGGCATCTCCGAGGGCACCTTCCACGGGCCGGCCGAACGCTTCGAGGAAGACGGCATCGACCAACGCGGCCGACGCCTTGCCTCCTGCGCCGTGGGCGAGGGTGACGATCTCGGCGGTCAGCCGCGGCCTGCGCCGCCGGAACATCTCGATCCGCTCGAGGACCGTCGCTTCACGATCGCCCGGTGGGCCGGCCGCGCCGGCGGCTGTGACAGCCCCGCCGTCCGAGTGCCCGAGAGCGCCGGTCACGTCCGGCCCTCCTCCTCGATGACGGCCTGGATGCGCTTCCAGATCGTGAGACCGACGGCATCCTGAGCCTCCTGGATACGGTGCACGCTGTCCGAGGCCACCACGAGGCAGTGGTCGAGATCGCCACACGTCGCCATCTGGCCGCCGTCGTGACCAGCCAGGCCGACCGTGAGGAGCCGGCGCCGATGCGCCTCGCCGAAGGCACGCATGACGTTGTCGGAGCTCCCGCTCGTCGAGAAACCCATCGCCATGTCGCCCGCCCGGCTGTGAGCGATCAGCTGCCGCGAGAAGACGAGATCGAACCCCACGTCGTTGCCGAGGGCCGTCAGCGTTGCCTCGTCGGCCACGAGCGAACGGGCCGGCAGACCCCGCCCGCGAGGCGGGCGGGTGAAGAGCGCCGCCAACGACGCCGCGTCGGTAGCGCTCCCACCGTTGCCGAACGTGAACAGCCGCCCGCCGGCCAGAAAGCGCCGAGACATCTCCGCAGCGATCTCTTCGATCAGCGGAGCGAACCGTTCGAGCGTGAGCGTGCGAAGTTCCGCGCTCTGTGCCGCCTTGGTCTCCGCCGAAGTCGCCAGGTCGGCGAGAAGGGTAGTGGCATCGCGCTCGTGACCATCGATGAACGGGTAGAGGAAGTCGGTGTTCTGTGGCACTTGCTCAGTCCTCGATCGTGCTCACGGCCGAGCCGGCGTGGACGAGGACGAGCGAGCCCGGCCGTGGCGTGCCGATCAACGTCGTGTCGATGCTCTCGATGCCGGCCGCAGTCCTCACTTGGGCGTTGTAGCCGGGGCCGGTGGCGACAACCTCCGCCAGGCGACCTTCGTCCGAGCACGTGATGCACACGACGTCGGTGCAGTCGGCGTCTTCGTCCGCCGCCCGCCGTTGCGCGCTGAGTAGCCCTGGGTGTTCGAAGCACACGTGTGTGAGCTCCCAGAGCAGGTGGTAGAGGAGTACGAAGCCGCCGCCGTAGGCGTCGACGTCGACGTCGTCCTCCAACCAGAGAACGTGGTCGGCCGCTCCCGCGCTCGGCCGCCGGCCCGTGCCGATCCATATCGAGCGAAGGCCCCAGACGGGTGCTCTGCGCATGGCGTCCGCGACGAGGGCGTCGTCCGCCCCGGCGACCGCGACGAGGAGGTCACCTGCCGATGCCACGACCCGAAGGCTGCTGACGAGCTCGGCTCCGTCGAGGGCGACTGCAGGCAATGCCCGCTTGCCGACGATGACGGGATGGACGAATTCGACGGCGAGATGCTGTGCGTGCGGCGGCCACTGCGGCGCAGTGCACCACATGGTGGCTCCGGCCGCGAAACGACGGGCCATGTCGAGCGAAGCGGTCGCCAGATCGCCTGCCAACGCTCCGAGCCCGGAACCCTCGGATGCGGGGATGAGGGCTCGAGATCCAGCATCAATATCGGAGCGCACAGCGATCCTCCTCATTGCGATACTAGGCGACGACTTCTCGCCGACGTCATTCGTCGTGGGAACCGCTGGGCGAGAACGGTTGATATCGTCGGCGTGCCGTGACGTCCACCCGTGCCCAGGTGAGCCGCGGCATCGGGCTGCTGCTGGCCGCCTGCCTCACGGGTTGCTCGGCGAGCCCCGGTGCCACGTCGCCGGCGTCGAGCACACGCACGACGACGGCAACGACGACGACGGCCCCGCCCGGTGAGCCCACGAGCTCCACCTCGACGGCAACGTCCCAGCCCGTCGACGGCGTCCCTCGCTTTCGGCACGTCTTCTTGGTGATGATGGAGAACCTCGGCTACGGCCCTGCGATGTCGACCGCCGGCTTGGCCTCGCTCGCCCGGCGGTACGCCTCGGCGGCGAATTACTGGGCGGTGAGCCATCCGAGCCTGCCGAACTACCTGGCGCTCACGAGCGGCAGCACCTGGGGCATCGCGAGCGACTGCACCTCGTGTTACGTATCGGCGCCGAACCTCGGTGCTGAGCTCTCCAAGGCGGGAGTTCCCTGGGGAGCGTTCTTCGAGGGCGTGCCCTCGTCGTGCTATCTCGATCCCTACTCGGCGAGGGGAGATTACGCCGGCAAGCACAACCCGTTTCGGTACTACACCGACATCCGTGACAGCCCCACGCTGTGCGCGCACCTCCGGCCACTCGATCAGCTGAGCCGCGCCCTGGCCGGGCCTGCTGGCTCAGTTCCACGCTTCGTCTGGGTGACGCCGGACCTGTGCCACGACGGGCACGACTGCCCGGCAGCGACGGCGGCTGCGTGGCTGCAGGGTTTCGTCGCCTCAGTCGTGCGATCGGCTGCCTGGAGCGACGGCGGCGCCCTCTTCGTCACGTGGGACGAGTCGGAGAGCGGGGGCGCCATGGGAGGCCGAGTCCTCACGCTCGTCATCGCTCCGGACGTCCCCGGCGGCCTGGCCGTCGGCACTTACTACACGCACTACTCGTTGCTGGCGACGATCGAGGACGCCTTCGGGCTGCCGTTGCTCGGAGGGGCTCGGACGGCTCGACCGATGACGGCCTTCTTCACCCACGGCTGACCCCCGCGGCCGGACCGGGGCGTGGCTCACGCCAGACTGGGACCATGCCACCCCAGTTCATCTACACGATGCGCGATCTCCGCCGTTACTACCCGCCCGACCGGGAGGTGCTGCGTGGCATCAACCTCTCGTTCTACGAGGGCGCCAAGATCGGCGTCATCGGCTCCAACGGGTCGGGCAAGTCCTCCCTGCTGAAGATCATGGCCGGCGAGGACGACGGTTTCACGGGCGAAGCCCGGCTCACGCCCGGCTTCAGCGTCGGATGGCTCTCGCAGGAGCCGGCACTCGACACAAGCAAGGACGTCCTCGGCAACGTGGCCGACGGCGTCGCCGGCACGAAGCACCTTCTCGAGCGCTTCGACGAGGTGTGCGCCGCCATGGGCGAGCCGGAGGCGGACTTCGACAAATTGCTTGCCGAGCAGGCAGACCTGCAGGACCGCATCGAGGCCGTCGGCGGCTGGGAGCTGGAACGGACCTTCGAGATCGCCATGGACGCCCTCCGCCTGCCGCCGGCGGACGCCGACGTCGCCACGCTGTCGGGCGGCGAACGCCGCCGTGTCGCCCTGTGTCGCCTGCTGCTCTCGAAACCCGATCTGCTCCTGCTCGACGAGCCGACGAACCATCTCGATGCCGAGTCGGTCGCCTGGTTGGAGCGGACGTTGCAGGAGTACGCCGGCACGGTCGTCGCCGTGACGCACGACCGCTACTTCCTCGACAACGTCGCCGGTTGGATCCTCGAGCTCGATCGCGGCGCCGGGATCCCCTGGCAAGGCAACTACTCGTCCTGGTTGGAGCAGAAGCAGGCCCGCCTGGCGGCGGAGGACAAGGCCGATCGCTCCCGGGCCGAAGCACTGCGACGCGAGCTCGAGTGGATTCGCATGTCCCCGCGCGCACGCCAAGCCAAGGGCAAGGCGCGAATCAATGCGTACAACGAGCTCGTGAGCGAGGCGGAATCAGCCGAGCGCCGAGCCGACGGACCGGAGATCACGATCCCTCCCGGGCCTCGCCTCGGCGATCGCGTCGTCGAAGCCGAAGGATTGCGGAAGGGATTCGGCGACACGCTGCTCATCGACGGGCTGTCGTTTCTCTTGCCTCCTGGTGGCATCGTCGGCGTCATCGGCCCGAACGGCGCCGGCAAGACGACGCTGTTCCGCATGATCGTCGGGGAGGACAAGCCGGACGAGGGCCGGCTAGAGGTCGGGAGCACCGTCGTGCTCGCTTACGTCGACCAGTCCCGGGACGAGCTGAGCCCCGGCGCCACCGTCTTCGAGGAGATCACCGGCGGGCTCGATCGGATCATGGTCGGCAATCGCGAGCTGCACGGGCGTGCGTTCGTGTCGAGCTTCGGGTTCAGGGGCAGTGACCAGCAGAAGACGGTGGGCCAGCTGTCGGGCGGCGAGCGGAATCGCGTGCAGCTCGCCAAAATGCTGAAGAGCGGCGCCAATGTCCTGCTGCTCGACGAACCCACCAACGATCTCGACGTCGACACGCTCCGGGCGCTCGAGGACGCCCTCTTGGGTTTCCCGGGCTGTGTCGTGGTCATCAGCCACGACCGGTGGTTTCTCGACCGCATCGCCACCCACGTGCTCGCGTTCGAGGGCGGTTCGGAGGTCCGCTGGTGGGAGGGCAACTTCAGCGACTACGAAGCCGACCGACACCGTCGCCTGGGCACCGACGCCGACCAACCGCATCGCCTGGCCTACAAGCGGTTGGTGCGCTGAGCGAGCCGCCGGTCACCTGGCTCCTTCAGCCTCCTCGGCGAGCGCCAGCCATCGGTTCTCCGCCGCCCCCAGGTTCGCCTGCACCTCCGTGAGCTCTCGGCCGAGGCGAGCGAGGCCGAGATGGTCGACGGTGGCCGCGAGCGCGTCGATCAGCTCGTCTCTCTGTCGGGCAAGTCGCGCCATGTCCTTCTCCGCCTCGCGCAGCTGACGACCGATCGTGCTCGCCGATCGGCGTCCCGGTAGCCGGTCGTGTCTCGTTGCGGCGGCCTCCCGCGCCGGTGGGGTGACGGGCGCCGTGAGCTCGGCCATCTGAGCCATCCAGGCGTCGAGGCTGCCGGCGACGGCCGTCAGCGTGGTGGCCTGCAGCGACACGAGCCGCTCCGTCGTGCGCTCGAGAAACGCGCGGTCGTGGCTCACCACGACGAGCGCTCCCGGCCAGTCCTCGAGAAAGTCCTCCAGGATCCGCAAGGTGTCCAGGTCCAAGTCATTCGTCGGCTCGTCGAGGAGGAGGACGTTCGGCCGCGCAGCCAGCACGAGGAGCAGTTGCAGGCGGCGTCGCTCACCACCCGACAGAGCGCCTGCCTCGACGAACTGGGCACTGCCGGCGAACCAGAAGCGCTCCATGAGGGCAATGTCCTCTGGCGCACCGGGCACCCGTGTCGGCCCGGCGACGAGCTCGCGTACGCGAGCACCTGGGTCGACCTGCATCCCGTGCTGGTCGTAATAGCCCGTCACGACAGTTGGACCGACCTCGATCCGGCCGCTCGTCGGCTGGCGCCGCCCCGCCAGCAGATCGAGCAGCGTCGACTTGCCGGACCCGTTGGTACCCACGACGCCCAAGCGTTCGCGGGGATCGAGATCGAGGTCGACGCCGGCCAGCACCGAGACGCCTGCCCCGTAGCTGAACCCGACGCCGGCGCACTCGATCACCTTGTCGCCGAGGCGGGGTGTCCCGAAGGAGACCTCGAGCTCGCTGGCCCGGGCCGGCGCCTCCTTGCGTCCCGAGACGATGCGTGTGGCGGCCTCGATGCGGGCGCGGGGCTTACGCGTGCGGGCGGGAGCACCTCGGCGAAGCCAGGCGAGCTCCCGGCGGGCGAGGTTGCGCCGCGTGGCTTCGGCGGAAGCTGCCTCCTCCTCGCGTTCGGCGCGACGCTCGAGGTATGCGGCGTACCCGCCTTCGTGCATGTACGAGTGGCCCCGGTCGAGCTCCAGCATCCTCGTCGTCACGCCGTCGAGAAGATGGCGGTCGTGTGTCACGAGCACGAGCCCGCCCCGATACTCGAGCAGCCACCGCTCCAACCAGGCGATCGCGAGCAGGTCCAAGTGGTTCGTCGGCTCGTCGAGAATGAGCAGCTCTGCCGGTTGGGCGAGAACGGCCGCCAGCGACACGCGCTTGGCCTGGCCGCCGGACAGGTCGGAGACGTCGGTGGCGCCCGCCGTCCCCATGCCAAGCCGATGCAGGGCCGCCTCGGACTCCCACCCGCCGCCTACGGCGGAAGACACGGTCCCGAGGGGAAGTTCCGGCTCCTGCGGCAGGTACCCGAGGCGAACGCCGCGGCCGCGGCGGATCTCCCCGTCGTCGGGGGTGTCGGAGCCGGCGATTACCCGAAGCAGCGTGGACTTGCCCGTGCCGTTGATGCCGACGACGCCGAGGCGGTCACCGTCGGTCACGGTGAGCGAGAGCTCGTCGAACAAGGCACGGTCACCGCGGCGGACCGTGATCTTCTGCAGATCGACGAGGACAGGCACGTAGCGCAACGTACCCGCCGGCATTGCCGGCGCCAGCGTTGCCGGAGCCAGCGTTGCGCCTCCAGTGGTCAGTCGGTGGCGACGAGGTCGACGACGAACACGAGGGTCTCGTTCGGCTTGATCACGCCTCCGGCACCTCGGGAGCCGTAGCCCAGATGCGGTGGAATCGTGAGGCGTCTCCTGCCGCCGGTGCGCATACCGGCAACGCCCTGGTCCCAACCGGCGATCACCTCGCCGGCGCCGAGGGCAAACCGGAAGTGGTCACCGCGGTCCCAGGAGGAGTCGAATTCCTTCCCCGTGGACCAGGACACGCCGACGTAGTGGACCGACACCTGTGACCCCGGGGAGGCCTCGAGGCCGTCGCCGATCTGGAGATCCTCGAGTGTCAGCTCGTCGGGAGGGCTCCCGTCAGGGATCGTGACGGCAGGCTTGCTCTCAGCGCTCATACCCGACGATAGATCAGCGGCCCCGTCGCAGGAACTTCGGGCTGCCGAACCGGCTTCGGGCTTCAGGACGTCGTGGTCGTCGTCGAAGACGGGATTGTGACGGTCGTCACCGTCGCTCCCGGCGGCAGTTGGAACATGGACGACGCCGGCGACGTCGAGTAGTGCGTGATCTCGAAGCTTGTGGCGTCGGCGCCGACCTTCACATAACCGAGGATGTTCTGCGCGGTCGTGCAGATGCTGCTGGTGCCGGGTTCGCCGGAGGCGACAAGGTCGACGCAGGACATGGCGAACCCGTTGACCGTCTTCGACGACGTCGAGACCTTGTCCCCGGCGAGGCCGGCGGCGATCGAGAGCCCCTTCAGGAAATTCACCCAGTGCGTCGGCGTGTAGAAGTCGAGGATGTTGTTGTAGTCGGCCGCGCTCGCCTTCGGGAGCTTCTCGCAGGCCCACTTCGAACTCGAGCCGTTGCTCCCACCGGAGCCGGTCGTGGAGCTCGGCGGGGTGCACGCATACTCGCCGGAGGGGTTCACGATGAACCGGAAAGCGCCGGGGCCGTTGGCAGCCGCAGGCCCCGACGGCGTGTCGGAGAACGAGAGCCCGTTCGGTGGTTGCACCGCGTAGACGACGGTGGCGGGCGAACTCCCCGTCGTCACGTACGTCGCCTCGAACGTCGTCGGCCCAGCCTGGATCTTGTTCGTGAACGAGTCCATCGTCGCTTTGTTGCGCTCCGCCGTGTCGACGGCGCTCTTGACCTTGCTGATGATGCCGCAGCCGGTCAGGCCGAAGCCGCCCAACAGCACGACGACGAGGGCGAGGCCCACCGCCCGCCGGGCGCCTCGCGTCGCCGCCCGGGCTGTCGTGTATCCCTCATTGCTCGGGTTCATCTCTCCGCCTTCCGATGCCATTCCCCACGATGGGCCGAGAACATCGCCCCAAAGGTTACGCCGTCCGGGAGCAGGCAACGATGATCATCGCGATGACGGCGTCGCGGTCGCTAGCGGTCTTGCTTGGCGACGTACATCGTGGCGTCGGCGACAGCCATCATCGTGCGGGCGTCCGAGGCGTCCCACGGGTAGACGCACCGGCCCACACTGAGGGACACCGTCACCAGTCCGGACGGGAGGCCGATGGGTGACTCCATCGTCTCGAGGATCCGCCGGACGATGGACTGGGCGACTTCGGCGCCCCGGTACGTGTCCTTGGATCCCAGCTGGGAGGGCTCGATGTCCGGAAGCAGCACGAGGAACTCGTCGCCGCCGCGCCGTGCCACCACGTCGCTCTCCCGGGTGCTGCGCCGGGCGCGGGCCAGCGCCAGCTCGAGGCTTTCGTCGAACAGGGGCCGATTGGCGAGGCCGGTCAGCGGATCATGCGATGCCCGGAACTGCAGCTGCTCCTCGGTGTGCTTTCGCGGCGTGATGTCGTCGAGAAGGCGTTGGAGTACCCAGGGGCGTTCGTCGTTCAAGACCACCTGCGTGACCTCCTCGACCCAGAGCTCACGACCCACGGCGGTCGTCATCCGGTACTCGAGCCGCCGCCCGGTCCCCTGCGCGACAACGGCGTCGCGCACCGCCACAGCCCGGTCGCGATCCTTGTCGTGCAGGTGACTCTCCCACCATGGCGTCTGGAGCCACACGTCGCGGTCGACACCGAAGACGTGCTCCACGGCTGCACTCACGAACGGTGCCTCGGGATTGCCGTTCAGCGGCTCGATCCACACGATGCTCGGGATCTGGTCGATGAGGGCGCGGTACTTGGCCTCTGCGGCTCGGAGTTGTTCCTCGAGGGCTTTCTGGGCCGTGATGTCGAACATCACGCCGAGGATGATCCGACGGCCGCTCGCCGGGTCGGTCGCCATCGCACAGTCGTCCCGAACCCAGACGAGATGCCGGTCGTCGGGCCTGATGAAGCGGTACTCCTGCACGAGCACGTCGCCGCCGCCGAGGTAGTCGGCATACTCGCGGCTCACCCTCGGCCAGTCGTCCGGGTGCATGTGCTCCTGCCAGACGTCGTCGTTCTCCGTCCACTCCTGCTGGCTGATGCCGAGGACGCGCTCGATCTGGGGGCCGACGTAGACCGTCGGGTACGCGCCCGTGCGAGGTTCGGTGACCTCGTCGATGTACAGCACGGCGGGGATGTGCTCGACCAACAGGCGCAGCTGATCCCGTTCACCGATGGAGTGCGCGGCCACGGCCGCGAAGTCGCGAAGGGCTGCCGCGCCGAGCGAGCCCGCATTCAGCGCTTGCACGACGGAGGCCGCTGCCTTCGCAAACCCTTCTTCATCCGTTGACGTGCCCACAGGCTATGCGGCTTGGAGGTGGCACTCGAACTGCCGCCACACGCTCCTTTCGGCTCCGGGCGGCGGCGCCGGCCCGGCTAGCGCTGACGAAGCCCGTCGCAGACGATCGCGAGCATTCGAGCCGGTGATGCGGCCGCGGACCCGCCGCGATCGCCGTGCATGCAGGTGCCCGTGACGAGCGCCCACAGATCGGTGATGGCGACATCGGTGCGGACCGCTCCCACGCGCTGGGCTCGGGCGAGGAGCTCGGCGACAGCGGCTTCGAGCTCGTGCTTCAACTCGCCCGCCGTCTCCTTGACGTCGATCCCAGCGCCGGCGAGGGCATCGGCCAGATCTCGCTTGGTGACGGCCGTGTCGACCAGTTCGGCGAGGAATTCGAAAAGGCCCTCGGCGGCGTCCGCACCTTCGGGAGCCGAGCGTGCCGTCTCCAGGAGTCGCTCGAAATGCCGGTAGACGATCGCTTCGAAGAGCGCTTCCTTCGTCGGGAAGTGGCGGTAGATGGTGCCGACGCCGATGCCGGCTTGCTTGGCGATGTCGTCGATCGGGACACAGAGCCCTTCGCTCCCGAAGAGCTCCTCAGCGGCTTCGAGGATTCGCGTGCGGTTGCGGACCGAGTCCGACCTCGGCTGCCGGGGCTGTTCCGACACCGTCGATCCCGTCACGGTCGGTTCCGTGATCGTGGGTGCCTTCGTCGAGACGTCGGTCACGACGTCATGCCCGGATCGATCGGGGGATTGACAAGCGGAACCCTCGTTCCGTATAGTCTAAGCGGAACCACCGCTCCGATTGTACCTTCATCAGATCCGGGAGTCCAGTGTCCGCCGCACGATGTCGGGCCGGACGACCGGTGCAGTCTCTTTCGAGGAGGACCTTTGCCGTCTGATCCACAACTTTCCGGCTCGACCGGTTCGGCAACCATCCCGACCAGTGTGGCAGCAGCCGAGCAGGAGGCACCCGACCCGCGGCGCTTCCGCGCCCTCGGCATCATCGGGATCGCCCAGCTGATGATCGTGCTCGATGCCTCCGTCGTCACGATCGCCCTGCCCTCGGCGCAGCGGGCCCTGCACATCTCGGTGGCCAATCGTCAGTGGGTGCTCACGGCCTATACCCTCGCCTTCGGGGGGTTGCTGCTCCTCGGCGGCCGCATCGCCGACTATGTCGGTCGCAAGCGCATGTTCATCGTGAGCCTCATTGGTTTCGCCGGCGCATCCGCCCTCGGCGGCCTCGCCCAGAACGCCGCCATGTTGTTCAGCGCCAGGGCCCTGCAAGGAGCCTTCGCCGCCGTGATGGCCCCGGCTGCCCTCTCGCTGTTGACGGTGACTTTCACCGAGCCCCACGAACGGGCGCGCGCCTTCGGCGTCTACGGGGCCATCGCCGGCGGTGGTGCCGCCATCGGTCTCATCCTCGGCGGTGTCCTCACCGAGTACGCCTCGTGGCGCTGGACGCTCCTCATCAACGTCCCGATCGCCATTGCCGCTGCCCTCCTGGCCTTCTTCGAGATCCACGAGAGCCGAGCCGAGAACCGTGGCCGCTACGACATCCGCGGCGCCATCACCGTCACCGGTGGACTGCTGGCCCTCGTCTACGGCTTCACGCGAGCCGAGTCGGATGGCTGGGGCGCATCGGTGACGCTCGGTCTCCTCGCTGCTGCCGCCGTGCTGCTGGGGACGTTCGTCCTCTTCGAGATGCGAGCCAGCCATCCCTTGCTGCCGCTGCGCGTGGTCCTCGACCGCAACAGGGGTGGGTCCTTTCTTGCCTCGCTCCTCGTCGGCATCGCCCTGTTCGGCACGTTCTTGTTCCTCACGTACTACATGCAGGGCACTCTCGGTTACTCCGCGCTGAGGACCGGTTTTGCCTTCCTGCCGTTCTCGGCCGGGATCATCGTCGCCGCCATGCTCGCGAGCAGCCTCCTGCCTCGCCTCGGTCCGCGCACGGTGATGACGATCGGCCTGTTTCTCGGTGCCATCGGCCTCGCATGGTTCACCCAGATCGGCGTTCATACCGGGTATCTCGCTCACGTGCTGCCGGCCGAGCTCGTCGTGAGCTTCGGCATGGGCCTCTCCTTCGTGCCCCTCAGCAGCACGGCGCTGATCGGCGTCTCCCCGAAGGACGCCGGAGTGGCGAGTGCCATGGTGAACACCACCCAGCAGATCGGTGGCTCGCTCGGCACGGCCTTGCTCAACACTGTGGCAGCCTCTGCAACGGCGTCCTACCTCGTGACTCACGGCCATAGCGCCCCGGTCGTCGCAGCCGGCCTGGTGCACGGTTACACGACGGCGTTCGTCGTAAGTGCCGCCCTCCTCGCCGCCGCCGTCGTCGCCACCGTGACGCTGTTGCGGACGAGGGGTCCGGAGCCGGTGCCACAACTGGCCGAGGTCGGCTTCGAAGCCTGAGGTGGGAGTCCGCCGCAAGGTGGCAGGATCGGAGCATGCCCAGCCACGAGGCCGCCCCCGTGAGGCGGCGGCACGATCCTGACCACCGCGGCCTCGCCAGCGACAATTATGCCGGCGTCCATCCTGCGGTTCTCGCCGCCCTCGAGGCGGCCAACGGCGGACATCAGGGCAGCTATGGGGCCGACGCGTACTCCGCCGCCCTTGCCGAAATCTTCCGAGCGCACTTCGGCGACCGGTGCGAGGTGTACCCGGTGTTCAACGGCACCGGGGCGAACGTCGTCTCTCTGCAGGCGATGACCGAGCGATGGGACGCTGTCATCTGCGCCGAGTCAGCTCACGTGAACGTCGACGAATGCGGTGCTCCGGAGCGGGTAGGGGGACTGAAACTTCTGAGCGTCCCGGTGGCGGACGGGAAGCTGACGCCGGAGCACGTCATCTCCCGGCTCTCCGGTGTCGGCGACGAGCACCGGGCACAGCCCCGAGTCGTCTCGGTGACGGAGTCCACCGAGCTCGGAACGTGCTACTCGGTCGACGAGCTCGTTGCGGTCTGCGAGGCGGCGCACCGCGCCAACCTGTTCGTACACATGGACGGCGCCCGGATCAGCAACGCCGCCGCGTCGCTCGGTGTGAGCCTCGGTGATCTCACGTCGTCGGTCGGTGTGGACGTGCTGTCGTTCGGCGGCACGAAGAACGGCCTCATGCTCGCGGACGCCGTCGTCGTGCTCAACGCCGAGGCCGTCTCGGGCATCCGCTACTTGCGCAAAGCGGCGATGCAGCTCGCCTCGAAGATGCGCTTCATCGCCGTGCAGTTCGAGGCTCTGCTGAGCGGGGACATGTGGCTGTCGAATGCCCGCCGGGCGAACGACCTCGCGGCGCGTCTGGCGTCCGGCGTGCGGCAGATTCCTGGGGTCGTGATCACCCAGCCCGTGCAGGCGAACGCTGTGTTCGCCGTGCTGCCGACAGACGTCGCGGATCGCCTGCGCCCTCGCTACGGGTTCTACACGTGGAACGAGGCGACGGGGGAGGTTCGCCTGATGACGGCGTTCGACACCACCGAGGACGACGTCGACGAGTTCGTGGGGGCACTCCGTACGGAGGTGGCTGGCCATCCGGACGTGCCCCGCAGTTAGTTGCATGACGAAACGTGACCCGGTATCGTCCGTTGCATGAAAGAACCGACTGCGGCGATCGAGATCGGTGAGACGAACCTGACGAACCCCGCCGCTGTGGCCGAGATGCCCGGCAGAGGCCTGGCCGCCGTCTTCGCCGTGACGGCGCTGGGCGCGTTCATGGCGTCCCTCGACTTGTCGATCGTGAACATCGCCTTTCCTGCGCTGGAGCGGTCGTTCCCCCATGATCCGAGAGCGTCGCTCGTCTGGGTCATCACCGGGTACAGCATCGTGTTCGGCTCGCTCCTCGTCACCGCCGGGCGTACGGCGGATCGCCTCGGGCGCCGGCGGGTGTTTCTTGCGGGATTGTCGGTGTTCTGCCTCGGCTCCGCCTTGTGCGGCGTCGCTCCTTCGGTCGACCTGCTCGTCGCGGGTCGCGTGGTCCAAGGAGCAGGAGCCGCCGCACTGCTTCCGTCCTCGCTCGGGCTACTCCTCGGAGCGTTCCCCACAGAGCGGCGCTCGCAGATCGTCGCCCTGTGGGGAGGCGTGGGTGCTCTCGCCGTCGCCACTGGCCCGTCGCTCGGAGCCGGCCTCATCGCCGCCGGCGGCTGGCGGCTCGTCTTCTTCGTGAATCTGCCGGTCGGTGCAGCTGCGGCCTTGCTCGGACGGCGCGTGCTGGCCCGTGCGCCAGCGCTGGCCGCTGCCGGCACACCGGACTATCCCGGCGTCGTGCTCGTGAGCGCGACGTTGGCGTGCCTCGTGCTCGGGATCTCACAAGGCCCGAGCTGGGGTTGGTCGAGCGGCCGGGTGATCGCCTGCTTCGTGCTCGCCGTCGTGCTCGGCACGGTCTTCGTCCTCCGGTCTTCCCGTCACGAGCAGCCTGTGTTGGACCTGAAGCTCTTCTCGGCTCGGTCCTTCAGCGTCGCCAACGCCGCCATGCTCGTGTACTCGATGGGGTTCTTCGCCATGCTGCTCGGGAACATCTTGTTCCTGACGAGCGTGTGGCACTACTCCATTCTGCGGGCGGGCCTCGCCGTGACGCCGGGACCGCTCGTCGTGGCCAGCGTCGCCGGCCCGGCGGGTCGGTGGGCGGCGCGGATCGGTTTCCGACCGGTCCTGCTGGCCGGAGCAGCCTGCTTTGCGGGCGGCCTCACGTGGTACGCGACACGAACCGGCCTGCACCCGTCCTACCTGGCGGTCTGGCTCCCGGCGACGCTCGTCACGGGCCTCGGGATCGGCTTGACGTTCCCTGTGCTGGGCGCCGCCGCCGTTTCCAGCCTGCCGCCGGAGCGCTTCGCCGTGGGGAGCGCCGTCAGCCAGACGGCGCGCCAGGTGGGCGGGGCCATCGGCGTGGCGTTGCTGGTGGTCATCCTCGGGTCCCCGCACACGCCGGCGGCTGCTCTGACGGGATTTCGGCACCTCTGGGTGTACGCGGCGTCCATGGCCCTGCTGTGTGGCTCGATCTGCTTGCTCCTCAAGCGCAAGCGAGCGGTGGCGGCGGGTGCCTCAGCTGGTTGACATCGAGCCCTCGGTGTCTGCGGCGCGCGGACGCGCAGGTTCGGTACTCGAACTTTCTAGGCTGTGGGCGAGGCGACCATTGGAGGCTGAGTGCACGACCCTGCAAGGGCCGGATCGCGGCGCACCGCACGGTGGATGTTCCAGTGAAGCGCAACCTCGCGTTGGCGACCCTGTCGCTCGTGCTGTTCCTGACGTTCCTCGACAACACCATCGTGAGCGTCGTCCTCGCCGAAGTGCAATCGTCGCTCCACACAGGGGTCAGTCAGCTGCAGTGGGTGGTGAACGGTTACGCCCTCGTGTTCGCGAGTTTCATGCTCACCTTCGGGACCCTCGGAGATCTCTTCGGGCGCAAGAAGGTCATGTTGGTCGGCGTGGCGATCTTCTGTGCCGGGTCCGCGATCTCGGCGCTCGCGCCGAACGCCAACGTGCTCATCGCCGGCAGGGTCCTGATGGGCCTCGGTGCCGCCGCCTCGGAGCCGGGAACGTTGTCGCTGATCCGCCACATCTACACCGACCCACGCGAGCGGGCGCAGGCGCTCGGGATCTGGACGGCGGTCGCAGGGCTTGCTCTGGCTCTCGGTCCCGTCGTCGGAGGCGTCCTCGTCGGGATCTGGACTTGGCGCGCCATCTTCTGGTTCAACCTGGTCTTCGGCGTGGTTGCGCTCGTCGGCGCCGCCGTCGTGTTGCCGGAGAGCGCCGACCCGGTGCACCGCCGCTTGGACTTCCCCGGCTTCGTGCTCGGAGGACTGTCGATCGGGGCCGTCTCCTTCGCCGTGGTGCTCGGCGAGACACACGGTTATGCGACCTGGTGGATCGACCTGCTCTTCCTCGGCTCGGTCCTCACGATGGCCGCTTTCGTGCTCTGGGAGCTGAAAGCCGCCAATCCTGTGCTCAATGTCCACTATTTCCGAAAGGTGCCCTTCACGGCGTCGAACGTCGTGGCCTTCGCCACGTACTTCGGCATCTTCTCGATCTTCTTCTTCGTGGCCCTCTACCTGCAGGAGGTCGTCAACGCCTCGGCTTATTCGACTGCCCTCGACTTCGTGCCCATGGCCGTGGCCATGGTGGTCGCCTCGATCTTCACCGGGCGATGGGTCGCCGCCGTGGGCCCGCGGGTACCCATGGTCACCGGTTGCCTGCTCGCCGGGATCGGGATCCTCCTCACCGAGCTGTACATGTCGCCCCATACGGGTTTCTCGACGCTCGGCTGGACGTTGCCGCTCGCCGGCGCCGGCTTCGGCATCGCCATGGTGCCGGCCACCTCCACGGCTCTTGGGGTCATCCCTGCCGAGCACTCGGGCATGGCTGCCTCCATGACGAACACGAGCCGAGAGCTCGGAGCCGTGGCCGGCGTCGCCGTCCTCGGATCGGTCGTGAACGGACAGCTCACCGTCAACCTGGCCCACCGGCTCGCCGCCATCGGGATCCCCCAGCAGTTCCAGTCCATCGTGATCGCTGCGGTCGAGTCCGGCACGGTCCACTCGCAGCAGAGCGGCTATCACGGCGGGGGATCGCTACAGGCGATCGTGAACGAGGTGGTTGCGTCGGCCTATGGAGCCTTCGGTGATGGCCTCGACCTTGCATTGCTGATGGCAGCGTCGATGTTGTTCCTGGCCTGTGTCATCGCCGCTGTCGGGCTGCGCAGGCTGACGCCGGCGTCGCGTCCTGATCCGCTCGTGTCCGCCGAGGCGCCCCGAGGCGGCGGGGACGGTGTCGCCACCTTCGGTACACCTGCCTGACGTCCAGGCGGCGAACAAGCGGCGGCAATCTGGCGCCGAGCCTCGGCCGCTATGGCTGAGTCGCTCGACGGAGCCTGGCCCTCCGTCATGGCCGGCCGGCGAACTGCAGGGCGAGGAGGGCCGCCGTCATCGAGACGGGGACGAGGACGATGCCGACCTTTGAGTAGGTGAGCGCCGACGGTCGGGCATGCTCGGCGCGGGCGACCCTCAACCACAAGATGGCCGAGAGAGCGCCTGTGACGACGAGGTTGGGCCCGAGGTCGAGACCGACCAGCAGCGCCGGTATGTGCCGGGGCGGGCTCGAGGACAGCAGCACGGCGGCGGGGAGATTGTTCAGGGCGCCGGCCGTTCCGGCTCCGAGCCATGCCGTCGCCCACGGACCGATCGAGCCGAGGAGCCGGCCAGGCGCTCCCCACAATCGGGCGAGCGTGCCGAGGGTGACGGCGAAGAGGAACAGGACCGACAGCGTGAAGACGGTGACCGCCTTTCGCACGGCGCCGAGGTCGACGCGCCGGCGGATGAGCTGGGCGATCGCCACGACGATGCCGACGGCGAGCACGGGCAGCGCCGGGCTCTCCAGCACGATCACGAGCACGGTTACCGCCACCACGCCGGCGAGTCCGAGGCCTCGACGTATGGGAGGGCACTCGCCGCCACCTTCGGCCGGAGCCCGAAGTGCGCGCCACTTCCAGGCGGCCAGGACGAATGTCGTCAGGAGGACTGCCGCCACCCAGGCGGGCAGCATGCGGCCGGCGAAGGCGCCGCCGCTCGTATGGCCGCCGACGACGAGCAGGTTGGTGAGGTTCGAGCCCGGGAGCAGCAACGAGGCCGAGTTCGACATGAATACTGCGCCGTAGAGGAAGGCGGTCTCCTCGACGCGTCGCTGCCGGGCAGCGTGCAGGAGGATCGGCGTGAGGAAGACGACGGAAGTGTCCAAGTTGAGCACGACCGTGACGCCGGCGACGAGCGTCATGAGCGAGCCGAACAGCACGAGGCCCCCGCCGGGGAGGCGGGCGAGGCGGGCGCCGACGGCCTCGAACAGCCCGTCGGAGGCGGCCACTGCGCCGATGAGCAGCAAGCCCGTGACGAGGACGAACGGTGGCCACGTCTGGCGCGCTGCGTCAGGCAGGGCGGTGAGGAGAGTCACGGAGGACGGTGCGCCTGGAGGACGGCGCGCCTAGAGGAAGAGGTCGTCCTCGTCGGACTCGGGATCGTCGAGGTTCGCGCCGATCTCGGCCGCCTCGGCCTCGTCGAGCGGCAGCTGGTCGTCGTCGGACTCGTCGTCGAAGTCGATCTCGCTGTCCTCGTCCGGCGTGGCCCCGTCGGGCAGCCCGACCAGCGCCCGGACGTCCTCGTTCTCGTCGAATTCAGTCATGGTTCTCTCCGGATCGGGCCGGCATGCCGGCGTCGGGGTCAGGCTACCGGGGAGCCGCCGAAGGGTGCCGTCACAGAAGGGCGGATGCGTCGATCTGCGGTCGGTGGCCGGCTCGAAATGCCGCCAGGGTCGACGGGGGAGTGATGACGTCGGCGGTGCCGGACGGCGGCCTCGGCTCGGCTTGCGCGTACCCGGCAGGAGTCCAGGGAACCACCCGGTCTCCTAGGACGAGTGCCGGCCCACCGCTGGCCAGCCGGACGAAGGCACCATCAGGGAGCGACGACCAAGCCGCTCCGTGCAGGCGCCGGCGGTGGGTGCCGCCCACGATCCGTTCGGAGTGCAGCCGGCGGTCGATCTCCTTCGCCCATGGCAGGCGCGTCCGGTTGCCGATCGCCCATGTGCGACGGAACTCGTTGTAGTCGCGGCGGCGGCACAACGCGCAGGGACGGTGGCCGGCGGCGAAGGCGACGGCCTCGTCGTGGAAGAAGAGCACCGTGAGGTGATGCTCGGCCCACTGCGCGAGTCGCCAGTCCTTGTACTGCAGTGCGCAGATGATCCAGAGGTTGCCGCAGTGGAAACGCACGACGTCGGTGCCCTCGTGGAGAATCCCTCGATTGCCCAACCAGCTGCCGCGGAGCGGGGTGGCGACGATGTCTCCCATGGGCGTCACGCGATTTCGCATCGGCGGCCGGACGCCGGAGCTCACGATCGCCTTGCCATCAGGTAGGCGCGCCGAGTCGGCCCCTCGTCGGGATACGCGACGCGCTCGGCCGCCAGCTCGAGTACGAAGCCCGCCGCCTCGAGCTCTTCGAGGATCACCAGTGGCTCGAGAAACCGGAAGTCCACGTCGACCTCGTGCCCCCACCACTCGTCGCGGTGGCGCACCTCGGTCCCCACGTGGAACGACACAAGCAGCAGTCCCCGCGACCGGAGCACGCGGCGGATCTCGGCAAATGCCGCCGGCCGTTCCTCCGGCAGGAGGTGGATGATCGAGTAGAAGGCCACGACGGCGCCGAATTCCCCGTCGCCGGCGGGAAGCGACAGGAAGTCGCCCTCGAGAACGGTCACCTCGGGATGCAATCGGCCGGCGACGGCGACCATCGCGGGCGAGAGGTCGAATCCGACCGTGGTTGCGCCGTGCGCCGTCATCCACGCGGCCACGTGGCCGGGTCCACAGCCGACGTCGGCGATGGGCGCGCCGGCTCTGGCTTGTTCGATGAGCGCAGCGAGCAGACCCCGGTCGAAGGGCTTGTACTCGAGCTCGTCGTCAAGGTGCTCGGCGTACTCCTCGGCCACGGCGTCGTAGCTGCGCCGCACCGTGTCATGAAGGTGCACCGTGCCTTGGCTGGGCCGCACGGTGTCGTGGCTGGGCCGGGGGGCGTCGTGAGGCGGTGACACGAGCGAAGCGTAACGAGGTCTTAGCGTGGCCGTCGTGCCCTCCGTTGGCCCGGTCCTCGATTACCGGCGCGAGTTCGACTTCCCCGTTGCCCCGGCAGAGATCTGGGCGGCGATCGAGGACGCGGAGGCATTCGAGGCGTGGTGGCCATGGCTGCGCGAGTTCACGATCGACGGCGGTTCGATCCGCACCGGATCGGTCCTGCGTGGCGTCGTGGTGCCTCCGCTTCCGTACCGGATGCGCCTTGAGATCGATCTCGTCCGGTGCCGGCGCCCGGGACTGATCGACGCCCGGGTGCACGGCGATCTCGAGGGCGAAGCGCATCTGTGTCTCCGCCAGACGACCGGCGGCACACGGGTCGAGGTGAGCTGGCGCCTCGAGATGATGCAGCGGCCCATGCGCATCGCCAGCAGGGTGGCGCGCCCGCTCCTCGTGCGGGCTCACGATGTCGTCGTCGAGGTGACGGTGGCGGGGTTTCGACGGCAGTTGGTGCGCGCCCAGCGAGAGGGTTCGTGAGGCCCGACAAACGGCTCGTGGTTCCGCAGACAGGTGGCGCGAACGACCAGCCGAGGTTCGGATGAAGCTGACTCAGGGTACGCGCCGGTCGAACGAGACAACTTGCATGTCGACAGCTTTCACTGCTGTGGGCATCTCGCGCGGGAAGACTGAGATCGGCCCGACCAGCGGGCGCCGATCAGCCGGTCATTCTGGCGGGCAGGCTGCGTGGTGGCTGTGCGACCGGTGCTCGGCAGCGAGGTGAGAATGGCCGTGGCCGAGCTCCTGGCCGACCCGATCTTCCAGTCCCGGGAAGGGACGCCGGTAGGCACAGGTGTCGCAGTTCATACGGATGCCGCCGGCCAGGGCCTCGGCGTGACGCTCGAGGATCAGCGGGACGAGCGACTCGTCAGGCCCGAGGTAGCCGGCGTCGACCACATCGATCCCGGTGCGGGCCGAGAAGGCGGCGAAGTCCGCCCGCATCCGCTCGACGAGCACGCCCGTACAGAGGAACCAGGCCAGCGCCACGATCCGCTCAGCGCCGAGGCGGGCCAGCTGCTGCAGCGTCTCCGGTACTGCCGGCCAGGTGACACCGGAGTAGCCGGTGAGCACGAGGCGACTGCCGACGCACTCGGCGACGAGTCGCCCGGCCTTGGTGGCATCGGCGTTCGCATCAGGGTCCGAGGTGCCCCGGGCGAGCAGCGCCAGCGGCAAACCGGCCCCGCCCGCCTCGACGATCCGGCGGCGGGCGAGCGCCAGCGCGGCATGGTCCGGCCCGAGCGGGCGGCCGTAGTGCAGGCCGACATGTGGATGACGCCGGCGCCCTTCCAGCACGACCGCAGGCACGTCAGACTTGGAGTGGCCGGCGGCATTCAACATGAGCGGGATGACGCTCATCTGAGTCGCACCGCGGTCGACGAGGCGGTCAAGGGCATCTCCCGCCGGCGGCTCGGACAGCTCGAGGAAACCCACCTCGACCACAAGACCGGTCGCCCTGTCGGCAACGAGATCGGCGAGGCGCAGGATCTCGGCCCGGCCGGCGGCCGAACGGCTGCCGTGGCCGACGAGCAGCACGCCGGTGCCCGCCTCGCCGGCGGTCGCGTGGTCCTGGTCGGCATGTGGGTCCAAAGCGGCTGCAGCCTAACAACCGTCCGGCAACAGGCCTCAGCCGGAGCCGCTCACGGTCAGAGTGCCCGTCATGAACTGGTGGATGAGGCACAGGAACGGGTACGAGCCGGCGTGTGACGGCGCCGTCACGACGCGAGTGCCGCCCGGCGGCACGGCACCGGTCGTGAAGGCGTCCGCAGTAGCGGCACCGGGCTCGGTCGAGAACGTGTGAGCAACGGAGTCGTCGTTCTTCACGACAATCTTCTCTCCCGGTCGTGCCGTGGGGTCGTGCGGCTGAAACGTGAAGTTCTTGATGACGACGGTGATCTCGGCTCCTCCGGGAGCCGGCGTGGAGCCGGCCAGCACCGGCCCGCCGGCGGCTGCACTGCTCGTCTCGGCAACGACGAGCAGGATGGCAGCAACCACGGTGGGCGGGCCAAGCAGCACGGCCTTGGCCACGCGCCGCCCGACCCCGGCGGTGGCGACCCAGCCGAGCAGCACGAAGGCGGCGATCTCGAGGATTGCTGCCACGACGCCGGCGGTGGTCCGTATCTCCTTGAAACCGAACAGACCGATGGCGAGACTGAGCAGGTAGCCGCCGAGGGTGGCGAGGGCGAACAAAGCAGCGGAGCCGGTCACGAGTTGTTGCAGTGAAACGACAAGAGCGCGACCTGTTCGATCTGACCCGGACCGCCGAGGACGGGCCGTCACGGCGAGGGCACCCAACCCGAGGAGAAGGGCTGCGATCACCTGCACGAGGAACATCCAGCCGATCGTGGGGATGTGGCGGTACCCCGTGAGGTACAGGTCGAGGTGTATCCCTCCGCTCGCGAGGAGGAGGCCGGCGCCGAGCACACCGGCGACCATGGAACCTGCGGTCGATCGGCCCCCGGTCGACCGGGTCGCCGGGGGGCGGTTGCGCATCGGGGTGTCCGAGTGGCCGGGAGTCGAGGGAGTCGAAGGAGTCATCAGTCGATATACGAGGCCGAGGGGCGGAGGGATCGCTCTCGTGTCGCCGGTATGACGTGACAGGACGGCTCGCGAGTAATACTATAGAAATCATGGCAATAGGAACGATTCACGCCGACAGCGAAGCGCCGGCAGAAAAGGCGGCCGCGATCGAGGCCCTCGTGGGCTCCTTGCAGCTCCGCGACGGTCGCCTCACGCCCACGGAGCTGGAGCGCCTCGCCGCAGAGGTGGCTGCCAGACCGGAGTTGTGGCGGGATCTGGTCGTTGACAGCCCGGAGAAGCGCTGGTGGCTCGTGTTGCACCGCACGCCCAACTTCGAGGTCCGCCTCCTCTCGTGGGAGCAGGACCAGAGCTCGGACTGGCACGACCATGGCGGGTCGTCTGGGGGTTTCTCGGTGGTGGACGGCACGCTCGACGAGCGCTACCGCACCAACGCCGGCGCCGAGCTTCGGGATCGCCGGTTCGGCGCCGGGTCGACGGGCTGCTTCGGGCCCGCCCACGTGCACGACATGCAGTACCAGCACGGGCGGCCTGCCGTGAGCATTCACGCCTACTCGCCTCCGATGACACTGTTCACCACGTACGAGGAGACGCCATACGGCCTCGTGGCGAGCGGTCTCAGCTGGGACGATCGGGACTAGGTGGCGCCGGGTCCTCAGAACAGCCGGGACGAGGCGAGGGCGGCGCCGGCGCTGAGCGAGCGCAGCTTCTCCCAGACGAGCGACGGGGCGACGGCTCCAAGTCCGGCCGATGTCTCGAAGCCGCAATCCGTGCCGGCGATCACCCTCGACGGGTCACCGACGGCTTCGACCACGCGCACCAGCCGGTCGGCCACGACCTCGGGGTGCTCGACGTAGTTGCTCGTGGTGTCGATGACCCCCGCCACGAGCGCCATGTGCTCGGGCAGGGGAGCGCGGCCGAAGCAGCGGTATTCGTGGGCGTGGCGGGCGTTCGCCATCGAGATGACGAGGGCGCCCACCTTCGCCTGGTAGAGGAACGGCAGGAGCTCCTCGAGGGCCACGTCTCGCGTGTGTGGACCCTCGTAGTTGCCCCAGCAGACATGAAGTCGTACCGCAGCCGGCTCGATCCCGGCGAGGGCGCCGTTGATGGCGCCGACGACGAGCTCGACCCAGCCCAGGAACTCGGCGGTCCGTCGGTCGGCAAACAGCGTGTGGCGCTCGAGGGCGAGGTCGGGTGCGTCGACCTGCAGCAGGAGCCCGCGATCGACGATGGCCCGGTACTCGGCCGCCAGCGCCGTCGCCACCGCCATCACGTACTCCTGTCGGCTCGGGTAGAAGCGGTTCTCCATGGCGGCGGCCACGATGCCGGGCGATGCCGCCGTCATGAACGTCTCGAGGAAGCCTGCGCCCTCGACCAGTCGGCACTCCTCCATCACCTCGTGGGTGTCGCGATAGCTCACCGGGCCGATGGCTGCTGGCGCCCGCATGAGGTTGACTTGCCCGCGTTGGCGCTGAGGGAGGGCGAGAGCGAGGTAGTCCGGATGGTCGAGGAGGTCCGCCATGAGCCGTCGCTCACTCGTGCCGCCAAAACCCGTCAGCCGATGGCTCACGTACGTGAAGAAGCTCTCGCGTCCCTGTTCCCCGCCGTTGCCGATGTCGATCCCAGCTTCTAGCTGGGCCGCGATGCTGGCGGCCGTTGCCGCTTCGACCTCCGTGCGAAGCTCGCCGGAATCGACGTGCTCGCCTCGGCTGCGCCGGCCGTGCAGCTCGGCGAGGTGCGGTGGTCGGGGAAGGCTGCCGGCGTGTGTCGTGAGGATGCGGGTCTCGCTCGTGCGCATGAGCGGATTCTGCCTTGTCGGCGGGTCGTCCGGACGCCCGTGCGGTCCGTGCGGACCGGCATCGGCACGCTTCGGGCAGCCGACAGCGCCCAGGCGCGGCAGACTGGGAGCACCGCAGCCAAGAAGGGACGACCATGGGGACAACGGGGTCCGAGGTCAGAGCCGACGTCATCGGACGAGTCGTCGCGCACGCATCGAAGCGCCTGACGAGCGAGCAGTTAGGGATCTTCACGCCCTTCGTCGAGTGTTACTACTCGCGGATCGACCCGGCGGATCTGGCCGAACGGCATGTGCCAGACCTGTATGGCGCCGCCATGACGCATCTCACCTTCGGCCACGTACGCCGGCCGGGCGAGATCCGGGCGCGCGCCTACGCGCCTGATCTCGATCGGTACGGCTACGTCTCACCCCACTCCGTCGTCGAGCTCGTCGTCGACGACATGCCCTTTCTCGTCGACAGCATCTCGATGGAGCTCACCCGGCACGGGTGCGGGCTGTACCTCGTCGTCCACCCCGTCGAGTCGGTCCGGCGGGACGCCGCCGGTGAGCTCGTCGAAGTCCTTCCGGACCCCGCCGAGGGCGACCTTCTCGAGCATGGCGTCGAGGAGTTCGAGCAGCGCGCCGGGGTCACGCGGGAGTCGTTCATGCACGTCGAGATCGATCGTGAGACCGACCTTGACGTGCTGGAGGAGTTGCGGGCCGATGTCGTCCGAGTTGTCGGTGACGTGATCGCCGCCGTGCGGGACTGGCAGCCGATGCGAGCCCACGCCATCAAGATCGCCGACGAGCTCGATGCCGACCCCGAAGCGCCCGCCCCGGGCCTCGAGACGTCACCGGAGGCCGATCCGAAGGAGGTGGCGGCACTGCTCCGATGGCTGAGCGACAGCCACTTCCTCTTCCTCGGTTACCGGGAGTACGAGCTCGGGGACGAGTCCGGTGACGTCGTGCTGCGGGCGGCCGATGGCTCAGGACTGGGCATCCTCCGCCAGGACAGCGGCCGAGCGAGCGGCCATGCCTTCGCCAGCCTGCCACCCCAGGTCCGCCGGCGAGCCCTCGAGCCGACGATCCTCAACATGACAAAGGCTCGCGCTCGCAGCACTGTGCACCGCAAGAGCTATCTCGACTACATCGGCATCAAGGGTCACGATGCGGCCGGCAACGTGGTGTCGGAGCGCCGCTTCCTCGGGCTGTTCACGACGAACGTCTACAAGCAGTGGCCCGACCAGATCCCTATCCTGCGGCGCAAGGTGGCGGCCGTCGTGGCGCGGGCGGGCTATCCGGCCAACAGCCATGGTGGCAAGGCGCTCGCCGAAGTGCTCGACAGCTATCCGCGCGACGAGCTGTTCCAGATCAGTGCCGACGAACTGTTCGATCAGGCGATGACGATCATGTCGCTGCAGGATCGCCAACGCCTCCGGTTGCTCGTCCGGCGAGACGACTTCGGGCGTTTCGTGTCCTGTCTCGTCTTCCTGCCCAGGGACCGCTTGACGAGCGCTCTCGAGGAGCGCATCCGCGACGTGTTGCTACGCGCCTTCCACGGTCTCCACCTCGACTACACCGCCCGAGTCGGCGACGGTGTGCTCGCCCGCCTCCACATCGTCATCTACAGCGAGGAGCTCCCGGACACCGACGTCGAGATCTCCGAGCTCGAAACCCTCCTCACCGACGCCATGCGCTCCTGGCTCGACGACTTGCGCGAGTCGCTCGTAGAGGGGTTCGGCGAGGAACAGGGCCTCGAGCTTCACCGGCGTTACAGCGGCGACGCCTTTCCGAACTCCTATACGGAGGACTTCTCTGCTCGAGCTGCCGCCTCCGACCTGCGGAGGGTCGAGCAGCTGGAGGCGGCGGGCGGCTTCTCGGTGAACGTCTACCGCCCACTCGAGGCGGCTGGTGCGGGGCTGCGGCTGAAGCTGTACCAGCTGGGTCAACGCCCGACGCTGTCGGGCGTCCTGCCGTTGCTCGAGAACATGGGGCTACAGGTCGTCGACGAGCGACCGTACGAGATCCGACCCCTCGGAGCCGACGTGGCCTGGATCTACGACTTCGGGCTCCGCTCGGCTGAGCCCACCGATCTCGAGGCCGACGAGGTGCGCGATCGATTCCACGAGGCATTCCTGCAAATCTGGCGCCGGCAGGTCGACAACGATGGTTTCAACCGGCTCGTGCTGCGAGCCGGCCTCCATGTCCGCGAGGTCACGGTGCTCCGCGCCTACGCGAGGTACCTGCGCCAGACCGGCACGACGTTCAGCACCGAGTACATCGCCGTGTCGCTCGCCAACAATCCGGCGTTGGCCGCCCAGCTCGTGCAGCTGTTCCGGACGCGCTTCGACCCGGACCTCGCCTCGGGGCCGGAGGAGCGGCAGCTCGCGTGCAAGCAGATCGCCGGCGAGTTCGAGGGCGGCCTCGACGGCGTCGTCAACCTCAACGAAGACCGGGTGCTGCGGCGGATGTTCGGCGCGGTTCAGGCATCGTTGAGGACGAACTACTACCAACGCACGCCTGACGGTTCCCCGAAAGCCTGGCTCTCGATCAAGCTCGACCCGAACCTCGTTCCCGATGTCCCGTTGCCGAGACCGATGTTCGAGACCTTCGTCTACTCGCCTCGCGTCGAAGGCGTCCATCTGCGAACGGCCAAGGTCGCCCGCGGCGGACTGCGCTGGTCAGACCGGCTCGAGGACTACCGCACCGAGGTCCTCGGCTTGATGAAGGCGCAAGCGGTCAAGAACGCCGTGATCGTGCCGGGTGGGGCGAAGGGTGGTTTCGTGCTGAAGGCACCGCCGGCGGGCGACTTCGACGCCCTGCAGGCGGAGGCGGTCAGCTGCTACCAGATCTTCGTCCGGGGCCTCCTCGACCTCGCTGACAACCTCGTTGGAGGTGAGGTCGTGCCGCCCGAGCGAGTCGTCCGCCACGACACGGACGACCCGTACCTCGTCGTGGCTGCCGACAAGGGGACTGCCACGTTCTCCGACATCGCCAACTCCATCTCGGCGGAGTACGGCTTCTGGCTGGGCGACGCCTTCGCCTCCGGCGGGTCGTCCGGTTACGACCACAAGGCGATGGGAATCACCGCCCGTGGCGCCTGGGTGTCGGTGCGGCGGCACTTTCGGGATCTCGGGATGGACGCCGACAACGAGGTGCTGCGCGTCGTCGGCATCGGTGACATGTCCGGCGACGTCTTCGGCAACGGCATGCTCCTGTCCCGACACCTGAAGCTCGTGGCGGCGTTCGATCACCGTCATGTGTTTCTCGACCCGGATCCCGACCCCGACGTATCGTTCCAGGAACGGTCACGGTTGTTCGGCCTGCAGCGCTCGTCCTGGGCGGACTACGACCCGGCGTTGATCTCGCCGGGCGGTGGCGTCTTCCCCCGTACGGCCAAGAGCGTTCGCCTCAGCCCCGAGGTACAAGCGGCGCTCGGTGTCGACGCCGTGTCGCTGCAGCCCGACCAGCTCGTGAAAGCGATCCTGCGGGCGCCGGTCGACCTGCTGTGGAACGGCGGGATCGGCACGTATGTGAAGTCGTCACTCGAGACGAGCGCAGATGCCGGCGACAAGGCGAACGACAACGTGCGCATCAGCGCGCCGGAGCTGCGATGCCGCGTGGTGGGCGAGGGTGGCAACCTCGGTTTCACACAGCCGGGCCGCATCGAGTTCGCCATAGCCGGCGGCCGTATCATGACGGACGCCATCGACAACTCCGCCGGCGTCGACACGTCCGACCACGAGGTCAACATCAAGATCCTGCTCGGTCGCGTCGTGGCCGACGGTGGGATGACGATTCGCCAGCGCGACGAGCTGCTGGCCGAGATGACCGACGACGTCGCCGTGCACGTGCTCGACGACAACGACGGCCAGACGCGGGCGCTCTACAACGCCACGGCGCAGGCGCACAGCATGGTCGAGGTCCACGGCCGTGTGCTGGCGTCGCTCGAGCGCTCCGGCCTCAACCGCGAGATCGAGCACCTGCCGTCCGACGAGGAGCTCCAAGTCAGGGCGGCGGCTGGGCGTGGGCTCACGATGCCCGAGTTCGCCGTCCTCCTCGCCTACGCCAAGGCCAACATCTTTGCCGAGCTCGTCGCGTCCGACCTGCCGGAGGACGAGTTCTGTGCGGCCGAGCTCGAGCAGTACT
Source organism: Acidimicrobiales bacterium (assembly GCA_050008715.1). Classification (GTDB taxonomy): domain Bacteria; phylum Actinomycetota; class Acidimicrobiia; order Acidimicrobiales; family Bog-793; genus JAKACA01. The sequence goes on along the minus strand of JBEKMC010000016.1, from coordinate 18,649 downwards.
TCCCGGCCGCGCTACGCGAGCGGCACCTCGCCCAGCTCGGCCAACACCGGCTGCGCCGCGAGATCGTCGCCACGCGCCTGACGAACCACATGGTGAATCGCAGCGGCACGAGCTTCGTCTTCCGACTCACCGAGGAGACAGGCTGCCAAGTGCCCGACATCTGCCGGGCCCAGGCGGCGGCGTGGCGGATGTTCGCCATGGGGGACCTGTGGCTCGCGATCGAGCGCCTCGACAGCATCGTGCCCGCCGGCGTGCAGGTCGAGCTCTTGTTGGAGGCACGCAAGCTCGTAGAGCGAGCGACGCGCTGGTTGCTCGTGCACCGCCGCCGGCCCATCGACGTGGCGGCAACGGCGGCCGATTTCGCCGGCGGACTGGCGGCGTTTGCCGATCATCTGCCCGGCCTCGTCGGGCCGGCGGACGCATCCGCGCAGGCTGCCGTCGTGAGCCGGTACCTGGCCGCGGGCGTGCCCGAGGCGCTGGCGCGGAAAGTTGCCGGACTGCCGGCGCTGTTCGCCGGCCTCGACCTCGCCGACATCGCCCGCACCGTGGAGCGCGACCTCGAGCAGACGGCGGCGGTCTACTTCGCCCTTGGCGAGCCGCTGTCGCTGGACGTGCTGCTGGCCCGGATCGTGGCGCTGCCCCGAGACGACAGGTGGCAGGCACTCGCCAGGGCGGCCATCAGAGAGGACCTCTACACGGCCCGCGCCTGGATCACCGCAGAGGTCCTCCGCTTCAACCCGCCCGGCCTCGACGGCCGCGAGCAGGTCGAGCGCTGGCTGGCCCAGATGGGCGACGTCGCCGATCGATGCCTGCTCGCCCTCGACGGCATCGTGACGAGCGGGGGGGCAGATCTCGCAGCGCTTTCCGTCGCCATGCGCGAGATCCGCAACCTCGTCCAAGTGAGCCGCCCGATGGGGCAGTAGCGAGTCGCACGAGATCGCTGGACTGTTCCTGCACTGGTTGCCTGCGGGTCGTGGCCAGGGCGGTCCGGCCGAATAGAGTGGCCGCCCGAGCACGGCAGGTCCCGCGCCCTCCGGCGGCCGTCGGTGCTCGCCGACCAGAAAGAGGACCAACACATGGCACCCACAGTTGACGTGTCCCTCGCGGGCTGGTTCGAACAACGGGCGAAGTTGACGCCTGATCGGCGATGCCTGACCTTCGAAGGCGAGACGTGGACTTACGCCACGATGCTCCGCCGCATCGACGAGATGGCCGCCGCACTTCGTCACGGCGGCGTACGGCACGGCGATCGGGTCGCGTACCTCGGGCTCAATCATCCGGCCTTCTTCGAGACGATGTTCGCCGCCGCCCGCCTCGGAGCCATCTTCGTGCCCCTCAACTTCCGCCTCACCTCGCCGGAGCTCAGCTTCATCGTCAACGACGCCGGCGCCCACACGATCGTGGCCGACGATCTCCACCGCAAGCTCGTCGACGCCGTTCGCCACGAGTTGCCGTGCCTGCGGTACTTGTCCTCGGGAGCGGCCGACGAAGGTTGGACGACGATGTCCGAAGCCGTCCGCCTTGCCGCAAGAGCCGGAGCGGGTGCGGTGCCGGCCGAGGCGGTCGACTGCGACGAGGTCGCCCTGATCATGTACACCTCGGGGACGACGGGGCGCCCGAAGGGGGCGATGCTGACGCACGCCAACCTGTGGTGGAACAACGTCACCGCGCTCTTGCTCACCGACATGCTCGAGAGCGACGTCTCGCTCGTCGTGGCGCCGCTGTTCCACATCGGCGGCCTCAACGTCACGACCCTGCAGGCTTGGATGAAGGGTGCCGAGAACGTGCTGCACCGGAGCTTCGACCCGGGCAGGTTCGTCGAGGACGTCGCTCGCTACGGCGTCACCGTCGCCTTCGCCGTGCCGGCGATGCTGCTCTTCGTGAGCCAGCACCCCGGATTCGACGATGCCGACCTCACGACCGTGCGCAGCATCGTGTGCGGCGGCGCTCCCGTGCCCGAGAGCCTCATCAAGCTCTACATCGGCCGCGGCATCCAGATCAACCAGGGCTACGGGCTCACCGAGACCGCTCCCTGCGTGTCGTTTCTCACGCCTGAGCACGCCCTCGCCAAGCTCGGCTCGGCCGGTCGGGCACCGATGTTCATCGACATCCGCCTGCAGGACGCGGACGGCGGCACGGTCACCGAGGCCGATGCCCGCGGCGAGATCTGCGTCCGCGGTCCCAACGTCATGAAGGGCTACTGGAACCGGCCCGAGGCGACGGCCGCCGCCATCGACGCCGAGGGTTGGTTCCATACCGGCGACGTTGGCTACCTCGACAGCGAGGGCTTCCTCTTCGTCGCCGACCGCATCAAGGACATGGTCATCACCGGTGGCGAGAACGTCTACCCGGCCGAGGTCGAAAGTGTGCTCTACAACCACGCATCCGTGGCCGAGGTGGCGGTGATCGGTCTGCCGGACGAGCGATGGGGAGAAGCCGTCACCGCAGTGGCCGTTCTCAGGCCGGGCACAGAGCTCACGCTCGAGCAGCTGCGCGACTTCGCCGCCGAGAGTCTCGCTCGTTACAAGCTTCCGAGCAGGCTGGAGATCGTGGACGTGCTCCCTCGCAACCCGGCCGGCAAGGTCCTCAAGTTCGACTTGCGGGACCGTTTCGGCTGAGATCCGGTGGAGCTTTCCCGTCGACTTCGCCCGGCGCCGGCGCACGGGACCCGCCGCGCCTAAGCCGCCGGCCCACCCCCGGCGGTGGCTGCCACGGGATGGTCGCGGCCCTGGAGCGGGATCCGGAGGGAGAACACGGCCCCGCCGCCGTCCGCGTTGGCCGCCTCCGCCGAGCCTCCATGCTCGCTCGCGATGGCGGACACGATCGAGAGCCCCAACCCGGCACCCGCTCCAGCCCTGGCGGCATCCGCCTGCCAGAAACGGTCGAAGACGTGCTCCAGCCCGTCGGCGTCGAGGCCCGGCCCGTGGTCGCGCACGGAGATGACGGCTGAACCGTTGCGCGTGCCGGCGGAGACTTCGATCGGGCTCCCGCTCGGCGTGTGGCGGATGGCGTTCGTGACGAGGTTGGCGATGGCCTGCCGCAGGTGGTTGGCGTCGCCGGTCACCCCGACGGGATCCGGGGCGTCGAGCGTGACGCGACGGTCGGGCGCCATGGCGACGGCATCGCTGCAGGCGTCGGCCGCGAGCACGGCGAGATCGAGCGGGTCGTGCAGTGGTTCGGGGGCGAGATCGAGCCTGGCGAGGAGGAGGAGATCCTCGACGAGGACTCGCATGCGGGCCGCCTCGTCCTCGATCCGCCGGACGATCGTGGCCTGATCGATGTGCTCGCTGTCGACGCCGAGGCGGAACAGCTCGGCGAAGCCCTGGATCGACGTCAACGGCGTCCGCAGCTCATGGGAGGCGTCGGCGAGGAACCGGCGGAGTCGCTGTTCGTTCTCCTCCCGCTCCGCGAAGGCAGCCTCGATGTCCGAGAGCATCGTGTCGAGCGCCTTGCCGAGCTCGGCCACCTCGGTCGGCCCGCCGTCTGGGGCGACGCGCCGCGAGAGATCGCCGGCGGCGATCGATCTGGCAGTCGTCGCCATCTCCTCGAGTGGCCGCAAGCCGCGGCGCAGGAGCAGCCACGACCCGAGCGTGAGGAGGGCGAGCAGCCCGAGGGCGACGCCGGCTTCGGTCAGGAGCAACCGGTGGAGGGCGGCCGTCACCCCGGAGGTCGGCACGGCGATGACGACGACGTCCCCCGGCACACCGGATGCCGGCGAGAGGAGAACCTGCCAGGTTCCGCTCCCGAGGGTCGATCCCGTCGTGAGGATGCGCCCGCTCGGCGGAACCGATCCGATCGGGCTCGGGAGCTTCGGTCGGGCGGTGCTCGAGCTCAGGTACTGGGTGCTCGCCCGCACGGTTCCGGTCGATGTCAGCAATTCGGAGAACGTGCCCGGCGGGAGCGCCGCAACCGGCTCCGGACCGCCGGGGCCGTCGCTGTCGCCGGCGCCTCCGGCCGACCCTCCCATGTCGTCGTGGTCGCCGGGCGCGCCGCCGCCACCCGGCGGCGTGGCGTGGATGCCGGCGAGGCTGTAGAGCTGGGAGCTGGCGTAGGGGAGCGACGTCTTCAGCTGGTCATCGAGATGCTGGTACTGCGAGGGGGCGTAGAACGAGTACGTGGCGACGCCGAAGGCACCGAGCCCGAGGACGAGGAGCGCGACGAGCCCGAGCACGAGACGCAGTCGCAGGCTCATCGTCCGATGTTGCCGGGCGGTGCTCCGAGTGCTCACAGCCCAGCCTCAGAATCTGCTCCGAAACCCACTCAGTCCTGCGCCCGTTGAGCCGCAGGCAAGCGCAGGCTGTAGCCGACGCCGCGAACGGTCTGGATCAACGGTGGGCCGCTGGCGTCGATCTTCTGGCGCACATAGCTCACGTAGGTCTCGAGGACGCTCGGGTTGGCGGCGAACGTGTAGTCCCAGACTTGAGCGAGGATCTGGTCCCGGGTGAGGACGCGACGGGCGTTGGCGAGGAGGTACTGCAGGAGCCGGAACTCGGTCGGGGTGAGCTCGATGAGCCGGCCGGCTCGCCAGACCTCCCGGGTGTCCTCGTCGAGCTCGAGGTCTGCGTAGCTGAGCCGGTGGGTGCCGCTTTGCGGCCCGCTGGAGCGCCGCAGGACGGCGCGCACGCGCTCGACGAGCTCTTCGATGCTGAACGGCTTCGTGACGTAGTCGTCGACGCCGATCTTGAGGCCGTGCACTTTGTCGGCGGTGGCGTCCTTGGCGGTGAGGAAGATGATGGGCACCCGCGTGCCCGCTCCTTCGATCTGGCGCAACCGGCGTGCCACCTCGAAACCGTCGAGGTCCGGCAGCATCACGTCCAGTACGACGAGGTCCGGTCGGCGGCGCTCGATCTCGTCGAGTGCCGAGCGACCCGTGGCGAGCCGAACGACGTCGAAGCCGTTGATCGAGAGCCCGAGGGCGATCAGCTCGGTGATGTGCTCCTCGTCGTCGACGGCGTACACGAGGGGCTTGTCGACGTCGGCCATGGTGCGTCGCAACCTACCAAGGGAGGTGCGGAGCGGAATAAAGAAAGGGTATCGTTGCTTTAACATGAGGTGTGGGCAGTCCGCCCGCCGGACGCAAGGAGGTGGCAGATGAGTGTTGCGCTCATCACCGGAGGGTCGCGCGGGTTTGGACGGGCGCTCGGGCAGGCGCTCGTGCGGCGTGGGTGGTCGGTCGTGATCGACGGGCGCGACGCCGGCGACCTGGAGGAGGCGGCCGCGCCCATGCGGGAGGCCTCGGCGCCGGAGGCCTCCGTGACGGCCATCCCCGGCGACGTGACGAGCGGTGAACACCGCGAGGCGCTTGCCGAGGCCGTTGCCCGCTCCGGCGGTCTCGACCTCCTCGTCAACAACGCCAGCCTCTTGGGCGCCCCACTCGTGCAGCTGGGGCACCTGGCCGATGATGTGCTCCGCCGTCTCTACGAGGTCAATGTGCTCGCTCCCCTCGCACTCGTTCAGTCGCTGCTCCCGGCTCTGCGAGCGGCAGGCGGCACCGTCGTGAACGTCAGCTCGGATGCGGCCGTCGAGCACTACGACACCTGGGGCGGCTACGGATCCTCCAAGGCGGCACTCGACCACCTGACGAGCACCCTCGCCGTCGAGGAACCGGCGGTTCGATGGCTGTCGTTCGACCCGGGGGACATGAACACGCGGATGCACGAGGAGGCGTTTCCGGGGGAGGACATCTCCGATCGTCCGGCGCCGGCAACCGTCGTGCCCCGCCTCGTGACGCTCCTCGAAGGTGACTTCGCCAGCGGACGGTACCGGGCGGCTGAGATCCCGGGTGCCCGGTGACGCCGGCGACGATCCTCGGCGCCTCGATGGGCGTGGGGTTGACCGGGGCGTTGGGTTTCGACCTTCCTCGCGAGCTGGAAGCCGGCGAGCCGCCTGAGGCGCGGGGGCTCACCCGGGACGCCGTGCGCATGCTGGTGGCTTCGCGCTCGTCAGGGGCCCTCGTCCACTCGACGTTCTTCGACCTGCCCTTGCACCTGTGCGAGGGCGACCTCGTCGTGGTGAACACGTCGGGCACGCTCGCTGCCGAGGTCTCGGGTACCGCGCTGTCCGGGCGGCGACTCGACGTGCACCTGTCGACGCGGCTGCCGGCGGGTCTGTGGACCGTGGAGCTGAGGGCGGGCGGGCGGCCGGTGCTCGACGCCGAGCCGGGCGAGGTGATCGAGTTGCCGGCCGGCGGCTCGGTGAGCATCCTCACGCCGTATGCCACCCACCGCAACGGGGTCCGGCTGTGGGTGGCGCAGGTGAGCGTGCCGGGTACCTTTCCGGCCTACCTCGCCGTGCACGGGCGTCCGATCCGTTACGGCTACGTCCGCGGGGAGTGGCCGATCAGCGCGTACCAGAACGTCTACGTGACCGAGCCGGGGTCGGCGGAGATGCCGAGCGCCGGCCGGCCCTTCAGCCCCGAGGTCATCACCCGCCTCGTCGCCAGGGGCATCGGCGTGGCGCCGCTGTTGTTGCACACGGGCGTGGCGTCGCTCGAAGCGGGCGAGCATCCGTACGACGAGCTCTATCGCGTGCCGGGCGCCACGGCCCGGCGCGTGAACGACGCTCGTCGTGACGGCGGGCGCGTGATCGCCGTCGGCACGACGGTGGTGCGTGCGCTGGAGACCGTCGTCGACGAGGCCGGCACGGTGCACCCCGGGGGCGGTTGGACCGACCTCGTCGTGGCCCCCGATCGACGTATCCGGTCCGTCGACGGGCTGCTCACGGGTTGGCACGAACCGGAGGCGTCTCACCTCGCCATGCTCGAAGCCGTCGCCGGGCGAGAACTCCTCGAGCGCTCCTATACGGTTGCGCTGGAGGAGGGCTACCTGTGGCACGAGTTCGGGGACGTTCATCTGATCCTGCCGTGACGAGCTCTCCTGACGCGCCGCCGCTCGAGCCGCCGTTGGCGCCCGGGTCGCTCGAGCCGCCGTTGGCGCCCGGGTCGCTCGAGCCGCCGTTGGCGGCGATGGCCTCGACGCGGCGCGCCGTACTCATGGCACTGAAGCGCCAGGGGGTCATGCGTGCCGGCGAGCTGGCCGCCGAGCTGGGCATCACGGTCGCCGCCGTTCGTCAACAGCTGGGGCGGCTGGAGGAAGACGGGCTCGTCGATCACAGCTCCGACCCGGACGGTCGCGGACGCCCTGCCCACCGCTACGAGCTGACGGGCGCTGCCGAGGGCCTGTTCCCGAAGCGCTACGCCGACCTCACGACCGAGCTGCTCGGTTACCTCGGGGGCCCGCAGAGCGCGGAGGTCTCCGGGCTGTTCGAGCGCCGGCGCCGGCGCCGGCTGCAAGACGCCCAGACGCGGCTGGCAGGGCTCAGCTTGGACGAGCAGGTCGCCGAGCTCGCACGTATCCTCGACGAGGACGGCTACCTCGCCGACGTGCACCGGCTCGACGGCGGGAGCTGGAGGATCACCGAGCACAACTGCGCCATCCTCTCGGTGGCGACCGGCTACCGGCAGGCGTGCACGAGTGAGCTGGCGTTCATCAAGGACGCGCTCCCGGGCGGCCACGTCGAGCGCGTGGCCCACCTGCTCGACGGTGCCCACGTCTGCAGCTACGAGGTACGCCCGCGGTGAGTGAGGCGATGTTCACCACCCGCCCGGAGCTCGTCGGCCAGTTCGGCATGGTGGCCGCATCGCATTGGCTGGCTGCGCAGTCCGGCATGGCGGTGTTGGAACGCGGTGGCAACGCCTTTGACGCCGCCGTGGCAGCCGGCTTCGTGCTCGAAGTCGTCGAGCCCCACCAGAACGGCCTCGGTGGCGAGGCCCCCATGATCCTGTACTCGGCCGCCGACGACGCCGTGCACGTCGTGGACGGGCAAGGCCCGGCGCCGGCAGCCGCAGCTCCGGAGCGTTTCTCCGAGCGCGGGCTCGACCTCGTTCCTGGCGTCGGCCTGCTGGCGGCTTGCGTCCCGGGCGCGTTCGGGTCATTCATGCTCGTGCTCGAGCGCTTCGGGACGATGTCGTTGCGCCAGGTCCTCGACCCGGCGCTCGGATACGCCGAAGGCGGCTGGCCCGTGCTGGCCTCGCTCGAGGCGACTCTTGCCGGCGTCGGCGCCGAGATGTCGGCCGCCTGGCCGACCTCGACCGAGATCTGGCTTCGAGGCGGCGTCCCGCGCAGCGGCCAGCGGCTCCGCAACCCGTTGCTGGCAGCCACGTACCGCCGCCTCATTGCCGAGGCCGAGGCGGTCGGATCAGGTCGCGAGGCGCAGATCGAGGGCGCTCGGCGGGCGTATTACGAAGGCTTCGTGGCCGAGGCGATCGAGTCGTTCTGCGCAGCCGACGGGCTGCTCAGCGGCGCGGATCTCGCCGGGTGGCGTGCGTCGCTGGAGGAGCCGGCGCGTGTGGGCTTTCGCGGCTACGAGGTCTGCAAGACGGGACCGTGGGGCCAGGGTCCCGTGTTCCTGCAGCAGCTCGCGCTGTTGGACGGTTTCGATCTCGAGGCCATGGGTGCCGGCACACCCGAGCTCGTCCATGTGGTGACCGAGTGCTCCAAGCTCGCCTTCGCCGACCGCGAGGCGTACTACGGCGACCCGCGCTCGGTCGAGATCCCGATGTCCGCGCTGCTGTCCGGCGCCTACGCGGACGAGCGCCGCGCACTTGTCGGCGAGCAAGCGAGCACGGCGCTCCGGCCCGGATCGCCGGCCGGCTGCGTCGCACGGCTTCCGAACCGCGTGGCGGATGCTGCAGCCGGCCAGGCTGCCCCTGGCGCCCTCGGCGTGGCAGTCGCGCCCGATCCCATGCTCGGGCCTCCGCCGGGCTCTGCCCGTGAGATGCGAGGCGACACCTGCCACCTCGACGCCACCGACCGCTTCGGCAATCTCGTCTCGGCGACGCCGAGCGGCGGGTGGTTGCAGAGCTCGCCCGCGGTGGCGGGGTTGGGTTTCTGCTTGGGGACGCGAGCTCAGATGTTCTGGCTCGAACCGGGCCTGCCGGCGAGTCTCGCCCCCGGGAAGCGCCCGCGGACGACGCTCAGCCCGGGGCTCGTCCTGCGTGACGGCCGGCCCTATCTCGCCCTTGGCACCCCGGGCGGCGACCAGCAGGACCAGTGGGCCCTGCTCGCGTTCCTCAATCACTCGGTGTTCGGCATGGACCTGCAGGCGGCGATCGAGGCGCCGTCGTGGCACTCCAACCACGCGCCATCGTCCTTCTATCCACGAGAGGCGTACCCCAACCAGCTCGTGGTCGAATCCCGGCTCGGGGACCGGGCGATCTCGGAGCTGCGGCGACGGGGGCACGAGGTTGTCGATGCCGGGCCATGGCGGCTCGGCCGGACGACGGCGGTCGCACGGTCCGCTGACGGCTTTCTCCGGGCGGCGGCCGATCCCCGAGCGATGCAGGCCTACGCCGTCGGCCGCTGACCGGGCAGGCCACCGGGGCGGTGGGAGCTCGCCCGAGGACCGGGGGCGCCTCACCCGATGGCCATTGGTGCGGTGCCGGCGACACGCATCGGCAAGGATGGGCAGGTGACAGAGATGAGCTTTCCTCGCCAGTACGCCCGCACGCGGCGCTTCGGCCTCGGGACGCCGCGCACGTTCGTGATCGCCCCTGATGGCGCCCGGGTGCTGTTTCTCCGGTCGAAGAGCGGCACCGACGCCCTCACGTGCCTCTACGAGCTCGACGTGGCGACCGGATCCGAGCGGCTCGTGGTCGACCCAGAGGGACTTCTCGGTGGGGACCTCGAGCAACTACCTCCCGAGGAGCAGGCACGTCGCGAACGGGCGCGTGAGTCCTCCGCCGGCATCGTGCGCTACCACGCCGACATCGCCGCCCGTCGTGTCGTCTTCGATCTCTCCGGCCGCTTGTATGTCGTCGAGGTGTCCTCTGACGCCGTGACGGAGCTGCCCGTGCGCACGCCGGCGGTGGACCCACGCCTGTCGCCACCGGGAGAGCACGTCGCCTACGTGTCGGGCGGTGCCCTTCGGGTCGTCGGGGTCGGCGTTGGAGGCGGGCAGGAGGATCGGGCCCTGGCGGAGCCGGAAGCGGGGGAGACCGAGGTCACCTACGGCCTCGCCGAGTTCGTGGCGGCGGAGGAGATGGGTCGCACGGACGGCTACTGGTGGTCTCCGGACGGACGGCAGCTCCTCGCCGCCCGCGTCGACACGAGCCGTGTCGGCCGCCGTTACATCGCCGATCCGGCGAACCCCGGCACTCGTCCCGTGGAGATGGCCTACCCGGCCGCCGGCACGGAGAACGCCGGCGTCACGCTCCATCTGCTCGAGGTGGTGCCTGGCGGTGGGCGTGTCGAAGTCGAATGGGACCGGGCGAACTTCGAGTACGTGACGAAGGCGACGTGGTCCGAGCACGGGCTGCTCGTCGTCGTGCAGAGCCGCGACCAGCGACGCATGCAAGTGCTCGCGGTCGACGCCTCGACGGGGGCGACGTCGGTCGTGCGCGAGGACCGCGACGACGTCTGGGTCGACGTCGTCGACGGCGTTCCCGCCCGTCTCGGTGACGGCACGATCGTCTGGACGGCCGACGTCGGCGAGGCAAAGCGCCTCGTTGTCGGGGACGAGACGGTAACGCCCTCCGCGCTCCAGATCCGGGAAGTGCTCGCCGTGGACGGCGACGTCGTCCTGTTCGCCGCTTCGACCGAACCCACCGACGTGAGCGTCTGGACGTGGTCACGCGCCGGCGGCGTCATGAAGGCTCCTGGCCATGACCGGCCGGGCGTGGCCGCCGGCTGGCGCGCCGGCGGCACGACCGTGCTGGCCGAGCGCCGGCTCGACATCGCCGGCGTGTGCGTCACGGTGCAGCGCGAAGGGCGGGAGGTGGCTCGGATCACGTCGGTGGCCGAGACTCCGGGCATCACGCCGCGGCCGTTGATGCGTCGTTCGGGCGAGCGGCAACTCCGCACGGCGGTGCTCTTCCCGCACGGCTACGAGCTCGGCTCGGGCCGCCTGCCCGTCCTGCTCGACCCGTACGGCGGGCCTCATTACCAGGCGGTGATGGCAGCTTCAGGCGCCTTCCTCAGCGCCCAGTGGTTCGCCGATCAAGGCTTTTGCGTCGTCATCGCCGACGGACGCGGAACGCCTGGCCGCGGGCCGGCGTGGGATCGCACCGTGCACGGCGACCTCGCATCGTTCGTGCTCGAGGACCAGGTGGAGGCGCTCCATGCCGTAGCCGAGGAGTTCGGCGACCTCGACCTCGGCCGCGTGGCGATCCGGGGATGGTCGTTCGGCGGCTACTTGGCGGCGCTCGCCGTCCTGCGTCGCCCGGACGTGTTCCATGCGGCCGTCTCCGGTGCTCCGGTCACCGAGTGGAGGCTGTACGACACGTTCTACACCGAGCGTTATCTCGGTCATCCGAGTGAGTGCCCGGAGCACTACGAACGAACGTCGCTCCTCGGCGAGGCCGCCAAGCTGCGCCGGCCTCTCCTCCTCATCCACGGGCTCGCCGACGACAACGTCGCCGCCGCCAACACCTTGCAGCTGTCGTCCGCGCTGTTGGCAGCTGGGTGCCAGCACTCGGTCCTCCCCCTGTCCGGGGTCACGCACATGACCCCGCAGGAGGTCGTGGCGGAGAACCTGCTCTTGCTGCAACTCGACTTCATCCGGAGCGCTCTGGCGGCGCCGGCCGAGCTGGTGGCGTGATGGCCGTCACCGAGAAGTCGCGGCAGAACCGCTTCGCCAGGTCGCTGTTCTCGGGGCTGCCGGGACGCTACGACCGCCTTGCAGAGCTCCTGTCGATGGGCCAGAACGGTCGCTGGCGGCGGGAGATGGTGGATCACGTCATCGCCGACTCGCCGCCTCGCATCCTCGACGTCGCATCCGGCACGGCTGGAGTCGCCCTGCAGCTGGCGCGTCGCTCCGGAGGACGGGTCGTCGGTCTCGACCTCACGAAGGCCATGCTCTGGCAGGGAGCCGAGAACGTGGCCGCCGCCGGTGAGAGCAAGCGCATCCAGCTCGTGCTCGGCAGGGGCGAGCAGCTGCCCTTCCCTGACGCCACGTTCGACGCCCTCAGCTTCACCTACCTCTTGCGATACGTGCAGGACCCCGCCGCCACGCTGGCGGAGCTGGCCCGCGTCGTCAAGCCGGGCGGAGCGATCGCCAGTCTCGAGTTCCTCGTGCCGCCGAACCCGATCTGGCACGCCCTCTGGATTTGCTACACGCGGCTCGTGCTTCCCGCCGCCGGCTACCTCACCGGTGGCGAGGAGTGGTGGAAAGTCGGCCGTTTCCTCGGGCCGAGCATCTCGAACCACTACAAGGCGTACCCGGTCGCCTGGACTGAGCAGGCGTGGCGCGACGCCGGCATCGAGGGAGTCGGTGTCCGGCGTATGAGTCTCGGCGGCGGGCTCGTCATGTGGGGACGGCGCAAGGCGTGACACCGGGCCGACGCCTGCGACCGAAAGGACGTGCCGTCGTTGCGGCCGCGGGCGACGAGGCGCCGGAGCGCGAGGAGCTCCGCCCGGCGTACTACGCCGCCGGGCGCTCCGGCGGTTGGCGGGACTGGTGGACGCTGTTGCACCCGCCCTATACGGCCTGGCACCTCGCCTATGTCGTCCTCGGGGCCTGCCTGGCGCCCCACGTGCAGCTCAGCAGGCTGCTTGCGACACTGCTGGCCTTCTTCCTCGCCGTCGGGATCGCTGCTCATGCCCTCGACGAGCTCCACGGGCGGCCGCTGCGTACCCGTATCGCTTCCCCCCTTCTTGTGGCCGTATCGGTCATGGCTCTCGCCGGCGCCGTCGCCCTCGGCGTCCTCGGCGTGTCACGAGTGGGCTGGCCCATCGTGCCGTTCATCGTCATCGGCCCGTTCCTCGTCGTGGCCTACAACGCCGAGTGGTTCGGGGGGCTCGTGCATACCGACAGCGGATTTGCGCTCGCGTGGGGCGCCTTTCCCGTCCTCACGGCCTACGTCGCTCAGACCGATCGGCTCTCGCTGGCAGCGGTCTTCGGGGGGGCGGCGGCATTCGGCTTGTCCACCGCGCAGCGAGCCCTCAGCACGCCGGCGCGTTTCGTTCGCCGCCGGGTTGCCGACGTGCACGGCACCATCGAGCTGAGCGACGGGACGACCCGCATGGTGGACCGGGCCATGCTCATCCAACCGGCGGAACGAGCGCTTCGGGTCCTGTCGTGGTCAGTCGTCTTCCTGGCGGCCGGCCTGGCGTTGGCCCGCCTCGCCTGAGCGTCATGCCGAGCCGGTCGCTCCGGTCGTCGGGCACGCTGTAGGCCATGGACATGGAACTGTCTCGCTGGATCGAGACGGCAGTCGTGCATCACCGGCGCTGGGAGGAAGGTTTCGGCCCGTACGCCGCCTCACCCGAGCTGGCGGTCGACGACGGTGTCTTCGAGGCTGCCCTCGCAGAGCTCCTGTCACGCCTCGAGAACAACTACCCCTTCTTCCATCCCCGCTACGCGGGCCAGATGTTGAAACCCCCCCATCCTGTCGCCGTCGTCGGCTACCTCGCCGCCATGCTCGTCAACCCGAACAACCATGCCCTCGACGGCGGGCCGGCGACCGCAGAGATGGAGGTCGAGGCCATCGCTCAGCTGGCGGACATGATCGGCTTGCGGGCCCATCTCGGCCACCTCACTTCGAGTGGCACCATCGCCAACCTCGAAGCGCTCTTCGTAGCCCGCGCCACCCACCCCGGCCGGGGCGTGGCGTTCAGCGATCAGGCTCACTACACCCACAGTCGCATGTGCAACCTGCTCGGCGTGACGGCCTACCGGGTCGGCAGCGACGACGCCGGCCGAATCGATCTGGACGCGGTGGAGGACCTTGCCCGGAAGGGTGTGATCGGAACGGTTGTGCTCACGACGGGAACCACAGGGCTGGGCGCGGTCGACCGCGTGGACGAAGCGCTTCGATTGAAGGAACGCTACGGGCTGCGGCTTCATGTGGACGGGGCATACGGGGGCTTCTTCGCGATCGTTGCCAAGGACCCGGAATCGGCGAACGGGCTCGGGCTCGAACCGGCGCCATGGGCGGCCATCGGGTCGTGCGACTCGTTCGTGGTCGATCCCCACAAGCACGGGCTGCAGCCCTACGGTTGTGGCGCCGTCCTGTTCTCCGATCCCGCCGTGGCTCGCCATTACTCTCACGAATCGCCCTACACGTATTTCACCGGTGGGGGAGCGGCCCACCTCGGCGAGATCAGCCTCGAGTGCTCGCGGCCCGGGGCTGCCGCCGCCGCCCTCTGGTTGACGCTACGAATGTTCCCGCTGTCGCCGGCGGGCCTCGGGAGGGTGCTGTCGTCGACTCGCCGGGCGGCGCAAGGCTTTGCTTCCAGGATCGAAGCGTCGGACGTCCTCCGGCTGTACCAGCACGGCGAGCTCGACATCGTCACCTACTTCCCGGAGGGCACCGCCAGCCCGGGCGAGATCGACGCCGCTTCGGCGCGGCTCCTGTCCGAGGCCATGTCGGGCTCGGACCCTGTGTTCGTGAGCGTGCTCCGCGTGACCGTCGAGGAGATGGCTCGCCGCCATCCGGCTCTCGTTCTCGCTGCCGGCGACGAGATGAGCCGGGCCGGCGACGTGCGAGTGCTTCGCTCCGTGCTCATGAAGCCTGAGTCCGAGCTGTTCACCGCCGAGCTCGTCGGGCGCATCGAGTCGATCGTCCGGTCGTTCTAGGCCGGCTCGGCCGCCGATGCGGGCGAAGCACCTCTCGAGCTGCTTATCGAGCTCAGGGGACACCGGCGGCCGCGGCTTGCTGCCTGCTGGGACGGATGTGCTTACAGGATCTGAGATAGGCCATTGACACCGGGCGCCGGCGGGTGGACCATTGAGGCGCGGGATGAGGTTCCCGTGATGTGAAGGTGACGGAAGGAGTCGACGTGGGAACGTTGGACTGTTCCGAGGAGTCCGGTCCACCGGACTGAGGGTGCCCGGGCTGAGAAGCTCGGGCTGCCGTGCTTTTGGCGCCCGACCGCCAAGATGGTTCGGAGCGGCGTTCGCTTTTCTCGAACCCGCCCAACCCCAGCGGAGTATGCCCGCGACACATGGGTGGTCGGCACGCCGGAGCAAACGGTCGAACAGGTCCTCACGGAGCTGTGACGCCCTATAACCACGGATGGCGGAGTCCATACCGGATCATCGCAAAGGGCACCGGACCGGCCCATAGGGCCGGTCCGTCCCGCGTCCAGTGGCCGATGTTCGGGTCGCAGGGCGCTGGGTACACTGGCGGCCGATGGCGTTCACAGGGTGGCCGGCGGAAGCGATCGAGTTCTACGAGGGTCTTGAGGTTGACAACTCGAAGACCTACTGGCTGGCGAACAAGGCGGTCTACGAGGAGGCCGTCCTCGCGCCCATGGCAGCGCTGTTGGTCGAGCTCGAGGGGGAGTTCGGAGTCGGCAAGATCTATCGGCCCTACCGGGACGTTCGCTTCAGCCGGGACAAGGCGCCTTACAAGACGGCGATGGGGGCGTCGCTGGCCGGTGGTGGTTACGTACAGCTTTCCGGTGCGGGCCTCGGCGCCGGCAGCGGGATGTACATGATGGCGCCGGACCAGCTGGAGCGGTACCGGGCCGCCGTGGCAGCCGAGGGTGCCGGAACGGCCCTCGTGGACGTCATCGCCGTCCTCGGGAGGAAGGGCATCGACGTGAGCGGTCACGACTCGTTGAAGACGGCGCCGAAGGGCTACCCGAAGGACCACGCTCGAATCGAGCTGCTGCGTCACAAGGGACTCGTCGCCTGGCAGCAGTGGCCGCCGGAGGCGTGGCTGGGGACGCCGGCGGCGAAGAAGCGGCTCGTCGGGTTTCTTCGGGCGTGCGACCCGATGAACTCGTGGCTGGCGGAACATGTCGGCGCCAGCACCCTCGGTGACGGCTGACCCCTCGAAAAAGTTGGCTAGCCGAAAGCCTCAAATACGCTGGGCGATGGGCTAGCCCGCTTGTGGCGCGCGGGCGGCGCGAGCGGCCCGCGCAGCGAGCAGCGAGGCGGGGATGGCCGGCGCCGGCCCCGGCCGTGGCGGCACGACCCAAGACTCGAGCAGACGCCCGGTCGCGTCGGTGATCTCCGCGATCGCCCGGTCGAACGCCTCCTGGTTGGCCCGGGACGGGGTCTTTGCCTTGGTCCCGGAGACTTTGCGCACGAATTGGCGAGCGGCCGCCTGCACCTCGTCGGGTGTGAGGTCGTCCACGTCGCGAAGGCTGACGATGCTGCGGCACATGTAAGACATGCTAGGCCGACCGCCGCTCCCACTCCGGGCAGCGGCATGACCTGCCACCCAAGGCTGAACAACGAGTTAGTCTCGGGGTGTAGTGGCACCCACATCCACGCCCACAGAGCCGTGGTCGGAGGAGCGAGCCCGGGAGCTTGTCCGCCGGCACGTGCACGCACGCGGTCCTCTGCTGCCCGTGTTGCACGAGCTGCACGACGCCTTCGGATGCGTCGATCGTCGATCGATCGCCGTCGTCGCCGACGTGCTCAACCTCTCGCAGGCCGAGGTGTACGGAGTGCTCTCGTTCTACGCCGACTTCCGCAGCGAGCCGGGTGGGACCTCGGTCGTGAAAGTGTGCCGGGCCGAGGCCTGCCAGGCAATGGGCTCCGAACGCCTCGTCGCCCATGTCACCGAGCGCCTCGGCGTCGGCGTCGGCGAGACCACGGCCGACGGGAGCGTGACCCTCGAACAGGTGTTCTGTCTCGGTAACTGCGCGCTGTCACCGTCGGTGATGATCGACGGTGAGGTCTACGGCCGTGTAGACGCCGGGCGTTTTGATCAGCTCGTCGAGGATGCGGCCGGATGACGACGTTCTACGTGCCGCGAGACTCCGGAGCCCGATCGGTCGGGGCGGATGAGGTTGCAGCCGAGCTGGGGCGCCAGGCGGATCTCGACTCGCCACGCGACACGGCCGACCGACTCGTGCGGCCCGGTTCACGCGGCTTGTACTGGCTCGAGCCGCTCGTAGAGGTGGCGACCGAGCGCGGCCGCATCGCCTTCGGTCCCGTGGCGCCGGCCGACGTGCGTGCGCTCGTGGAGGGCGTGCGTTCCGGCCAGCTGGAGGACGTGCCGAGCTACCTCGGCCTCACCGAAGAGATTCCGGCTCTCGAGCGACAACAGCGCGTCACGTTCGCCCGAGTGGGGATCATGGATCCGTTGTCGCCGTCGGAGTACGAGGCGCTCGGTGGCCTGCAGGGTCTTCGCCGCGCCCGGGACATGGAGCCGGCCGAGATCGTCGCCGAGGTGGCACAGGCCGGACTGCGAGGGCGCGGCGGTGCCGGCTTCCCGACGGGCATCAAATGGCAGACCGTTCTCGACGCGCCGAGCGACCTCAAGTTCGTCTGCTGCAACGCCGACGAAGGCGACTCGGGAACGTTCGCCGACCGCATGCTCATGGAGGGCGATCCCTTCCTCATCATCGAAGGCATGGCCATCGCCGCCCTCGCCGTCGGCGCCCAGGAGGGCTACATCTACATCCGCTCGGAGTATCCGGCCGCGGTGGCGACGATGCGGGCGGCCATCGCCATCGCCGAGGAGCACGGGTGGATCGGGCGTAACGGCGGCTTCAGCCTCGACGTGCGCGTCGGGGCGGGCGCCTACATCTGCGGCGAGGAGACCTCGATGCTCGAGAGCCTCGAGGGCAACCGGGGCGTTGCCCGCGCCAAGCCGCCCGTGCCGGCGATCGAGGGTCTGTTCGGTCGCCCGACGATCGTGAACAACGTCCTCTCGCTCGCCGCCGTTCCCTCGGTGCTCGCCGAGGGCGCTGCCGCCTACGAGCGCCTCGGGGTCGCCCGATCCCGCGGGACCCAGGTCTTCCAGCTCGGTGGCAACATTCTCCATGGCGGGATCGTCGAGCTGCCCTTCGGCATCACGTTGCGCGAGTTGATCGAGGACTTCGGGGGCGGCACCGCCAGCGGGCGGCCGTTGCGGGCCGTGCAGGTCGGGGGTCCTCTCGGCGCATACCTGCCCGCCGACCAGCTCGACCTTCCGACGGACTACGAGGCGCTCGCCGCCGCCGGCGCCATGCTCGGCCACGGCGGCATCGTGGTCTTCGACGACACGGTGGACATGGCGGCCCAAGCGCGTTTCGCCATGGAATTCTGCGCCGAGGAGTCGTGTGGCAAATGCACGCCGTGCCGCCTCGGCTCGGTTCGCGGTGTCGAAGTCATCGACCGCATCATCGCCGGCGAGGAGCGCGAGAAGAACCTCGAGCTGCTCGACGATCTCTGCGAGCTCATGATCGACGGCTCGCTGTGCGCCATGGGCGGGCTGACACCTCAGCCTGTGCGGAGCGCCCTTCGGTACTTTCCCGACGATTTCCTCGGCAGCGACGGAGACGGCGACGGCGCCGGAGGCGCGGTGTCCGGGAGGCACGTCACAAGTGGGACAATGACAGGTCAGGGAGCAGAGTCATGACCCTTCTGAGAGAGCACGACCTCGGGACGCCGGAGCCCGTCTCACACGCCGAGACCGATGCCGGCCTCGACGTCACCGTCGAGGTCGACGGCCACCCCGTCACGGTGCCCGCCGGCACGTCCGTGATGCGCGCCGCCGCCCTTGCCGGCATCGACGTGCCCAAGCTCTGCGCCACGGACTCCCTCGAGGCCTTCGGCTCGTGCCGCCTCTGTCTCGTCGAGATCGACGGGCGCAAGGGCACGCCTGCGTCCTGCACGACCCCTGTCGCCGACGGCATGAGAGTGGCCACGCAGACCGCCCGGCTCGAACGGCTACGCCGTGGCGTCATGGAGCTCTACATCTCCGACCATC
>JBEKMC010000159.1:0-6115 GCA_050008715.1 Acidimicrobiales bacterium | reverse complement strand
GAGCGAGTCGTACTACTTCAACGGCTACGACGAGGGCGAGGGGGTCGGCTTCTTCACACGCATCGGCATCCGCCCGAACGAAGGCACGATGGACGCGTCGCTCTCGATCTGGCTGCCGGGCGGTCATGTTGCTCACCTGCGTGCGCGGCGGCCGGAAGCTGACATGGTGGACACATCGCTCGAGGTCGGTCCTATCCGTTACGTCTGCGTGGCGCCCATGCGAGAGTGGCATCTCGGCGGCCGCGGCCGGGCCGTCGTGCAAGCACTCGGTGCACTCGCGCCCGGTCCGCCAGCCGGTGCTGCCTCCGCCGGCGGGCCGAGCGGCGCCGTCGACGTCGAGCTGGACGTCACCTTCCACAACCTGACGCCGCCCATCGGGGCCCCCGGCGACGGCGCCCAAGGGCAGGGCGGCCAGCGGGAGGGCGTCGCCCAGCTGGCGGGTGGCTCGGTCGGCAAGGGGCACTTCGAGCAGGCGGGACGGCTCGAAGGGACGATCACCCTCGACGGCCGGCCGCACCGGCTCGCCGAGGCCCGCGGCAACCGGGACAAGTCGTGGGGGCCGCGCCGATGGGAGGCACCGCGGATGTGGCGATGGTTCTCCGTGAACATCGGCGACGACGTCGCCTTCGGAGGCGTCCGCCTCGCTACAGCGGCCGGCGACCTGCATCGCGGCTGGGTGTGGCGTGACGGGTCTGCCACGAGCGTGGAGGAGTGGCGCATCACGACCCAAGTCGCCGACGACGGCCTGACGCAGCGGCGCGTCAGTCTCGACGTGCTCGACAAAGCCGGCAACACGCACCGCCTCGACGGCGAGGTGATGCGGGTGGCGCCGCTGTCGCGCGGCGCAGGGCTCGAAGGCACGCTCGTCAACGAAGGCCTCGTTCACTGGCGGTACGAGGGAGGGAGCGGTACGGGCATCGCCGAGTACCTGCATCAGCTCGATAGCACCGGCCGCCCGCTCGTACCGATCGAATAACGCCCGGCGCCTGGCTACAGTGGCCGGGTTTCGACGGGCCGAGAAACCCGGCCCAGGGGGAGAGCCACAGCCATGGCCATGCCGTCGCCGATGGACGAGTACCTGGTGCACCAAGTACCGGAGCTGCTGACCTCCGTGGCGACCCGCAACGACTTCTGGCGGGAGAGCTACTTCTTCGAGCTGCACGAGCCGAGTGCCGAGGGCGATGTCGTCTTCTTCACGATGGCGACGCATCCCTCGCGAGGCGTCGTGGACTCGATCCAGATGGGTCGTGTCGGCGGCGAGCGCTTCGGGAGCTTGCTCATGAGGGATCACGGCGACCTGCGCTCGAGCGAGGTTCCCGGCGCCAGCGTCGAAGTCGTACGGCCCTTCGAGGAGATCCGCCTGCGCTCGGACAGTGCGTCGTCGCCGCTCGGCCTCGACGTGACATTCCGTGCTCGCACGCTCCCGTACGCACTGCGGAGGGGCACGATGCGGGCGGGCGACGACGTCGTATGGGACCAGAGCCACATGCTGCAGTCCGGCACGTACCGCGGCACCTACACCCTCGGCGGCACCACGCGGGAGGTGGACGGTTGGGTCGGCCAGCGTGACCACTCCTGGGGCGTGCGCGACCACGGCCGCTGCCCCATGTGGATGTGGCTGCAGGTTCAGCTCGAGGATGGCTTCCTCGGGGTCTGGCACTGGGAGCTGGCGAACGGGACGCGCATCTACACCGACGGCTGCTGGGCGGGAACCGACATGAGCGACCCCGTGCCCGTGGTCGACTTCCACCACGACCTCGAGTGGACGTCCGGCGACGGCGCCGCCGCCGGCTACGGCGAGCAGGGGGCTCTCGTCGCCGGCTTGCGAGGGACCACGCGGTTCGGTCTCGCCGGCGGCCGCCAGATCGTCGTGGAGGCCGAAGGCACGTTCGACCAGCCGTACGAGCCGTTCCACCGTGGCGGTTTGAGCCAGATGCGAGTCCGCACCGACGACGGGCGCACGGGCACGGCGATCTATGAGGTCACCGGTGCCCGACACCATCGCTACTTCCCCGACACCGTCGTGCAGGGGGCGCTCCCGTGGTGATGCTGCTCCCTCCGCCCATGGCGGAACGGGCGGAGGTCCTCAGTCCGGACTGGCTCTCGCGCGCCTTGGCTGCCGCCGGCATCATCGAGCGCGAGCGGGTCCTCGAGGTCGCCTGTACCGACGTCGGGACGGGCCAGATGTGCGACTGCGCTCGCCTGACGCTCCGCTACGACCGACCCACGCGCGCGCCGGCCACGATGATCGTGAAGCTTCCAGCTTCCGATGACACCAGTCGCGCCACGGCGATGGCGCTGCGGAGCTACGAGAACGAGGTGCGTTTCTACCAGCAGCTCGCACCGCAGCTCGAGATCCGCACGCCGGCCGTGTTCTACGCGGACATCGATGTCGACACGGCTCGCTTCGTATTGTTGCTGGAGGATCTGGCGCCGGCCGAGCCGGGCGACCAGATCGCCGGTTGCTCGGAAGAGACCGCCGTCGTGGCGGTCGACGAGCTCGTCAAGCTGCACGCGGCCCGGTGGGGGGATCCGTCACTGGCCGACCTCGAGTGGCTCCACCGTGACAAGGAGCTCACCCGCCAATTCCTGCTCGCCCTCGTACCGGGCTTGTGGGCCGGCTTCCGGGAACGATACGGCGAGGTTCTCGTGGGTGACGTCCTCGACGCCGGCAGCGCCCTGTTCGACAACTTCGAGCGCTACCTGCTCGTCGGCAGCGGGCCGTGGACGGTGGTGCACGGCGACTATCGCCTCGACAACCTTCTGTTCGACCCGACCCCGGGTGGCACTCCGATCGCCGTCGTCGACTGGCAGACCGTCACGGACGGCCCGGGCGCCTACGACGTCGCCTACTTCCTCGGCGCCGGCCTCCTCGCCGACGAGCGCCGTCAGGTCGAGCGCGACGTCGTACGCCGCTATCACGCGGGGTTGCTGTCAGCCGGCGTGACGGCATACGACTGGCAGCGCTGCTGGACCGACTACCGGCGCGGAACCTGGTCCGGACTCGTCATGGCCGTCGCCGCGTCGATGCTCGTCGAGCGCACCGCACGGGGCGACGAGATGTTCCTCACGATGGCGGCACGGCACGCTCGTCACGCTCTCGATCTCGACGCCGTCGCCGTCATCGCCTGACGTCATCACCGGCTCGGCCGGGTGGCGCCGCGCCCTCAGCTGGAGCCGGCGCGCTGGGGCGCTTCGCCCTCGTCGCTCCGAGGCGCCGTCGAGCCGATCACCGCCGGTTCGCGTGCGTCGTCGACAGCGGGCGCTTCTGGTCCGGGATCGTCGGCGCCTGGCCCTTCCCGGCGATCAGGCCCTTCCTGGCGGTCAGACGCAGCCCCGTCGCCCTCGGGTTCGTCGTCCGTCCGGGTCGGGTTGCCGCGGGCGGCCGCCATCAGCGCGTGGAGACGCTCTTGTAGGGACGGCGACGCCGAGCCGGCAGGTCGCTTCTTCCTCTCGAAATGCTCGAAGAAGGCGACCGACGCGGCGGCCGCCACGAAGAAGGCCACGACCGTGCCGACAAGCGGCGCATGAGTGACGGGGGCGCTGGCGCTCGTGGACGGGCGGAGCAGCACCTGGACGAGCGTGAAGAGGACGGCGAAGTACAGGCCGAGCCAGGCACGCGGGTTCCACTGGCGGATCTTGAAGCCCGTGAGGCCCCGCACGGGGATGAGCGAGAAGAACGTGCCGACGAGGCCTCCGACGAAGGTGGCTGCGAGGAAGTCGTCAAGAGCGCCGAGGGCGACCGAGCCCGGGTGGTGCAGCGCCGCCTGCGCGACCGGCACCCAGGCGAACCAGGCGCCGACGGCGATGGCAAGGACGGCCGCCGCACTGAGGAAGGCCACGTGCCCGGTGGCTTGCCGGCCGAGCTTGCGCGTGAAGAGCACCGAGCACATCACGCCGTAGAGATATCCCGGCTCGAAACCCGTCAACCTGCTGAACAACACGCACGCCGCCCCGACAGCAAGGCCGGCGGGGAGGGCGTGCCAGCGCCAGGGCGCTTCGTGGTAGCGGCGGCGGTGGTAGGCGAGCGTGGCGACGGTGGGCACGGCGATCGAGGCCACCATCGACAACGCCACGGTGGGGAGGGTCACGAGCGACGCGAGCCCGTGAAGGAACGTCGGGTCGTTGAAGCTCGCGAGCACGGCGCCGGCGACGAACACCATGGCGAATTGCCGTTTCGCGACCTGCGTCTCCGGCCGTTGCACGCTGCCCTCACGCTTGGGGCGGAGGCGCTCGCCGAGCCGTCGTGCCCAGCCGAGCTTGCGAAGGCGTCGCGTGCGGCGCTCCCACCAGGCGACGATGGCGGCGTAGTTGTCGAGGAAGGTCTGGTTGAACAACGAGGAGGGGAACGAGAGGAACAGGGCGATCAGCGCTGCCAGCGAGGCGTTTGCCGGGATGGACTTCGCCGGGCTGAAGGCCTGGCCCGGTGTGCGCAGCGAGGCGGCGATCGTCGACACCCAGCGGTTGCGGCCGGCGGGGGGGGCCGGCGATTCGAGGGCAGCGTCCGACGAGGTCGAGAGCGTCAGCGCAGCGACGTCCGTCGTCGGGTTCGTAACGTTCGTCATCACCAGCTGGATGCGGTCGCCCGGTCGGACGGCCGACCCGACCGTGTAGGTGTCCTCCGAGCCGCTGGCGGCGGGATACCCGCCGGGGGCGCTCGACGTCATCCGCGTCGTCAGGTCGGTGATCGTCGCGCCGGACGGCAGGACGGTCCCGGGCGCAGCGATGACGTTGATGGTGCCGTGTCCGGCGACGAGCGTTCCGGCCGGCGAGGCGAGCACGGTCACCGTGTAGGTGACGTTCGTGGCGCCCGGGGCGAGGCTCGATGCCGAGCGCGACAGCACCTGTACGGACCCCGGCGGATGCGTGCTGAGGGAAAGCGAGACGGGGGCGATGTCGGACGACGTGTCCAACGAAAGTCCGAGCTGACCGGGCGCTGCCGGCAGCGTGACGTTCTCGGCCGAGACAGAGACACGGTCGCCTGGCCGGATCGTCATCGGAGCGGTGAAGGTGGCGACGTCGTAACTGGGCGCCACGAGGTCGACGTTGGCGGCCGTGCTGGCCTTCGTCGTGTCGTCGGTGACGACCGCAGTGGGGGAGAACACGAGGCCGATCGGCCCGATGACGTTGATCGTGCCGTTTGTCGCCGTGAGGCCGCCGGATGCAGATGCCACGAAACCGAAGTCGCACGTAACGCCCGTGGCACTCGCCGCCGAGGTCGTGCACGACAGGCTCGGGGTCGCGACCTTCGAGAAGTGGGCCGAACCGCTCGGGCGGAACGAGGCGACGGCAGGCCGAGTGTCCGATGTCGTCGTGATGGTCACTCCGGCGGGACCCTCCCCCTGGGAAGCCACAACGCCCGGGTCGCTGATCACGACGAGGTTGCCAGCGCCGATGGCGACTCCTGGCGTCATATGGAGCCACCTGCCGTCAGGGCCGAGGGAGGACCCGGCCGACGTCACGGTCCCGCCGGTGGTGTGAGTCGTGAGGTCGGTCAGCGTTGCATTGCTGTTGAAGACGGTGCCGGGCGGCCCGACCATCTCGATCTGACCCTGGCCGGCCACGAGTGCTCCCGCTGCGGAGGTGCGGAAGGAGATGGAGTAGGTCTTGCCGCCGCCGAGTGAGGCCGGGGTGGCCGATACCGACAGCGAAGGTGACAGCACGGCCGCCGGGGCCGACGCCACGAACGAGCCCTGCACGGCAAGCGTGTCCGAGCTCGTCGTCACGATGACGGCCTGCCTCCCGGATGATCCCGCATTCGACGCCGGCGCCGCGATCACCTCCACTCGGTCGTTCGCGTCGAGCGTGATGCCGGTATTGAACGACAGGACGGCGCCACCGTCGCCCACGACGACGCCGCCGAGCACACCCCAGTAGGTGACTGCCTTCCCGGTCGTGAGGTCCTTGATCGTTCCCGTGTCCGAGAACCTCGTCCCAGGTGGGGCGAAGATATTGATCTGTCCCTGGGTGGCCACGAGCCCGCCAGAAGAAGACAATTGGAACTCGACCGTGAGGTCTGTCTCGAGGGCGCCGGCGGCCGACGACGAGGACACGACGGACAGATGCGAGACGGCAGTCGCCGGCACGACGGCGAACGTGGTGGCGGACCACGCCA
>JBEKMC010000158.1:0-6214 GCA_050008715.1 Acidimicrobiales bacterium | reverse complement strand
GGGAACCGCTGACCTTGAAGTGACAAATGATGGCGGCAACACGTGGCAACAAATCGGTCTGCCGGTCAAACTGTCGATGGCCAGTCGCCTCGCGTGTGTGGACGCGGCGACGTGCGCGCTGTTAGGAGTCGATGGTTCCGGCAATTCCTACTTTCTCGAGACCACCGATGGTGGCCAGTCATGGACCACCTCACCAGGCCCGAGCCAGCTGACTTCGGCGATCGGGCTGGTTCGTATGTCGTGCACATCACTGTCGTCGTGTGTTGCGATCGCCTCTGACCCGTCCGGACAGACAGGAACTGCCAGCGCCTACGTGACCGACGACGGGGGCAATACCTGGGCCGAGGCCAGCGTGCCGCAGAACTATGCGCCAGAGGGTCTGCAGTGTGCCGGTGCTTCGATCTGTGCATCGATCGGCATCGCTCAACCGGCGCGCAGCACGACGGCTCCACCGCTGATGGCGCTCTACTCCAGGGACGGAGGTTCGACATGGGCGACGGCCTCACTTCCGTCCACGCGCGGCGGGATCATTCGACTGTCATGTGCCGACGCCTCGCACTGCATCGCGAGTCTCTTCGGCCAGGCGGGAACGACAGACACCGAGCTATTGTCGAGTGACGGCGGCCAGACGTGGGCCGACGGTGGGAGCTCATTGCCGCAGGCGACACTCGCGCTAACATGCCCCAGCGCCACGGACTGCTGGGCCTCTGGCATCATTGTGCCAAATCAATCAGGGCAGCCCTCACAGGCGACGAGCGCCTCGGGGGCCATCTCGTTCACTACCGACGATGGTCAAACTTGGCAGGCCGCCACGCTGCCCAATGGGCTCGGACCTGTTGTGGACGCCTCGTGCCCAAGTGACACAAATTGCTTTGCGATAGCCCTGCAACCCGTGAGCGGGCAGCCGGACGTCTTCTACGACCCCGTGCTGCTCATCTACGGCAACTGAGGCGCAGGATCAGCCTCAGATAAGGCTCCTGGGCAGCTGCAAGCCCAGGAGCTGAGCGGCGGCCCTGATGGGTGCAGCAACCCGCTTATCGGCAGGCGTCAGGCCTTAGCAAAACTGGGGACGCTCCTTCTGGTCAACTCGACAAGAGAACGGTCAAGCGCGAACCCTCTGATGAGATGAACGAGGGTACGTCGGGATCGACCTGCACCACCGCCGCTCGGTGATCGTGCGGAGATCGGCCGAAGGCGAGACGCTCGGTCGCCAGGGTCGACAACGCCGACCGGGCGGCTTGTTACTCCACCAGGTCCTAGCCCCGAGGTGCGAAGAACTCAAGTGCGATGTTGTCAGGGTCTCGAAAGGACAATGCCGAGTACCGGGGCGCGTCCACGATGCCACCGTTGGGGATGCCGAGTTCGTCTAGATGGATTTCCCATGCCCTCAACTCATCGCGGCTGGCACAGCCGAAAGCCAGATGATCGAGCCCCGGCCGGCGCTCGTTGAACGGCTCAGCGCTGCTCACATCAGGGAACTGAGTTAGACCGACGAGTGTGCCGCCCGTAAGCCAAGCGACACGCTGAAACGGACCTGTGTCCTCGTCAAGAATCGGGTCCGAGCCGAACAGGGCCTTGTACCAAGGAACACTCCGTTCGAGGCTCGTAACCGTTAGAGCCACGTGAGTAATCGCAGGGAACTCTGGCATGTCTTGCCTGCACCTCGGGCACGGAGCGAATGCCACGTCTTTGGCTGGCCGCTCTCTCTGGGAGTAGAAACTACCTGACAGGACCAGTCCGCCGCGCTCATGGAGGCCCCAGTTCCGGCGGACAGGGACAGCCCGGCGGGCTTCTACGGCAGTATGGGGCGCATGGCACACCAGCAGGTACTAGCCAGGGTCAAGGAAGTGCTCGTCTTCGGCGACGGAAGACCCGACGACGCCAGCCTGGACCGATTTCGCCACAAGTACGACAAGCACATCGACGAGCACTACGGCGAGGCCTTTCACCCGTGGCATAAGTGCCGTTCAGGGCAGGCGCGTTCTAGACACGATTTACACTGCGGGGTGCCCCACATCGCCGGATGAGTGTGATCCGCTGCGGCACATCGTGGGCAGGCAATGACGGCGAGCCATTCAGTGTCCGGCTTTCCTGAACAATGGACTGCTCTTGCGTTCGCCTCACGACGGTCGACAGTGGGCGAGCCCTGTTCAGGGCGCCTAGGTCCCAGATTTGGCATTCTGTGGCGGTGATGAGGCCAGGCCGGAGATCCGATGAATTCGACGGTTCCCTACTCGCGCTCTTCGACGCGATCTCCTCGCGTGACCACGTCGGAGTCGTGCGAATGCTCGATCAAGCGCCAGGTTTGGTCACGCTTCCCCTCCGGGTCGGAGCGAGTCGCCAGGATCCTCGACCGTACTTCCTCGATCCCATTCGTCATTACGTCTACGCGGGCGACACGGCGCTGCATGTTGCCGCCGCCGCTAACGACCGCGGACTGGCCGAATCACTGGTCGACAGAGGTGCCGCCGTGCGCGCCCACAACCGAAGAGGGGCTGAACCCCTCCACTACGCGGCAGATGGAGGTCCGGGCGCGGACTCGAATGCACAGCGCGAGCTGATCTCGTTTCTCGTCGACGCTGGCGCGGACCCCAACGCATTCGACAAGAGCGGTATAGCCCCCCTGCATCGAGCCGTAAGGGATCGATGCTCGGGCGGGGTCAGCGCGCTTGTCGACAAGGGTGCCGACGCGCTACTGACGAATAAGGGTGGCTCGACCCCGCTTCACCTGGCTGTCCAGAACACCGGCAAGAGCCACTCTGGGTCGGACGCCGCCAAGGAGGAGCAGTATCGAATCATCGTGTTCCTGCTGGAGCACGGCGCCAGCCCCAACGATCTCGACGCCAAGGGCAGGACCGTCGCAGACGCCGCGATCAGCGATTGGATCCGTCAACTGCTCAACAGCTACTGACTCGGATGTCGCGACGACAGCGATCCGTCAGCCGCGTCGCCGGGGCGGATCATAGAGAACCAACGCCTGCTGCCGGACCCCAGAATTCCGGTTGCCGGCAGGAGCGACGGCCGTCCTGGCAGTGAGGTGCCGAGTGGATGCGAAGGGTGTCGCCGAACGCGAGGAGCGGGGCGGTGCTCGACGGGGTTCGAACACAGTCCGATCACTTCCCGTGCCGACCTTGCAGCGAGCCATCCGGCGCCTGTAATTCGCGCAAGCTCAGACCTTCGTACTGCATAACCCCAGGTCAACGGGCCGGGACGGGTTCGAACATAGTCCCATCAGCTCCACGCCGTTGTAGGAATCACAACGAATGTCCTGGTAGATGGTGGTTTCTTGCGACCGTTCGCCGGGGCAAATGGCGGTGTTCGAACCCCGAGATCGGCGGAATCAGCCACAGCGACTGGGACCCGGCCGAGGAACATTGAGGGCGAGGGCACCCGATGGGTGCCCCTGACCGGCACATCCGGGATGGCGCGACTGATGGCCACCATGGGCAGATCCGGGTCGACCTAGTGTCCTTCACATCCTCGACAAGGCCGGTCATGAATCTTCTTCTCACCTCCGCTGGCATCAGCAACCCGAGCATCAGCGACGCGCTGGTCGATCTGCTCGGCAAGCCGATTGCCGAGTCCAGCGCACTCTTCATTCCCACCGCGATCTACCCCTTTCCAGGTGGCGGCAAGGGGGCGGCGGAGGCACTTAGGGGAGCGGCGAGCAGCCCGCTGTGCGATCTGGGCTGGAAGTCACTCGGCTTGTTGGAGCTCACGGCTCTGCCCAGCATCCAACGAGAGAGTTGGGTACCTACGCTCCAAGAGGCTGATGCGCTTCTCGTTTGGGGCGGCAACGTTCTGTACCTGTGCCATTGGATGCGCCAGTCCGGCCTTGCAGAGTTGCTGCCGTCGCTGGAGCACTTGGCCTACGTGGGCGTGAGCGCCGGGAGCATCGCCATGACGCCCTACAACTGCGATGCCGAGTCGAACCGGCGGTTCGTCCCTCCGGGAAGCGACATGGCACTGGAGGCCGACAGGGCGTTGGGGCTGGTCGACTTCACGATGTGGGTGCACGTCGACAACCCAGACCCGATCTTCGAGGAGCACTCCATGGCGAACGTCGAGAAGTGGGCAGCCGGTGTGCCCGTTCCGACGTACGCCATCGACGACGCGACCGCGATCAAGGTGTCCGGCGACACCGTCGAAGTGGTCTCGGAGGGGCATTGGAGAGTCTTCGAACCAGCCACCGCGAGCAGCTGACCGTCTTTGCCCTGCCCCCTACCGCCGGGAGCAGTTCTATCAACTGATTGCCTGCAAGCCCGCAGGCGCCCCACACGTCTGAAGTGTGTGGCCCTCGCACGATTCATACGAGCGGCGACTGCTCGCGGTAGGGAGACGGCAGTCCTCGGCATAGTCCTGTTCCTCGCCGGGTGTTCTTCCGCGGTCGGCTCAACAGCCGGAACCTCGACGACGACGACGACACTGGCGACCTCGACGACGGCGGTGACGTCGACGACGGTGCCGACGACCGTCTACTACCTGTCGCTCGGGGACTCGGTCGGCATGTGGGACGGCCGCCGCTCCTACCCGGACCTCATCGCCGCCGACTACCGGGCTGCAGGGCTTCCTCGGCTGCGATTGGTGGACATGTCTTGTTCGGGCGAGACGACGGCGTCGATGATCCTGCACTCGACCTGTGCCCCTGGCGGATCGCAGTACCGCAACGCCGTCAAGTTTCTCCGGGCCCATCGGGGCGCCGTTGCGCTCGTGACGATCGGCATCGGAGGCAACGACGTCGTCGGATGCGTCAGCCTCACGATCTCCGCCGACTGCCTGGCGGCGGGGCTGCAAACCATGCAGACAAACCATGCTCTGATCCTGGCGGGGCTTCGCCGCGCCGCCGGTCCCGGCGTCCGCTTCGTCGGGATGAACATCTACGACCCCCTCCTCGGCGACTGGCTGGCACCCGGCGCCGGCCGCGCCCTCGCCCTCGCCACCGTCGCGGCGGTGAAGCTCCTCAGCAACGACATGGACGAGCGATTCGCGGCCGCCTCCATCCCGGTGGCGAACGTCGAAGGCGCCTTCGACTCGACCGAGATGGTGCGCTTCGTGTCGTCGCCCTGGGGCATGGTGCCCGTGGCCGTCGATCGTGCCTGCCGGCTGCTCGACATCACGTGTCGGGCCGGTTTCGTCGAGTTGTTCGGGGACGACCCGAACGACGCCGGCGCCGTCGTCATCGCGCATGCCTTCGAGCAAGTGATCGGGCTACTGCGCCCGCCGGCGTGAGGTCGGGGCCGATGCAGGCGGCGGACGAGGGCTGCGAGGCGCCACCGAGCGCAGTCCAGGGCCCCTCCAGCCAGCGGCGGTGAGGCCGGGGGGCGTTAGCCGACCTGCAAGCTTCTTTTGCGCTGTTGGTCGACGACAGCTCCGCAACTGAGATTGAAAAGCGGCGCCTCGACTACAACGGCGCGAACGAGGCGCCTACTCCAGCGAAAGAAAGGAGCTAGCGACGATGAGACCTCGGCCCGCCCCGGCAAGTAGGCTTCTTAGGTTGAAGTCTTGTCATCGGACGAGGGATGGACGATGAAGCAGATCTCTACAGTGCTAAAGAGCAAGGGCGCGTCAGTGACAACGATCGGTCCGGACGCGTCGGTAGCGGCGGCGGTGGCAGAGATGGCGCGACATAACGTCGGTGCCCTGGTCGTTTCGAGCGACGGTCAGACAGTTGAGGGAATCGTCTCCGAACGCGACGTGACACGCGCGCTTGACAGCTTCGGAGGCGCGCTTCTTAACAAACCGATCCGGCTGATCATGACGAGCGAGGTGCGAACTGCCTCTCCTGATGAGAACATCGAGTCCCTCGCCGTCATGATGACCGAGCACCGCATCCGTCACGTCCCCGTACTCGAGGACGGAGTCCTCGCAGGAATCATCAGTGTCGGCGACGTCGTGAAGAGCCGCATCGAAGAGCTGGAAGAAGACAAGGACGCTTTGCTCCAGTACATACAGGCCCGGTAGCGCGCCCTTCCAGCGCGGCGCGGCCTCAGTCATGAGCAGGCAGCCGCGATCCTCGGTCACTTCGTGCCGGCGCTAAGGCAACTACCGTCGGGGCTCGGACGTGATCGCCACGTGATCACCTAGCCTCTCACCGTCACCTGCTCGCGGGTGGCGTTGATCTCCGAGACGGCCGTGTTGTCGACGTCGCCGCTGTAGGCCACGTCCCACTGGTAGGTCCCGATGACGTTGCCCGTCGTCGGCAGCTTGTAGCCGG
>JBEKMC010000157.1:0-6282 GCA_050008715.1 Acidimicrobiales bacterium | reverse complement strand
GTCTCCTTCGGCCTCGCCGTCGTGTTCGTCGGCTGGTTCCTTCTCCATGAGTCGCGTGTGGCGCGCTCGCCACTGATGCCGCTCTCGATGTTCAAGCGGCGATCCATCTGGAGCGCCAACCTCGTCATGTTCCTGCTCTCAGGGGCGCTGTTCGCCATGTGGTTCTTCGTCTCGTTGTACCTGCAGGAGGTGCACGGTTACTCTCCGCTGCGGACGGGCTTTGCCTTCGTGCCGCAAACGATCGCGATCATCGCAGGAGCACAAGTCTCGTCGCGCCTCGTGCTCAGGATCGGGCCACGACCGATCCTCGTGCTCGGAGGGTTGCTGTCCGCCGTCGGCTTGTGGCTCTTCGCCGGCCTCGGCGTGGACGCGGGCTACTGGTCGGAGTTCCTCGTTCCGAGCGTCCTCATCACACTCGGGCTCGGTCTTTCCTTCACGCCGCTCGCCTACGCAGCGACCGCCGGCGTGGCGCCGAACCAGGCGGGGCTCGCCTCGGGGATCGTCAACACGTCCCGCCAGATCGGTGGGGCGGTCGGGCTGGCTGTGCTCGCCACGGTGGCGACGTCTCGGACGCACGCCGTCCTCACGCTCGTGTCCCGGGCTCAAGCACTGACCGATGGGTACACGCTCGCCTTCCGCATCAGCGCGGCGATCGCGCTCGGTGCGGCGGCTGCGGCCCTGCTCGTGCCGGCGAGGCGGGCGGGAGTGTCTGTGGTGGGTGCGCATGGCGCCGGTCAGGCCGCCGGCGCCGGCGGCCCCTCGTCTGAGGTGGCCGCCGCCCCGGCCGGCGAATAGGGACGTCTCATCTGTTCGATGCGGTGCGCCGGCGTTGGGCGGGCGAAGATGAGCGGGTGAACTCTCCTTTGGCGGCCGGGATGGCGATCGATGAGTGAGGCGACGTCGGCGGACGCCCCAGGCGAGTCGGGGGCCGGCGCCGGGCCTGTGGCGAGCGCTTCGAGCGAGGGGCCGTCACATCCCGACGGGCTCGTCGAGCTCGTCGTCGGCAAGCCAGCCGCCGGCGGCGGCTGTGTGGCACGGTTGCCTGACGGTCGAGTCGCCTTCGTGCGCCACTCCATCCCGGGCGAGCGCGTCCTCGCGCGCATCACCGAGGAGGCACGCTCGTTCGTGCGAGCCGACGCCGTCACGATCGGTGAGGCGGCGCCGAGCCGCGTGACGCCGCCGTGCCGGCACTCGGGGCCGGGCCGGTGCGGTGGGTGCGACTGGCAGCACGTTTCCCTGCCGATGCAACGAGAGATGAAGGGCGCCCTCGTCGCCGAGCAGTTGCAACGCCTCGCCGGCATCGAGCGTCTCGTCACGGTCGAAGCCGTGCCGGGCGACGACAACGGCCTGGCGTGGCGCACGCGCGTGCGCTACAGCGTGCTGCCGCGCGGTCGGTTGGGCTTTCATCGGTACCGGTCCCACGACTTGCAGCCGGTTGATCACTGCCCGATCGCCGGTCCGGGCATCCTCGCCCTCGCGCCGGAGCAGATGTCGTGGACGGGCGCCGACGAGGTGGAAGTGTTCGCCCCCGATCCGCAGGGCGAGCTGACGGTCATGGTCGACTCCCGCCGTGGGGCTCGGGTGCAGGTGCCCCGCTTCGACGGCGGGCTGGTCGTGGACGGCCGCACGATCCGGGAGCCCACGGAGTTGCAGCTGCACGTCATGGGGCATCGCTTCGCCGCCAGCGGCGGGGTGTTCTGGCAGGTGCACGTCGGGGCGCCTGTCGCGCTCGGCCAAGCCCTGCTCGCCCTGGCGGAGCCGCAGGAGGGGCAGCGTGTCGCCGACCTGTACGCCGGCGTCGGTCTGTTCACCGTGCTGCTCGCGGACGCCGTCGGCGAGGGTGGTCACGTCCTTTCCGTCGAACAGGATGAGCGGGCGGCCGAAGACGCCTATCGCAACGTCGTGCGCTCGCCGCAGGTGGACGTGTTGTGCGCCCGAGTCACTCCCGAGCTTGTAGTCCGGGAGTTGCGCGCCACCGAGCTCGTCGTCCTCGACCCGCCTCGGCAAGGTGCGGGGAAGGACGTGGCGGCTGCCCTCGCCGGCCTCCAGCGCCTGCGCCGGATCGTCTATGTGGCGTGCGACCCGGCTTCCTTCGCACGGGACCTTCGGGTGCTGCTCGACAGCGGCTGGTCGTTGGCGGCGTTGCGCGCCTTCGACCTGTTCCCGATGACTGAGCACGTCGAGTTGAGGGCGGTGATCGACGCGCCCTGAGGTCGATGCATGGCGGCCCGGTGTCGTCTCCGGACGCACCAGCCGGCCAGCGATCGGGAGGGGGTGGGGGGACGCCCGCGGGGTCCTTCGCTTCGCACTTCGCAGCCTGAAATGCATCAAAGCCGCCGGCTCTGCCTCGGGCGACTTCGGCGATGATGAGGGCGGGACCGACGCGGTCAGGAACGTACGCGTCTCTCGCTGGTCGCCCCCGCTAGCCGCCGCTACCCCGCTCCAGGCAGGCCCATCCGCAGCTGCTAACATACCTGCGCATGCACGCAGGTTTGCAGGTGACGGTGCGGGCCGAAGAGTTCGGCGTCTCGATGCCGACCGACGAGCAGGTCGAGTTCGCCACGGACGGCTTCCGCATGCTGGCGGATCCGACGCGCATCAAGATCCTCTGGGCACTGCTCCACGGCGAATGCTCGGTCGCCCACCTCGCCGACGTGGTCGGCGCGACGCCGACGGCTGTGTCGCAACACCTCGCCAAGTTGCGCCTCGCCAAGCTCGTCTGCGTCCGGCGAGAGGGCACGTTCGCGTACTACTCCGCCAACGACGACCACGTCACCCGCCTCCTTTCCGAAGCACTCGAGCACGCCGGCCACCAGACCCCTGTCACCGGACAGGGTTCCACGGCGTCCTTGGCGTGAGCGTCCCGCAGGCGGAGGGCTCGGACACCTCGCCGGCCGACCACTTCACCGACGAGAGCGGCGCCGGTACGTCGGTGGCGGAGGCGCATGCCGGGCACGACCTCAGACACGGCAGCACTACTGGCACCGTCGACGCGCACGGCCGGCCGGCCGGACGGAGGCGCTTCGGACGGGTGCTCCCCCGCCACGACCACGCCCATACCGTGTCACGGACCGCTGACCGCCGGTACCTGGGCCTCGCCTTTGGCCTGATCGTGGCGTTCATGGCCGCCGAGGTCGTCACGGCCATCGTGTCGGGCTCGCTCGCCCTGTTCGCCGACGCCGGCCACATGCTGACCGATGCAGCCGCGATCGCCATGGCCATCTGGGCGAGCCGGTTGGCCGAGCGCCCCACGACCGACGTCTGGACCTACGGCTTCAAGCGGGCCGAGATCGTGTCCGCCGCGGTCAACGGCGTGGCACTGCTGCTCACGGCGGCACTCATCCTCTTCGAGGCGATCGAGCGACTCCTGCACCCGTATCCGGTGAAAGGGGTGGTCCTCGTGATCGTCGCCGGTGCCGGCGTAGTGGTCAACCTCGCCGCGACGTTCGTGTTGGCGAAGGCGAATCGTTCGAGCCTCAATATCGCCGGCGCCTTCGCCCATCTGATGACGGACCTGTGGGCCTTTCTCGGCACTGCCGCCGCCGGCCTCGTGATCGTGTTCGCCGGCTTCGAGCGGGCCGACGCCATTGCCGCCCTCGGGATCGTCGTGCTCATGCTGCGAGCTGCCCGCCAATTACTGCGCGACTCCGGACGCGTCCTGCTCGAGGCGGCGCCCGCAGCAGTCGACCTGACCGACGTCCGGAGACACCTCATGCAGGCGTCACACGTGAGCGACATCCACGATCTGCATGCCTGGGTCGTAACGTCCGATCTGCCGGCACTGTCGGCGCACGTCGTCGTAAGTGAGAGCTGTTTCGCCGACGGCCACGCGCCGCAGATTCTCGACGAGCTGCAAGCGTGCCTCGCCGGCCACTTCGACCTCGAGCACTCGACGTTCCAACTAGAACCGCCCGGCCACTCCAGTCACGAGACAAGCCCGCATTGAACCAGCGATCACCCGCCCCGGAGGCGGTCGATCTGGCGGCGGTCACGCTTGGTGGGACGCCCGCTTGCGCGGTCCCGTAGCAACGGCGGGGCGACGAACTCCCGCGGTGGCGCCGGCGGGCTGTGATCGACGAAGCACTCGGCCGCGACCGCCGCGCCGACTCGCTTGTCGATCACGTGCACCACTTCCACGACCCGCTGGCGGCCGCCGGCTCGCGCCGTCACCCGATCCCCGACGCGCACGGGAGTGGCCGGCTTGGCCGGAGATCGGTTCACGTGAACGTGGCCGCCCCTGCAGGCTTCGGTCGCCTCGGAGCGCGTCTTGTAGAGGCGGATCGACCAGAGCCAGCGATCAACCCGAGTGACGTCCATCCGGCCGACCCTGCAGCCCTGACCTAGAGGTCGTAAGCGGTGGCGTGCTTCGGCTGGTAAAGGCCCATCGTCCCGCCCCCCGGGACCCGCAACCTCACCATCAGACCGAAGCCCTGATCCTCGATCGACGTCGTGAACTCGACGCCCTTTGCCGTGAGCTCGGCGACCGTCGCCTCGACGTCGTCGCACATGAGGAACATCTCGTGCGATCCGCTCACCGCGCTGTCGTCGGACGGGTGGATGCCCAACTCTGCGGGGGGAAGCTTGAAGATCAGCCACCCGCCGTGCACGTCGACATTCGAAAGCTCGAGGACGTCCCGGAAGAATGCCCGAGACTTCTCGGCGTCCTCAGCAAAGACGATGACATGCGTGCTCGTGATCATGCGGCGATCGTAGGTCGCCGCGCCGGCCTTGCCTGCGGGATCGGCCACTCATGTCCGTCAGGGCGTGCGGCAGGCTCTGTTCGCAGGGAGGGTCCGTCTGCTCGTTGCCCGAGCGCCGACGAGCAGCCCTTCGCCGCGTCCGGTCGTCAGCCGGAACGCACCAGTGGCCGGCGACCAGCCCCTTGACCGCCTGAGCGGGCCGGCGCCGATTGTGTGGCCCGGGCCGGCGGTGGCACCCAGCGCCAGTCGCCCGGCCCTCCCTCGATGCGGTAGCCGTCCTTCGACTTCATCGCATGGTGCCGGCGACACAGCAGGCAAAGGTTCGACAGCATCGTCTTTCCGCCTTTGGCGAACTCGACGATGTGGTCGATCTCGAGGTGGAACGTGCTCGTGCAGCCCGGAACCACACAGGCGCGGTCGCGAGCCTTGAGCGCCGTACGCAACACAGCAGGGATGGTGCGGGTGCATGAGACGACGGACACGACGTCACAGGCGCGCTTCACGACCAGGTGGATACGGGCAGTATCGAGATACGACTCGATGACCGAGAGCGGAACGTGACCACCGCCTTCCACGACGCACTCCTCTCCAGGGGCGAGGGTCCCCCGGCGCAATGCCTCGATGTCGACGTGGAACAGGATCGTGGCATCGGGGGACCGGCGACGCTTCGGGCCGGGACTCGAACGAGCAGAATCGACGTGTCGCACCGGGAGACACGGTTCCCCATTTGCCCCGGGCGACACGCCGGCATCACCGGCACCACCCGCACGGCGACCCGCCGGCAGCGACCCCGGCGAGCCGGCGACGAGATGCGGGGCTTCGAGACTGCCCGCACCACCGGCCGCCCCGGAACGACCCAGCCCGCCGCCCCGACCCGCCTGGCCGCTCACGACGGCCACGAGCGCATCGGCAAGGTAGGCCTCGCGTGGCTCGCGAAGACCCGCCCGCCGTGCCAGGTCAAAGAGGTGGTTGGCCTCGTGCTCGACTCCCGAGAGGAACACGGCGCCATCTTCGGGCGTGAGGGCAAAGCGCCCCTTGAACGAGCCGTCGGCATCGAGCCAAGTCCGTAGGTGGCGGCCCCGGCGGATCCGCGCATGACGGGCCTCGTCTTCCTCGCGACTGCGAGCAGCCGCTTCTGCCCGGTCGGCGGCGGCCCGCAGCTCGGACAACGAGCCCGAGCGCGAGAGCTTCACCAGTTCCTTGTCGAGACCGGGTGCGGCCGCCCCCGCCCTGGCGGCTTCGATGGCTTGCGGCGCTGAAAGCTCGCCAGCCACGAAAGCCTCCTGCAGCGCCGGCAGACCTTCGAGGCGCCCCGTCGCGGTCAGCAACGAGCGGGCCGCCCCGCACGCCTCGCCGCGAACTTCGGCCAGCCACGTGGCAGCGTCACGATGGCCGGTGCGCTCGAAGTAGCGCGTCTCGGCCACACGACGAGCGCACAGCCCGGCGCCAGCTGTAGCGAGCTTCGCAACCTCGGAGAAGCCGGCCGCCAGCCGGGCCGCCTCGTCGCCTGGGACGCGCTGAGCCGAAGGGCCATCGCCGCCGAGGCATGACACGACGGCGCGCAGGGCCGACGTGGCCTTCG
>JBEKMC010000156.1:0-6883 GCA_050008715.1 Acidimicrobiales bacterium | reverse complement strand
GAGCCGTCGGAGTTCATCTTCACGACGGCAGCCGTAGCGGTGAACGAGGGCATCGCCGGCGCCTTGTGCAGTGTCGCCAAACCCTTGCCGATCTTGCGGCCCGTGCGGTCCTCGCGCTCGTGCTCCTCGGGTGTCAGCCGGCCGTAGTCGATCGCGTCGGCGGCTGCCTGTAGGCACTTGCGGGGATCGCCGCTGTGCTCGGTGATCTTCTCCCCCGTGAGTGTCGTGGCGCCCGGCGTGAGGAGGTTCTTCATGCGGAACTCCAGCGGGTCCATTCCGATGGCCTGGGCAACGAGCTCCATGTGCCGCTCGAGACCCCAGAAGAACTCCACGTGCCCGAAGCCCCGGTAAGCAGTGCCGTAGGGCTTGTTCGTGTAGATCGTGTAGGCGTCCACCCAGGCGTTCGGTATCTCGTAGGGACCCGCCGCCGAGTAACTGGACGCCCGCGTGACGTTGACGGCGTAATCCGCATAGGCACCGGCGTCCCAGTACATGCTCATCTGCTGCGAGACAGGCCAGCAGCGGCTCGAGGTGGATGCCGGCCTTACCTCCGAAACCCCCGCCGACGTGAGGCACGATCACCCTGACCTGGTTGAGGGGCAGCCGCATGGCAGAGCAGAACAGGCTGCGAACCGTGAAGGGTGACTGGGCGCTCGTCCAGATCGTCACTTCGTCGCCGGCCTTCCACGCCACGATGGCGACATGGGTCTCCAACGGGACGTGTTGTACCGAGGGGTTGGTGTACTCGCGCTCGATGATCCATTCCGCCTGGGAGAAACCCGCCTCGAGGTCGCCCTTCCGCATCCGCGTCACGTTTGCGACGTTCGTGCCCGGATGCGGGCTGAAGGCCGCCTCGACATAGGAGTAGCTGCCGAGGTCGGGATGGACGAGGGGGGCATCCGGCTTGATGGCCTCCATCGGGTCGAGGACGGGCGGCAGGACCTCGTAGGTGACGTCGATCAGCTCGACGGCGCGCTCGGCCACCTCGACGCTCTCGGCCGCCACGGCCGCCACGGCCTCACCGAAGTGACGGACGTCGTCCTTGGCGAGGATGTCCTTGTCGACGATGTACAGCCCGATCCGGTAATCGAGCTCGTGGCCGGTCAGCACGGCGTGCACTCCCGGAAGGCTCTCGGCCTTGGAGGTGTCGATATTGAGTATCTTCGCCCGGGCGTGCGGGCTCTTCTTGACCTTGGCCCAGAGCATGCCCGCCAGCACGAGATCGCCGGTGTACAAGGCGTCCCCGGTGAGCTTGCCGACGACCTCGACGCGGGGGTGGCTCACGCCGACAGCCCTCATGTCCGAGGGGTTCGGCATCTCCGAGGGGTTCGGGTTCTCAGACATACTTCAGCTCCCCCTTCGTCGCCGGGGTCAGCTGACCCGACACGTCCAGCACGGCCTCGATGATCTGCTGGTAGCCCGTGCATCTGCAGAAGTTCCCTTCGATGCCGGCCTTGATCTCGTCGATACTCGGCTTCGGGTTCTTGCTGAGGAGATCCCTCACCGACAGGATCATGCCGCCCGTGCAGTAACCGCACTGGACGGCGTGGTTGCGTGAGAAGGCCGCCTGGATGGCCGAGAGGGTGCCGTCGTGGGCTTCGCCCTCGATCGTGTCGACCGCCCCACCGTCGGCCTCGGCGGCGAGCGCCAGGCAGGAATTCACGGTCTTCCCGTTCAGGAACACGGTGCAGGCACCGCACTCCCCGGCGGCGCATCCTTCCTTCGTACCCGTCAGCCCGATGCCCTCCCGGAGGAAGCGCAACAGCGTCCAGTGATCCTCGACCTCGCGCTCGTAGCAATGACCGTTGACGGTCACCGAGATCCTCATCACGCCACCTCCTGCAGCACCCTGCGGACGAAGACGCCGACCATGTGCTCGCGGTACTCCTTGCTGCAACGGAGGTCGCTGATCGGGTGAATGGCGAGCTGAGCCGCCGCCACGGCGACGTCGACGGAGTCTGCTTCCGAGAGACCCTCCACCAAGAGGGGTGTCGGGGCACAGGAGCTGATCCCGAGACGCAGCAGGCCGTCCTTCTTCATGGCAGCCACGCCGACGATCCCGAGGTCATGTCCCTTTATCCGCTTGAGCTTGCGGTACGAGCCGCGTGCAGCTGCCGTCTCCGGCGGCACGATGATCTCCTCGAGGATCTCTCCCGGCCGAAGCACCGTCTGCTTGACGCCGGTGAAGAAGTCCTTGAACGGCACGACGCGGTGTCCCGCCCGGGACGAGATCACGGCGCGGGCCCCCAGGCACAGGAGCGCAGGCGCCATGTCCGCGCACGGAGAGGCGTTCACGACGTTGCCGACGACCGTGGCGCGGTTGCGAATCTGATGGGAGGCCAGGTCCTGCGCGCAGGCCACGAGCAGCGAGTACGAGTCACGCACCTTGGCGTGCTGGAGGATGTCGTTGATCGAGACGGCCGGCCGGATGATGAGGCCCTCCGCGTGGCTCCAGGAGATGTCGGAGAAGCCCTCGACCCGCTTGAGATCGACTACGACCTTGGGGCGGGCGAAGCCGTTCCGCACGTCCACGAGCAGGTCGGTGCCGCCCGCGAGCACGCGGGCATCCTCGCCGTGGTCGGCGAGGATCCCGAGCAGCTCCGCCCGTTGCACGGGGGATCGGTACTTGAAGGTGTCCGTCATGCCCTCTCCTTCGGACGTGTCCCGCTCGGCGGCAGCCTGGCGAGATTGCACGGCTCGGGCGGCCCGGCTCCCCGGGCCGCCCGAGCCGACTGGCTCAACTCAGGTCGACGATGGCGGCCACGGGGCCGCCTCCGGCCGGGCCCTGGTGGGCGGCGGAGACGGACACGAAGATCGCCGGGTCGCCGGAGATGGCGGCCGCAACGCCACCGACGCAGGCCTTGATCTGACGGTGCCAGTGCACGTCGGAGTCGTCGAGCATGATGTTGCGCCGTCCACGGACGCGCCCGGTCGGATCCGCCTCGCACTTGAGGAACAGGTTGACCAGCCGGCCCTTCAGGTCATCGGGGTGCGGACGAGCGGGCAGCTCGAGCCCGGCCGAACGGATGGCGTCCCAGACGCCGTCGGCGTCGAGGGCGTCCCGCATGACACCGTGTCCGACGCGGTAGTTGCCACCCACGCCTCGGACGTTGCCGACGACGACGATCTGGCCTTGGTCGAGCTCCACGCCCGACGAGCAGGAGGCGACGGAGGAGAAGATCGACAGGTCCGTCAGGATCTCCTCTGCCGTCGGCATCTGGATCTCGCCAAGGGCCACACCGATGCCGAGGGCCGCCGTGCCGTTGGACAGGTCCATCGACCGCAGCGTGTCCTCGGTCCAGACGGTCCGGCCGCGAGCCTTCGCCTCTTGGATCGTGGGCAACGTCAAAAGCGGCGTCTTCGTCTGGACATAGTGGACGTCGCTGGCGGAAGCGATGCCGGCTCGCGCCATGGCCTCCTTCACGCCGGCCGCCATCTTCTCGACCATCTCCGGTCGCCCGATCTCCTCAGGCAGGATCGGCTCGCTCATCGAGCTGCCAACAGCCAGGCGGTATTCGTCGGTCGGTTCTAGGCCGGCGCCATCGATTGTGGCAAAGATCGTCGCGTGCGGGGAGAGCACTCCGTCGGTTCCGCCCGACCACAGAACGGGAATCTGGCTGACTTCGGCCATCGTCCGCGTGCCCTTGGCGACGAGCACCTCACGAAAGGCGTGGTCGGCGATGATCCGCGTGTAGTCGTTCACGCCGCCGTTGCCCTCGGTCTTGCCGACGACGGCGAGAACACGATCGGCCTCGATGATCCCCTCGTCGATCAGCCGGGCGAGCCCGGAGGCGTCGCTCACGCTCTCGAGCGGAATCTTTCGTACTTCAATTGGATCAGTCATCGGACTTCTTCCTCTCAAACCAGGACTTCGGTGGGCACAATCAGCTGGGCGTTCGCCTCGACGATGCTTGCCGGCACCTCGAACTCGAGGTCGGCTCCGACCATCTGCTGCACGTAGTGCTTGACGGTCGAGTCCCAGTACTTCTTCGTCACGTAGTAGACCTTGGCGCCACCGAGCTCGTGCTGGATTTCGGGCCACGGGTAGCTGGGCTGGGCCATGCCGAGGCCCCAGCGGTGCCAGCCGTTGTAGCTCTCGTAGGTCGCCCAGAACTCCTTGTTCCCGAGGACCTCGAAGGCGTAGTACGTCTTGGCGTAGTACATGATCGCCCCGATGCGGCCGCCGCGGGCGAGCGCCATCGTGTGCAGGCTGATGTTGATGTCCTCGTTCATCAGCCGACCGTTGCAGAAGCCAACCCACTGCCCGTCGATGAGCCCGACGAGGGTGTACGGGTCCTTCAGCCGCTTGCGGTACCAGCCGGCGATCTCGGCGTTGACGCGTGCACCCACGACGTCGTAGAAGTCGTGGTCCACTTCCATCACTCGCTTCATGTACCCCATGAGGGCGGGCGCCTCCTCGAGGGTCGCCTCCCGGATGTACATCGTGCGGCCGTCCTTCAGCTTGATCGTGGCACCAGGCCAGCGGTTCATCGGCAGAGCCGGCCCCTGCAGCAGGGGTTCGATCTCCCGCACGTCGATTGAGATTTGGTCCTGGGAGACCTTCGTTGGGGGATCGAGCAGCATTGCAGAGACTCCTTCTCAGAATTCGGTGATTGGGGCTGTACGCGAGAAGGCCCGCCCCTGACGGGGCGGGCCTTCGAGACTCAGGCGGGAACTGGCGGCTCAGTCGTCAGCACGTTGGCCGGCAGGACGTCCGAAGCCGGGCCGGGCTGGTCGGCCGCAGGCATGACCGTCGTGGCGTAGAGGGCGGGCTGCCCGTCGTGGAAGACGCCGCGCTTCGCAAGCGCCTTCATGACCTGGTAGATGATGATGACGCCGAAGGCACCCATCGCGATGCCGTTGAACGCCACGTTGCCGTGGTCGAAGACGAGCGTGTAGTTGCCGGCGCCGACGACGAGGCCGATGGCGCACGGGATGAGGTTGACGGGGTTGTTGAAGTTGACCCGGTTCTCGACCCAGATACGCCCGCCGAGCACGGCGATGAGGCCGTACAGGATGATGCCGGCACCACCGAGGACACCGACTGGCAACGTCGAGATGAGCGCCCCGAACTTCGGGATGCAGCCGAAGCAGATGGCCACGATCCCGGCCACGTAGTACGCGGCCGTCGAGTACACCTTCGAAGCGGCCATGACACCGATGTTCTCGGCGTACGTGGTCGTCCCGCTCCCACCACCGATGCCGGCGAGCATCGTGGCGAGGCCGTCGGCCATGTAGCCGCGTCCCAGTGAGCGGTCGAGGTTGCGGCCGGTCATCGTCGCCACGGCCTTGATGTGGCCGGTGTTCTCGGCGATGAGGACGATCACGACCGGGACGATCAGGAAGATCGGTCGCATGCTGAAGTGCGGGCCGGTGAAGTGGGGAAGGCCGACCCAGCCGGCAGACTTCACGGTGGCGAAGCTGATCTGGTGCTGGGTCATAGCGATGAGGTAACCGAAGATCACGCCGACCAGGATGGAGAGCCGGCCGATGAACCCACGGAACAACACCGTGACGAGAACGACACCGCACAGGGTGGCGAAAGCGGTCCAGCCCTGCTTCTCGAAGTTCGTGACAGCGCTCGAGGCCAGGTTCAGCCCGATGAGTGCGACGACTGCGCCGGTGACGACGGGCGGCATCATCCACTCGATGAAGCGCGTGCCCCACTTGTTGACGAGCAGGCCGACAAGGAAGAAGACGGCGCCAGCGACGAGGATGCCGGCAAGGGCGGACGGGATACCGCCGTTCTTCTCTGCGAGCAGCACCGGCGAGATGA
Source organism: Acidimicrobiales bacterium (assembly GCA_050008715.1). GTDB lineage: Bacteria > Actinomycetota > Acidimicrobiia > Acidimicrobiales > Bog-793 > JAKACA01. Next base: position 1,107 of record JBEKMC010000156.1, on the reverse strand, counting down.
AGGCGAAGCTGCTCCCGAGGTAGCTCGGCAGGCCGAGGCGCTGGCCGCGACCGATCGTGACGACGAGGAAGATGATCGTGCCGATCCCGGAGAAGAAGATCGTGGTGTTCGGCGGGAAGCCGATCAACACCGGCACGATGAACGTCGCTCCGAACATTGCCAGCACGTGCTGGAAGCCCAAGCCGACTGTCTGAGGCCAGGCGAGCCGTTCGTCCGGCGACACCACCTCGGTGGGGGGGATGTGCTTCCCGTCCCCGTGAACCGTCCACAATTTATGCGCGCTCATAGTGGTCCCTCTTTCGTCACGGGCCGATCTCACGGGCCCGGGGGGTCTCCGCGTTCGCGCTCGGCCTCCCGGCCACGGACAATCCGTCCACCTGACAGGCTTTGTCCCTTCGTTGGGCAACGTACTGACGGAACGTTGATCTCACTAGGGTCCAAAGTCATCAATCTGACAGCCGGCCGGCCGTATGGCGACGAGGCGTACATCTGTTCCACCGCTCCGCGGCAGAGCCGCCTCACCATGTTGTGGCGTGCTCACGTCACAAAATGTGACCGGCCGCATCGCTCAGCGGGCGTTACGGATCCAGGGGTGTTTAGCTAGGTGTCATGCCGGTCAACGGCCTCACCCGTCACGGAGCCGCCATGAGTACGGTGGTGTCGCAGGCCGTTCGCGGCCGGGCGCGCATCGGTCACGTGCTCGGTTCCTCCCGGGCGGGGCTCTACCTGCGCTTCACTGAGGAGGCGGGAGATCCGATCGTCGTGGCGCTCCTGCCGGCATCGTCGGTCCGGCTGCCGATTGCCGTCGTGAGCGCCGACCCGTTGCCCGATGGGAACCTCGACGACGTCGTCGTCGGCGCCGGAGTCCTCCGCGTGGGAGACCACCTCTGGCACCCGCTGAGATGGTTCGACCCACGCCCGCGCGCCCTGCGAGCCGTGAGGCCGTCCGTGCTGGCCGGCGCCGCAGGGCTGCTGCTCGGTCTCGACGAATCGCACCTGGGCCTCGATCCGCGCCACGCCTGGGCGGCGGCAGAAGCGTTGGCGCTCGGGGATTGTGGACCAGCCTGCGAATTGCTGGGCGCCGGACCTGGTCTTACGCCGGCGGGC
>JBEKMC010000155.1:0-6619 GCA_050008715.1 Acidimicrobiales bacterium | reverse complement strand
GTTCAGCAGGAGACGTCCGGGTCGTACGGGTAGTTGTTCCCGGCGCCTGGCGTCTCCTGCAACATGACCGGCTTGCCGCCGGCGAACCAGTACTGCGACTCGGTGCAGAAGATCGTGTTGGCGGCGGGAGACGTGTAGCCGTAGCCCTGCGGGTAGGGAGGCGACGTCCAGATGGCGCCTGCCACCCAGATCAGAGGGGCTCCTCCGGTCGGGAGATAGCTGTTGGTGATGCCCGCCCACTGAACGTGGGTGCAGTAGATGCCGGCAGTGAGGTGCAGCGAGCGCAAGGCGTCGATGGCTCCCTGAATCGTCCGGGCGTTCAGAGCGAGATCGCAGGACCACCATTCGCCTGCGCCGGAGTCGTTCCACATCCCGGGCGCGCACGAGTCGTTCTCGATGTCGAGCCACCAAGTCTTCGCCTGGGCACCCTCCGAGGTTGCGTAGCTCACGGCGTCGAGGGCGGAGTTGTAGCCGTAGTTGTATGACAGGCAGGCCTGTGAGTCCTTCCCGGTGAGCTTGTGGCACGTCCCGGCGGGGCCGCTCTGGTCGATGGTCGAGCTCGACGACGGCGAGTTGAGGAACATGTAGAGGTCGTACGGTGGTGAGCCCACGCCCCCCGATCCAGCTGGGTAGACGGTGTTCTTGGCCCATGCCGCCTCTGCGGTGAGGCAGGGGTTGTAGCTGTCGACGGCCCAGCCGTCGACCCCGACGACGGCGATCGAGAACGCCCGCGAGCCGGCGGCATCACCTGGCGGCCCAGGGAGCGGGCCTGCCTTCGAGGAAGCGCTGCCGGCACACTGCGGCCAGTTGATGTCGTAGCCGACGGCGCCGGTGGGCAGCTTCGAGAGCTCGACCCGCCGTGCGGCGGCGATGCCGACCACGTCGGAGATCCCGGTCGGCGAGCCGGTGGACGCCCGGCTGCCGGCGTCCCCACCGTTGACCACCGAGCCGTCCGAGGTGGCCGCCCAGTACCCGTGGCGGGTCTGCGCCGGGATCATCCCGACGAGAGTGCCGGGGAGCCCGGGAGGGGCGGGTACGCCAGGGGCAGTGGCGCCGAAGCCCCACACATCCCCCTTCGAGTCCGCCAACCAGTACCCGCCACCCGAAGGGGCGAGCGCGATGGCGCTGATCGGGTACGCCTGCTTTGCCACCCGAGCGCCGTACCACGTCGCCGTGCCGGCCCCGTAGACGTGCCCGACAGAATCGGTGAACCAAGCGGCCGTCCCGTTCGGGGCGATGGCAGCGGAGACGACCGGTGTCGTGAGCTCCTTGGGCGGCAACGGATGGCCGGCGTTGATCGCGACGGCGTCACCGAACGGCGTGATGGCACCCGACTCGTTGACGAGCCAGTAGCCCTTCCCGTCGGCGGTGGCGACCATCGTGACGACCGGCTGACCGGGGCCGAGTGCACGTGTGGCGAGGGATCCGTAGGCGTGGGCGTCGCCGAAGTTGAAGACCGAACCGTCCGCTCCGACGAGCCAGTAGCCGCGCCCGTCCGGTGTCACCGCCATCGCGACGATGGGAGCGACGAGATGCTGCGTCCTTTCGTCGCCGTAGAATCCGGCGCCGCCGAAGTTGTAGACGGCGCCGAGGGCGGTGACGAGGTCGTAGCTGAACGCCGGGCTCGACATCTGCTTGGCCGGCGGAGTCGTGGCCGGTCTCGCGCCGGAGGTCGGTGCCGCCAGGGCCGCCGTGGTCAACCCCGCCGTTGCGATGATGACGACCAGCGCGATGGCGAGGGCGTAACGACGGGTCCTACCGGGCCGCAGGTGGGCAGGCGGGCGCTGGTGCAACCCCCGCCCTGCGCCCGGTCGCCGGCTCGAAAGCGGTGTGCTCATCCATGTCACGGTCGCGCAGCCCCTCCTCGCGGTCCGGCAGCAGGAGTGTAGGGCACGACCGGCACATCTTCCACAGTGGTCACATAAGTCACAGCACCCTCACAGGAACCAAGATGACGGCGGCCACTGCCTGCAGTTCCGGATGTATTCGTCCGAACCGCAGCCAGAAACCCACGTCGATCGTCTGCCCAAGTACCTCGAGCGTTGGTCTCGCCGGTTCGCGGGCCAAGGCACCGCGAAACCGTCTGACGTCCTTATCGGCAGATACGCAGACGACCCTGAGGGGTTCTCGACACGCCGAAGATCGGGTGATGTATCGCCGGTGGTTCAGACGCCTTCAGCGGGCTCAGCGCGCCCTCAGCAGCTCCGCAACCCGGAACGCCAGGTCGATCGACTGGCGGGCATTGAGGCGCGGGTCGCAGGTTGTGGTGTAGCGGAGCGGAAGCTGCTCCTCGAGGATGTCGCCGATCCCGCCGAGGCACTCCGTGACGTCGTCGCCGGTCAGTTCGACGTGCACGCCGCCAGGCCAGGTGCCGAGCGAGCGGTGCACTTCGAAGAAGCCATGGATCTCGCCGAGCACGTCGTCGAAGTGGCGCGTCTTGCGCCCGGACTCACTCGCGAACGTGTTGCCGTGCATCGGGTCGCACACCCAGGTGACCGGGTGATCGGCGCGGCTGACGCCCTCGAGGAGCGGTCGTAGTGCGGACCGGACGTTGTCGACGCCCATGCGCGTGATGAGCGTCAGACGACCCGGCAGCTTCGAAGGGTTGAGGTGATCACAGAGCCGTACGACGTCCCCCACATCGCTCGACGGGCCGAGCTTGACGGCGATGGGGTTGCCGATGCCGCGGGCGAACTCGACGTGGGCGCTCTCGATCTGGTGGGTGCGCTCGCCGATCCACAACATGTGGGCCGAGCAGTCGTACCACTGCCCCGTGAGCGAGTCCTGACGCGTGAGGCACTCCTCGTAGTCGAGGAGGAGGGCTTCATGACTCGTGAAGAGGTCGACCTGATGGATGGGGGAGTCGGTCGTGAGATCCACACCGCACGCCTTCATGAACCGCATCGCCCGGTCGATCTCCTCGGCGATCGCCTCGTACCGGCGGCCCTCGGCGCTCGAAGCGACGAACTGCTGGTTCCAGGAATGCACGTGCGACAGGTCGGCGAACCCGCCTTTCGTGAAGGCACGCAGCAGGTTGAGGGTCGAGGCCGACTGGTTGTAGGCGCGCAACATGCGCCGCGGGTCGGGAATGCGGGCGGAGGAGATGGGCACGTCGTCGTTGATGATGTGGCCGCGGAAGGCGGGCAGCTCGAGATCGCCGACCCGCTCGGTCGGCGACGAGCGCGGCTTGGCGAACTGTCCGGCGATGCGCCCGACCTTCAGCACCGGGACACCGGAGCCGTACGTCAACACGACGGCCATCTGCAGGATGACTTTCAGCTTGTCCCGGATGGCATCGGCGGAGAAATCGTCGAACGATTCGGCGCAGTCGCCCGCCTGCAACAAGAAGGCCCGCCCGTCGGCTACCTGCGCGAGCGCCCGCGTCAGGCGCCGCGCCTCGCCGGCGAACACGAGCGGCGGCAGCTTGCGCAGCTCGGCCCGCACCTCTTCGGCGACGGCAGCGTCCGGCCAGACCGGGAGTTGCGTGGCTTCGCGCGAGCGCCACGAGGCCAGGTGCCAGGGTTGAGCACCGGTGTCTTCCTTCGTCTCCACGCCTTCCATGGCGCAAGGTTAGAGGGCGCCCGGAGTGGTGCAAGTCACCGTCTAACCTCGCCGAATGCGGCCGTTTCGATTTGCTGTGCAGTACTCGAACGCTGTCGACGGCAACGCCTGGCGGAACGAGGCGCGCAAGCTCGAGGACCTCGGTTACTCGACGATGTACATCCCTGACCACTTCGGCGACGAGTGGGCTCCCCTCGTCGCGCTCACCGTGGCGGCAGAGGCGACCCAACGGCTGAAGGTCGGCACCCTCGTCCTCGACAACGACTACCGGCATCCCCTCGTCGTCGCCAAGGAGCTCGCCACCCTCGACCTCGTGTCGGAGGGCCGCCTGGAGGCGGGCATCGGTGCCGGCTGGCTCCGGACCGACTACGAGCAGGCGGGGATGCCCTACGACCCGCCCGGAAGGCGCGTGAGCCGCCTGGACGAGGCGGTGCGCATCTTGAAGGATCTCTGGAAGGGCGAGCCGGTGTCCTTCTCGGGTGAGCACTACCAGCTCACGAACGCCACGTGCCATCCCAAGCCGTACACATCGGGCGGCCCGCCGATCCTGATCGGGGGCGGCAGCCGCCGGGTCCTGCGGCTCGCCGTCGAGCATGCCGACATCATCGGGGTCAACGCCCGGCTCGCATCGGGCGCGATCGACGCCGAGTCGATCGCCGGTACGACCCCTGCCGCCTATGCCGAACGGATCGGCTGGATCAAAGAGGCGGCCGGCGACCGTTTCGCCGATCTCGAGCTGCAAAGCCTCGTCTTCCTCGCGCAGGTCGGCCGGCCCAAAGCGGTGATCGCAGAGGAGATGGCGGCGCTGCTCGGGTACCCCGCCGAAGACGTGGCGGCGTCGTCGACGGTCCTCATCGGGACCGAGGACGAGATCGTGGAGACGTTGGTGGCGCGGCGAGACGAGCTGGGTTTCTCGTATTGGGTGTTGCACGGTGCCGACGTGGACGCCTTCGCTCCCGTCGTGGCGCGCCTTGCCGGTGCCTGAGGGGCCGGTGTCCGAGGGCACGGCGCCTGAGGGCCCGGCGTCTGAGGGGCCGGTGCCTGAGGGGCCGGCGCCTGAGGGCCCGGTGTCCGAGGGCCCGGTGTCCGAGGGGCCGGCGTGTGAACGGCCGGCTCGCATCGGCATCCTCGGGGGCACGTTCGACCCGGTGCACGTCGGTCACCTCGTGGCTGCCGTGAACGTGCTGTACGAACTGGAGCTCGATCGCGTGCTGCTGGTGGTGGCAAACGAGCCGTGGCAGAAGCTCGGGTCTCGACCGGTGACGCCGGCGCGAGACCGGTTGGCTCTCGTCGAGGCAGCCGTGAGCAGCTGCCCGGGAGTGGAGGCCAGCGCCATCGAGATCGAACGGGGCGGGCTCTCGTTCACGGCGGACACGGTCGACGAGCTGGAGCGCCGCTGCCCGGGTGCGGAGATCTTCCTTGTCATCGGAGCCGACGTTGCCGGCACGCTCGATACCTGGGAGCGGATCGACGAGCTCCGCGGGCGGGTCCGCCTCGTCGTGGTGAACCGGCCGGGAGCGGTGATCGCCCACCGGGCGCAGCTGAAGGATTGGGACTGCAACATCGTCGAGATACCTGATCTCGAGATCTCGAGCACCGACCTGCGGGACCGAGCGGCCACGGGACGGCCACTGGATTTCCTCGTCCCGGTCGAGGCCATCCGCCTCTTGCGGGAACGGTCCCTGTATGTTGTCGGTGAATGAGGTGCTTCCCGGGCGGATGCCCGAGCCGAGGAGGTGAGTGGGCCCGTTGACCACCGATCTTGTCACCGTCGCGGCTGGCGCAGCGTCAGCCAAGACCGTCGAGCCCACCGTGGTCATCGAGGTAGGTGATCTGATCGCCATCACGGAATACTTCGTCATCTCGAGTGGGAGCAACGACCGACAGGTGCGAGCAATCGCCGAGGAGGTCGAGCGTCAAGTGAGAGGCAACGGCGGCTCGTCGCCGCGAGCTGTCGAAGGTCTCGACGACGCTCGCTGGGTCCTCATGGATTTCGGTGACTTCGTCGTGCACGTCTTCAGCGACGAGGCGCGTGCCTTCTACGACCTCGAGCGCCTCTGGTCGGACGCGCCGCGCTTCGCCTGGGAATCGAAGCTCGACCGGGCGGAGGCCTGAGACTGGCGACCAGCTGCTGGCGACCAGCTGCTGGCGATCAGCTGCTGGCGCCCTGAGCCACCTTCTTCGACAGGGCGCATCCGCGGGCTGTCTTCCCGCAGTAGCTCGACTCGTTCACCCGTCCGTCGACCAGCTCTTCGTTGCCGTTCAACACGGCTACAGCCGAACCGTTGTAGTCGAATTGGACGAACTTCAGGGACGGGAACGTCCCGAGCACCGTGAAGACGATCTGGCCGAGCTCGAGGGCCTGCTCTTCCGGCGGTAGCTCGAAGTAGGTCGGGTCGAGACCGATGTAGGCGACTCCCTTCGAGACGAGGCCCGTGATCGCTCCGACCGGCAGGTAGGAGCGCACGCCACTTCCTGCGTCTCGGATCGTCGGGCCGGCACCGAGCGTGCGCAGGACCTCGTCCAGCGAGGCGGGGTTCGCCGCGATCGTCGTCGGGAACTGAGCGAGAAGGGAGTTCTCCACGTAGTACAGGTCGGCAACCGTCTCGCGCCCCGGACGGGCTGGGCTCGTCGTGGGGGGCGCAGGCTCGACCGGTTTCGTCAGCTGCGCCGGCAGTTGGTCGAGCGGGAGGCTCTGGGGCGCCCGGTCGTACGGGATGCCGCAGGCGCCGGCGAGCACGGCGATCGCGCACAGGACCGCGAGGGCGATGCGGCGCATCCTGGGCTCCGTGCGCACACCAGGTGACCTCACGAATCCGTCCCCTTCACCGGTTGCCCGCCCACGTCGCGGCGGCCGTCACCGGAGGTCGCCTCGCCGGGCGTGGTCGTGAGGGTGGACGGTAGACGCCTCTGGCCCTGCTTTCGCGGCGTGAGGGTCGCAGTGCCGACGACGGGCTGCTCGAGGTCGAACGGTGCTTCGGCCGGTAGCTCGACGACGAATCGGGCTCCTCTGGAGCCGTTCGGCTCGACCCAGACCCGGCCCCCGAGGAGGCGGACG
>JBEKMC010000154.1:0-6632 GCA_050008715.1 Acidimicrobiales bacterium | reverse complement strand
CTCGGCATCCCCTTCTTCGAGGTGTACGTGGCGACCCCGCTCGAGGTCTGCGAGCGCCGCGACCCGAAAGGGCTGTACGCCCGCGCCCGGCGCGGTGAGGTCGCCCGTTTCACCGGCATCTCGGCGCCGTACGAGGTTCCCGACGACGCCGAGCTCGAGATCCAGACCTCGGACCGGACACCGGCCCAATCGGCGAGGCAGGTCTTCGAGCGGCTCGTGGCGAACAACCTCGTCCCCGGCTGAGGTCACCCGAGGCCGCCAAGGGCGGCGCCCGCTCCCAGTAGGCTCCAGCCTGCAGACCTGCCCGCAGGCGCGGGTGGAACGGGCGGTGGATGCCGCCCCGGTACGGCGTTGCCGCACCCGAGATACTGGAGGTGATCCGGCTGAGCGAAGTTGGAGCCGATCCGTCGCCCGCGTTCGACCTCGTAGTGATCGGCGGCGGCCCGGGCGGGTACGCCGCCGCACTCTACGGGGGCAACGCCGGCCTCACCGTGGCGGTCGTCGAGAAAGAGAAGGTCGGCGGCACGTGCCTGCACCGAGGGTGCATCCCGGCCAAGGAGTTCCTCGAGACGGCCGCCGTGTTCCGGACCGTGTCGGGCGCGAAGGAATTCGGCGTGCAGGCCAGCCAGCCCACCGTCGACTTCTCCGTCAGCCAGGACCGCAAGCAGAAGGTCGTCGACCAGCTGCACCGTGGCCTTGCCGGCGTCATGAAGCAGCGCAAGAACGTCATCTTCGAGGGGACCGGGCGGCTCTTGGCCGATCACGTCGTCGAAGTGACCGCACACGACGGCTCGACCCAGACGATCACCGGCACGAACGTCGTGCTGGCGTCGGGGTCGGTGCCGAGGACGCTGCCTGGTTTTGACGTCGACGGGCGCTACGTCCTCACGTCCGACGAGGTCCTCTCCTTGCGGGAGCTGCCCCGCACCGCCGTCGTCATCGGGGGCGGCGCCATCGGTTGCGAGTTCGCATCGATGCTCTCGGACCTGGGCACGCAGGTGACGATCCTCGAAGCGCTCCCGAAGATCCTTCCCGGCTGCGACGAGGACGCCGCCAACGTCGTCGTTCGCTCGTTCCAGAAGCGGGGCATCACGGTTCGCGCCGGCGTCGCCGTCCACGGACACCAGCCCGGGGACGCCGGAACGACGGTGAGCTTCGGCGACGGCGAGTCGGTCGTCGTCGACAGCGTCATCGTCTCGATCGGGCGCCGCCCGCTCTCCGACGGGCTGTTGGCGGACGGCACAGGCGTCGTGTTGGACGGCCGCGGGTTTGTCGAGGTTGACGAATGGATGAAGACGGCGGCCGCCGGCGTCTTCGCCATCGGCGACCTCGTCGATACGCCGCAGCTCGCCCACGTCGGCTTTGCCGAGGCGATCCTCGTCGTCAAGCAGATCCTCGGCGAGCGCGCCGTTCCCGTGAACTACGGAGCGGTCCCGTGGGGTATCTACTGCCACCCTGAGGTCGCCTTTGTCGGCATGACGGAGGAAGGTGCGAAGGCGGCGGGCATCGACGTCGTCGTGAAGAAGGATCCCTTCGGTGGCAACAGCCGTGCCCGCATCCTCGGCGAGACCGAGGGGATGGTCAAGGTCATCGCCGAACGGCTGGAGGACGGCACGGCCGGTCGGCTGCTCGGTGTCCACATGGTCGGGCCGTGGGTGACCGAGCAGCTCGGCCAGGCATACCTGTCGGTCAACTGGGAAGCGACGCCTGACGAGATCGGCGCGTTCATCCAACCGCACCCGACACTGTCGGAGACATTCGGCGAGACCGTCCTCGCCCTCACCGGAAGGGGCCTCCACCTTGCCTGACATCACGATGCCGCAGCTCGGCGAGACAGTCACCGAAGGCACCATCATCAAGTGGTTGAAGAACGTCGGCGACGCCATCGCCCAGGACGAGCCGCTCTTCGAGGTCTCAACGGACAAGGTCGACTCCGAAGTGCCGTCGTCGGCCGAGGGCGTCGTCACGGAGATCCTCGTGCCCGAAGGGGCGACGGTGGACATCGGGACACGTTTGGCGGTGATCGGGGAGGCCGGCGCTGCCGTGCCGGACACCGACGCTGGAGCGGCCGAGGCGGCACCCGAGGCGCCGGCTCCGGCGCCGCCCGTCGAGGTCGTTGCCGAAGAGGCCGCGCCTCCGGCTCCGGCGCCGGCGGGTGCTGGTGACGAGGTCGTCGCCGACACCGAGGCCGGCATGGAGCCGGCCGCCACGGTCGCCGAAGATGCCACGCCTCCCGCCGGCGCGAACGCCGCCGGCGGGTTGTTGTCGCCGGTCGTGCGCAAGCTCGTCAACGAGCACGGGCTCGACCCGTCCGCCATCCTCGGCACCGGGCAGGGTGGGCGGGTCACGCGGGGCGACGTGCTCGGTTACCTCGACTCCAAGGCGGTCGGTGGCGATGGGTCAGCCGGTCAGCCGGCTGCGGGTGCTGCGCCGCCAGCGGCGGCCCCGCCGGCCGCACGTGCTGGCGCTGCTGCGATCGCACCGGCTCCGACGAGCGGGCTGAGCGGCGACGCTCGCGGGTTCCCGCCGGCGGTTCCCGGCGAGCGGGACGAGGTCATCCCGTTCTCGAACATCCGGCGGCTGACGGCCGACCACATGGTCCGCTCGAAGGCGACCTCCGCCCACACCCTCGTCGTCGTCGAAGCCGACTACGAGGGCGTCGAGCGGGTTCGCCGGCGCGAGAAGGAGCGTTTCAAGGAGCAGGAGGGCGTGTCGCTCACGTACCTTCCCTTCGTCGCTCGGGCGGTCGTCGACGTGCTGCGTGACTACCCGAACCTGAACGCCTCCGTCGGCGACGGCACCCTCATCGTGCACCGAGACGTCCACCTCGGGATCGCCGTCGACCTCGACCGCCAGGGCCTCATCGTGCCCGTCGTGCGCCAGGCCGACGGGCAGTCGCTGCGCGGCCTCGCCCGTGCCATGGCAGACCTGGCGGAGCGGGCACGTTCGCGCCGTCTCTCTGCCGACGACGTCGTCGGCGGGACGTTCACGATCACGAACCCGGGTCCGTTCGGCACCGTCATCACGGCGCCCATCATCAACCAGCCGCAGGTGGCCATCCTGTCGACCGACGGCGTGAAGCGGCGCCCCGTCGTCGTGACCGGTCCGGACGGGAGCGAAGCCATCGCCATCCACTCGGTCGGGATGCTGGCGATGTCCTTCGACCACCGTGCCGTCGACGGCGCCTACGCCTCCGCCTTCCTGCGGGATCTGGCTCACGAGATCGAGACCCGCGACTGGGCAGCCGAGCTGTAAACGGTGACACCGCTCCGCATCCGGTGGCTCGGACGCGTCCGCTACGAGGAGGCGCTCGACCTCCAGCACGCCATCCGGGACGCCCGAACGGGGGACTACCTCCTGCTGCTGGAGCACCCGCACGTGTACACGCTCGGGGTACGGACCAAGCCGGAGCACCTGCTTGCCGGCGTGGCGGCATCCGGTGCCGACGTCGCGCGGGCGGACCGGGGCGGCGACGTCACCTACCACGGCCCGGGGCAGCTCGTCGGGTATCCCATCGTCGACGTCCCCATGGGGCCGGGGACGATCCCTTGTTACGTCCACCGCATCGAACGGCTCGTGATCGACGTGCTCTCCGATGTGGGCCTCGCCGGCACGGGGCGACTCGAGGGCTACCCGGGCGTCTGGGTCGAGACGGACGGCCCCGCTCCGCGGAAGATCTGCGCCATCGGAGTGCGGGTGGACCGCGGGAGGTCGATGCACGGCTTTGCCCTCAACGTCGACCCGGATCTGGCGATGTTCGACAACATCGTCCCGTGCGGGATCGCCGACAAAGCGGTGACCTCGCTCGCAGCCGAAGGCGTGGCGGTGTCGATGCGCGACGTCGTCGAGGCCGTCTGCCGGCGGTCGGCGACGGCGCTGTCGTTGGAGGCGCTCGCCTGTGGGTCGGCGTCGGCGCTGGGGTCGCCGGGCGGGGAGACAGAACGAGCAGTCGAGATGCACGAGGCGGCGTGGAGGGCTCCGGCGGAGCCGGTCGCGGGCGGCACCACGGCAGCCGGCACCACGGCGGCCAGCGCCAGGGGAGGGCCTGCCACGGCGGAGCCGGTCGCCGGCGACGCCGTCGTCGCTCCCGTGATCGTCCGCTCGCTCGACCGCCGGCTCGCCACAGCCGGCGTCGACAACACGGGTGGCATCGCCTTCCACGCCCGCAAGCCCGCTTACCTGCGCGCCCCCGTCAAGCTCGGCACGAAGGTGCTCGACCTGCGATCGATGGTCCGCGGCCTCAACCTCGTCACCGTGTGCGAAGAGGCCGGCTGCCCGAACCTGTCGGAGTGCTGGGCGGACGGCACGGCGACGTTCATGATCAATGGGGAGCGGTGTACGAGGGCGTGCGGATTCTGTCTCGTCGACACGCGCCATCCGCTCCCGCTCGACCAAGAGGAGCCTGAGCACGTCGCCGATGCCGTCGTGCGGCTCGGTCTCGCCCATGCCGTCGTGACGGCCGTCGCCCGTGACGACCTTGCCGACGGGGGCGCGGGCGCCTTCGCCGCCACGGTGGCCGCCATCAGGCGCCGGAGCCCCGGCACTTCCGTCGAAGTCCTCATCTCCGACTGCAAAGGTGACCGCGCCTCGTTGGAGACGATCTTTGCCAGCCGGCCCGACGTCCTCAACCACAACATCGAAACAGTCCTCCGCCTCCAACGCGCCGTCCGCACCTCCGCCTCGTACGGGCGCAGCCTCACGGTGCTCGCCCGCGCGAAAGTTGCGGGGCTCGTGACGAAATCAGGCATGATCCTCGGGATGGGAGAGACCCTGCCCGAGATCCGCGCCACGTTGCTCGACCTGCGAGCCGTCGGCGTCGACATCGTCACGATCGGCCAGTACCTTCGCCCGACCGAGGCTCACCTGGCGGTGCAGCGCTGGTGGCAACCGCGGGAGTTCGAGGAGATCGGGGAGATGGCGCGGGCGATGGGTTTCTTGCATGTGGAATCCTCACCGTTGACCCGTTCGAGCTATCACGCCCGCCAAGCGGTCGACAGCGCCAACGGGATGGTCGTGGCGGTGGCGCCATGACGGCGGTGGACCCGGTCCTCGCACGCGCCGAGCGGTTGGCCCGCACCCGGGATGCCATGCGGCAGGCCGGCGTCGATGTGCTCCTGCTGTCGCTCGGGGCCGACCTCCCGTGGCTCACGGGCTACGAGGCCATGCCGCTCGAGCGGATCACGATGCTCGTGCTGCCGGCCGACGACGTCGCCACGCTCGTCGTGCCGCAGCTCGAGGCGCCGCGTGTCGCCCACGATGCCCGGCTGTTCGCCCTCCGGCCGTGGCGCGAGACCGAGGACCCCATTTCGGTCATCGCCGGGCTCGTCGGATCGCGCACCGATCTGGCCGTGTCCGACCGGGCGTGGGCGGTGCACCTGATGGCGTTGCAGCAGACGATGTCCGGCGCCAAGTTCCGGCTGGCGAGCGGCGTGACCTCGCCGCTGCGCTCGGTGAAGGACGCGGCGGAGGTCGCTGCTCTGAAGGCCGCCGGCGCCGCCGCCGACCGGGTGGCCGCCGCCTTGCTCGGCGGGGAGATCGCCCTCATCGGGCGCACCGAGGCAGAGGTGTCGGCCGAGATCAGCCGGCGCCTCGTCGACGAGGGCCATCACAGCGTGAACTTCGCCATCGTCGGGAGCGGTCCGAACTCGGCCAGCCCGCACCACGAACCGGGTGGGCGCGTCATCGGTGCCGGCGAGCCTGTCGTGTGCGACTTCGGAGGGTCGCTCCGGCTCGGCGACACGGTCGGTTACTGCTCCGACATCACGCGGACGGTCGTGACGGGCGAGCCCGACCCGGACTTCGCAGCGCTCTACGCGGTGCTCGAGGCAGCACAGGCTGTGGCGGTCGAGGCGGCAGTGCTCGGTGTGCCCTGCGAGTCGATCGATGCCGCCGGACGGGACCCGATCGCAGCCGCCGGATACGGGGACGCCTTCATCCACCGGATCGGTCACGGCATCGGGATCGAGGAGCACGAGGATCCGTACATGGTGGCCGGGAACGAGACCCTTCTCGCCGCCGGCCATGCCTTCTCGGTGGAACCGGGGATCTACTTGGCGGGGCGTTTCGGTGCCCGCATCGAGGACATCGTCGTCGCCGCCGAAGCGGGGCCGCTGCGCTGCAACGTGGCCGACCACTCTCTCCACGTCGTCGAGGCCTGACGCCGATGGCGGAGGAGCCCGTGGGGGAGCGCAGCGCCGACACCGGTGACGACGAAGGCACGCTCATGTCGGTCGTGGCCGACGACCTCGCTGCCGACCCGGAAGGACCGGCAGAAGGCAGCACAGAGGGGATCTCCGTCGGCCCGGTCACCGAGTGGCTGGGGGCGAACGTCGGCCTCGTGCCGCCGCTCGGCTTCGATCTCGTGGCCGGCGGCCGGTCCAACCTCACGTTCAAGGTGACCGATGCCGCCGGCACGTCCGTCGTGCTGCGGCGGCCGCCGACGTCGCACGTGCTGCCGACGGCACACGACATGGCTCGCGAGCACCGCATCATCACGGCGCTGCATCCGACGCCCGTGCCGGTCGCCCGCACGCTCGGGCTCTGCCTCGACGCCGACGTCAACGGGGCGCCGTTCTACGTCATGGAGTACGTGCGCGGCCACGTCCTGCGGGACGCCGCCATCGCCGAGGCCG
>JBEKMC010000153.1:0-6753 GCA_050008715.1 Acidimicrobiales bacterium | reverse complement strand
GCCTGGCGCGTTCCGCGGCGCCGGTCAAGAGCTGGTCCCTCTCGGGATCAGAGATCACGGCGGCGGGTGCCTTCCTCATACTGCTACCTCCTAAACAGACACCGCAGCGGGCCGAGGCATCAGGAGCCTATGACAGGTCGACACCTCGAGTCCGGCGAGGTTATTCCTCATGAACGAGGGCGGACGCCTCTTGGGACGGGCGACGATGACATCGACGCCAAGTGGCGCTGGCGACCCGAAGCCGGTGCTCGATGTGGCCGACGCGGAGGTCCCTCAGCGCGGCAGCAGCGCAGGCTACTCGCCGGTCTGGCCGTCGACAGCTTCTCGGAGTAGGTCGGCGTGTCCGTTGTGACGTGCGTACTCCTCGATCATCTGTAGCACGATCCACTGCAGGCTGCTGTGCGACTGCCACGGGTTCTTCCCGACGAAGGCGGCGACCTCGGAATGCTCGATGTCGCCGCGGTTGTAGGCGCCCACGACCCTGGCATTCACCCACGCCTCGCCTGTCTTCTCCTGCGCCAGGGCGTTGGACCGCTAGCGCATGCCGAGCGCAGCACGAGTCGCCGTCCATACGAGCCACCGAGGTGATTGCCCTGTCCTCCGCCGCCGGAATAGAAGATGGACGCTCCTCCGTAGGCGTCTCGGATGCGCGCAAATCCTGTGGCTACCTCGGCTATGGCTGTCTCCCAGCCGACGGGCTCGTAGCTTCCGTCGCTGCGGCGTCGCATCGGGGTCGTGAGCCGATGCCGCCCGTTCTGGCAGTGGTCCAGGCGCAAGGCCTTCTCGCACGTGTAGCCCTGCGACGCCGGGTGTGCCTTGTCACCCCGGATCCGCTCGAACGCTCGGCCGTCCTCACCGAGACGGACTCGATCCCAAAGTTGCAGTCGCACACGATGCAGGCCGTCGGGTGCCATGCCGCTGTCGGCGAACGCTCGGTCAGTTGCGTCACGTTACGGACCATTCACAGGTCCGTTGCGTTACGCAACCATGTGCTAGAATCATGCTCATGACGCGGACGAACACCTCGGCGTGGCCGTGCTCGATCGCCCGCACTGCCAATCTCATCGGTGACGGCTGGACGCTGCTCATCATGCGCGAGGCGTGCCTCGGGACCCGCCGGTTCGAGGATTTCCAACGAACGCTCGGTACCGGGCGCAACATCCTGACCGAACGGCTCAACATGCTCGTGGACGAGGGGGTGCTGACGAAGTTCCCCTACCAGGATCGCCCGGTACGCCACGAGTACCGCCTCACCGACAAAGGGAGGGACGTGTACCCGATCCTGGCCGCCATGGCCGCCTTCGGTGACACATGGCTTCTCGGCGACGAGGGACCGCCGGTCGTGCTCCATCACGCAACCTGCGATCACGACATGCACGCCGTCGTCACTTGCTCGTCCTGCGCCGAGCCGCTTGATGTCCGAAGCGTTCGGGCGACGGCAGGCCCCGGGTACCCGGCTGGCAGCGTGACGCGGGAGCGGCCATGACCACAGCCGAGGGGCCGCGGGTGTCGTCGCAGCGGCGGCCGTGAGTCCGGCTGCTCCGCCTTGCCTGGCTGGAAGCTTGAGCCGGATCAGGGATGCTGGGAGATGAAGTACTCGGACGGACCCTCGATCCAAGTCGAGGTACTGATCGAGGCTCCAATCGAGCGGGTGTGGCAGCTCGTGACCGACATCAACCTGCCCGCCCGGTTCTCCACCGAGTTCCTCGGCGCCCGCTGGCTCGACGACCGTCCCGGCGTCGGCGCCCGCTTCGAGGGCCGCAACCACCATCAAGCCCTGGGAGGATGGGAGACCACGTCGTTCGTGACCCGATACGAGCCACCCCGGGCCTTTGGCTGGGCGGTCGCGGATCCCGACAACCCTTCCTCGAGCTGGTGGTTCGAGCTGGAACAGCAGCGCGATGGCGTCAGCTTGCGGCTGGGCACGCGCATGGGCCCGGCGCCCTCGGGGCTCACGATCGCCATCACCGCCATGCCGGAAAAGGAAGAGCGGATTATCGTCCGCCGCCTCGAGGAGTTCGAGACGAACATGCGCGCCACCGTGGAAGGAATCAAGCAGCTGGCAGAAGACCCGCAGTGACGCTGCGGGTCGGCATCGGCGCCATGCCAGTCACACCTCATAGCGTCGAGTTCGTCCGCGAGGCTGAACGGCTCGGGGTGGACTCGGTCTGGGTCCCGGAGTTCTGGGCGGCCGACGCCTTCACCCCGCTCGCCTACCTCGCCGCCCGCACCAGTCGAATACGGCTCGCCACGGGGATCGTGCAGCTCGGCTCGCGGTCGCCGGCCGTGCTGGCCATGTCAGCGCTCTCGCTGCAGTCGTTGTCGGAAGGTCGGTTCCTGCTCGGGGTCGGAACGAGCGGTCCCCAGGTGATGGAGGGCTGGCACGGTGTCCGCTTCGACAGACCGGTTCGCCGTACCCGCGAGACCATCGACATCATTCGCCTGGTCACCTCTGGGCAACGCCTCGAGTACCGCGGCGAGATCTACGAGCTTCCCCTGCAGGGAGGTGAAGGACGCGCCATCCGCTCGCCAATGCCGCCCGCCCACATTCCCATCTACGTCGCCTCGCTCGGACCGGCGAACCTCCGGCTGACCGGCGAGCTGGCGGACGGATGGATCGGCAACTCATTCTTCCCCGAGACCGCCGACGTCTTCCTCGACCCCATCCGCCAGGGCGCCGAGTCGGCGGGCCGCACGCTGGCCGATATCGATCTCACCGTCTCGGTGGGTGTCGAGTTCACCGAAGACGTCGAAGCCACCGGGCGCCGCCACGCCGAGGGCTACGCCTTCACGTTCGGGGCCATGGGATCGGCGGCGACGAACTTCTACAACAATGCCTTCGAACGCCAGGGCTACGGAGACGACGTGCGCGCCGTGCAGCGCCTGTGGCTGGCCGGTGACAAGGACGCTGCCCGCCGGCGCGTCCCCACCGCCGTCGGGCTCGGCACCAACCTGATCGGTACCGACGACCTCGTCCGCGACCGACTCCGCCTCTACCGGGACGCGGGCATCAACACCCTGCGAGCTACCTTCCAAGGCGCTTCCACGGGAGAACACGGTGACCAGCAGCTCGATGACATCGGCCGCCTACTCGAACTTGTCCGGGCTGTGAACGACGAGACTCCGAAGCCGTGACGGTGGGCGACACCCTGACGATCGAGCGCTCGCCGTGGCCCGAGGCAAGGTGCTCCGCATGGAGATCGCCAAGATGCCCCGCCCACGCGACCAACGCAGGCCTAGGTAGCACGGGCATGACCAGACGAGATCGGCGTTCGTCAATACATCGGCCGCTGAGCCGGTCGCGAGCGCCCGATCCACCCAACCCGTGGAGGTAGCAGATGGCCGAGCTCGCAGCGCGCCCAGAGGGAATTGTGCTGGCCCACTTCATCGTCTCGGACGACGTCGAGCGCTCTCGGCGCTTCTACACCGAAGTGCTCGGAGGCAGGATCGCCTTCCTCGGCCCCGGAGGGCTGACCTATGTCGCACTAGCCAACAGTTGGATCATCATCAATGTCGGCGGAGGCCCAACCGACGACAAACCGAACGTCACCCTGGAGACGCCCGGCGATCCCAACCGGGTCAGCAGCTTCCTCAATATCCGAGTCGCTGACATCCACGCCGTGTACTCCGAATGGAGCGCACGGGGTGCTCAGTTCCTGACGCCGCCGAAACAGCACCAGTACGAGATCCGTTGCTACATCCGCGATCCCGACGGTCACATCATCGAGGTCGGCCAAACCACGGACCCAGAGGGGGACTGGACGCCCGATCACTGGCCATCAACCACGTCCGCGGAAGAGTCCGAGTGAGCTTCGTGCTTCGGTCCGAGTGTGAGACCGGCGGGGACGCCGATGCTCCGAGGCGCTGTTACTAACTCTGCGGCACGGAAACACGGCGGCCCTCGAGCGTCTCGTTCGCGGGGAAGATCACGCCGCCGCCCCGCGTCGTGTGCCATCGGATGGCACAGCCGCGTCACGCCTTCAGTTCAGGAAGCAACTACACCGAGAGAGGGTGGTTCTGTGCGTGGAGTCTCGGAGCTGCGAGGTGGCGGTTATCGGCGAGGTCGCTCGGCGGTCATGCCTCAGAGGCTGGCAGTTGGAGCGCTCTGTCTTGTCCTTTCTACCGGCGTGTCGCTGGTCACCGGCGCGGGCACGGCGGGAGCGTCGACCCCGACCTATTTCGGTGCCAAGCTCACCGTCAACAGCCAGCCGTCGAACGCTGAAGACGGATACGCCTGCCATGAGAGCGGCGGGATCCCGAAGGGAGCCGATTGCACCTGGGTCGCCCTCACGGCCTTTGAGAACGGCAGCAACTACAAGGCACCCGTCACCGGGACGATCAAGCACGTCAAGCTGATCTCGTGCATCGCGGGCAGCTTCAGGCTCGAACTCGCCCGTGCCGTACCGAGCAAGAACGAAGCCAGAATCGTCAGCAAGGGTCCGGTCATCAAGTACACCGGGCAGACCACCTGCAACAACACCTTCAAGATCCAGAGCTTCGCAGTGAGGGTGCATGTCGAGGCCGGGGAGTACATCGCCATCGACGCGAAGTCGACCGGCACGCTTTCGTGCTCGGGAGGAAGTGGTGTGCTTTTGTACTCTCCGCCTCTCAAGGTGGGTGGGAAGCTGACGAAGGCGAGGACCGGCGCCAGCTGCGACATGCTCGTTCAGCTGAGCTACAAGTAGCGGCAACTGCGACAGGAACAAGATCGAGCGGACACGTCACCCGGTCAGCGGGTCTGCCTCGGTCACTGACCCGTCTCTACGCGAACGGATACACTGCGCTCGCCGGATGAGGCTCCGGTGGGTGGCCGGCGGGAGGCACAGTTTCCTGCCGTCAAGCCCGAACCGCCCGCCGGGCTGATGGCCTCTGCGCAAAGTGAGTGGACTGCGTGGAGGTGGCGTGTCAGGAATCGAGCTGGCCCCGGCGGAGATCCAGGTCCTGCAAGACCTGACGATCCTCGTCTTCGCGCCGTTCCTCTCCGGGGCGATCGCCCATATCGGGGCTCGCCTGCAGGGTCGGCGGGGTCCTCGCATCCTCCAGCCCTACTACGACATCGCCAAGCTCTTCCGCAAGGAGACCCTGGTCCCCGAGGACGCAAGCTGGGTCTTCCTCGCCTGCCCCGTCGTCGCTTTTGCTTGCTACCTGACCGTGCCGCTCCTCATACCCGTGCTCACGAGCTACCCGCTCCCGCTCGGATATATGGGAGACATCCTGGGCGGCGGGTTCATCCTGGCCCTCGCAGGGTTCTCGGTGGCCGTCGGCGCAGCCGAGAGCGGCGGCCCGTACGCGCAGCTGGGGAGCAGCCGGGCGATGACGTTCGGCGCTCTCGTCGAGCCGTCGATTCTGTTCGTCACCTTCACCGTGGCACTTGTCACCGCGACCGACCTGCCGTACTTCGAGGCTGCTCTCGTGCACTCCTCACTGAACCAGGCGGCCCGGCCCGCCCACTTGCTCGTCGCATTCGCCTTCTTCCTCGTCGTGCTCGCCGACACCGGCCGCATCCCCGTCGAGACCCATGCGAGCACCCTCGAATTCGGCATGATCGACGAAGCGCGCACGCTCGAGCACTCCGGCACGCCCTTTGCCCTCTTGAAGTGGGGTTCTGCGATGAAGCAGATGATCCTCTACGTGATCTTGATCAACGTCTTCGTGGCGCCGTGGGGCCTGGCCGCGTCGCGCCACCTCGGGGCGGTGCTGCTCGCCATTCCGGCATTCCTACTCAAGGCCCTCGGGGTTGGGGCGATCTTCGCGGTCGTCGACAACAGTTTCTCGAAACTGCGTCTGTTCAAGATCACCGAGTTCATGGCGGCCGCATTCCTGCTCGCCGTTCTCGCCGTCCTCGTCCTCTACCTCGGGGGTCGCTGAAAGTGGGCACGCTCGTCGCTGCCGTCTCGTCGCCTTCGACGATTGCCGACGCCGCAGGGGCCGTGGCGCTGCTCGTCCTTCTCAGCGAGTTCGCCATGCTGCGGGCGGCATTTTCCCGCTCGCAAGTGCGTCTGTATGCCTTTCAATCGCTCTCGGTGAGCGCGCTCGCCGTCATCGTCGCCGCCACCCGCCATATCGGTGAGCTATACGTGCTCGCTGGGTTGTCGCTCGTGTTGAAGGTGTTCATCGTGCCCTCGATCATCCTGCGCCTCCTGCGGGAGGTTCGGGGCGATCTCGCCGGCAGCCACCGCCTCGGTGTGGCGTCGATGGTGCTGCTCGCCATCGTGCTCTCGGTCTTCGGCATCTTCGTCGTCGGAACGATGCCCATCCACTCGAAGACGCTCCCGACCCTCGCCTTGGCGGTCGCCGCGGCGGTTGTGCTCGTCGCCTTCCTCCTCGTCATCGTCCGCTCAGACGTCGTCTCCCAGGCCGTGGGTTTCTTCTCGCTGGAGAACGGAGTCTCGCTGGCGAGCCTCGTGCTCGCAGCCGGTCTGCCGCTGATCGCCGAGGTGGCATTCCTGTTCGATCTGCTGGTCGCTGTCGTCGTCTTCGGCGTCCTCATGCGCGTGCACCATGACCGCACCTCGACGCTTTCGACCCGAGCTCTCGAGCGGTTGCGGGGATAGCGGTGGGCGCTGTTCTCCTGGCTCTCATGGCGGTGCCCCTTGCTGCCAGCGTCGCCTGCTGGTGGGCTCCTGCCCGACTCGCGAAGGCCATGACGCTGGTCGCTGGGGCGACGACGTTGGGGCTCACGGTGGCACTCATCTCGGGCGACGACACAACCACGGCCCTCTCCGGCTGGGTCCGGGTCGACGCCCTTTCGAT
>JBEKMC010000152.1:0-6890 GCA_050008715.1 Acidimicrobiales bacterium | reverse complement strand
CGCGAGCGCGTCGAGCAGGTCTGGAAGGACGGCCGCCTCGTCGTCGGGAGTTGAGAGCTGCTGAAGGCGGTCGTTGCACGACGGCGCCGTTCGCGCCGATACGGTGCACGACGCGCTCGCAGATACGGCCGCAGTCACACCGGCCCGTAGCCCGCGGCAGGAAAGAGGGCACGATGACGATGGAGTACCGGCGCCTCGGCAGCTCCGGCCTCAAGCTGAGCGTTCTCTCGTTCGGTTCATGGGTGACGTTCGGGCCGCAGTTGAACGACGACCTCGCCATGGAGTCGGTCACGGCCGCTCGCGATGCCGGCGTCAATTTCTTCGACAACGCCGAGTCCTACGGCGGTGGCGAGTCCGAGCGAATCATGGGCCGGGTGCTGTCGAGGCTTGGTTGGGCCCGGCAGTCCTACGTCGTGTCCACGAAAGTCTTCTGGGGCCTGTCCGATGACGTCAACATGAGCAACACGCTCAATCGCAAGTACCTGATGCAATCGATCGACGGCTGCCTCGAGCGCTTCGGGCTCGAGTTCGTCGACCTGCTGTTCTGCCACCGTTCCGACCCGGAGACCCCGGTCGAGGAGACCGTGTGGGCGATGCACGACATCGTCTCGTCCGGCAAGGCGTTGTACTGGGGCACTTCCGAGTGGCCGGCCGAGTCCCTCACGGAGGCCTTCGAGATCTGCGACCGGCACCACCTCCGGCGGCCGACGATGGAGCAGCCGGAATACAACCTGTTCAACCGCCGGCGGGTGGAGGAGGAGTACCGACCCGTCATCGACCGCTACGGGCTCGGGCTCACGACGTGGAGCCCGCTTGCGTCCGGGCTGCTCACGGGCAAGTACGCGGCAGGAATCCCGGAAGGAAGCCGAGGAAGCCTGAAGGGCTTCGAGTGGCTGCACCGCTCCCTCACCGACGCTGATCGCAACGCCAAGGTGCAGGCGCTGAAGACCGTAGCCGACGAGCTCGATTGCAGCCTCGCTCAGCTTGCGATCGCCTGGTGCGCCCACAACCCGCGGGTCTCTACCGTCATCACGGGCGCGTCGCGCCCGAGTCAGGTCACGGAGAACATGGCGGCGCTCGAGGTGCTCGAGCGGCTCGACGACGGCGTCGTCGCGAGGATCGAAGCCCTCACTCAGTAGCCCGGGCAGCTCGTGGCGTGCCGTCGCTCGCCGCAGTGGCTACGTTCTGTCGCGACTGGATCCGTCGGATGGATCTCGCCGAGGAGAGGACAGGACATGAGCTCCAGGTCTACGGGAATGCTGAAAGAGTTCAAGGACTTCATCCTGCAAGGTGACGTCGTCATGCTCGCTGTCGCCGTCGTCATCGGCTTGGCGTTCCAAGCCGTCGTGAAGGCCGTCGTCGCCGACATCCTCACGCCGCTGATCGGCGCCATATTCGGCACTCACAACTTCGAGGCGCTTCAGTTCACCGTCCACCACAGCGTGTTCCTCTACGGCGACGTCTTGAACAACCTCATCTCCCTGGTCTTCGTCGGCCTGGCCGTCTTCCTGTTCGTCGTGAAGCCGTACAACGCCATCATGGCTCGCAGGAACCGCGGGGCCGTCGCCACCACGCGCCCCTGCCCTGCCTGCCTCACCGACGTCCCGGTGGGGGCAACTCGTTGCTCTGCGTGCACGAGCGACCTCCCGCCACTCGTGAGCGACGGAGCCGTCTGAGCGGACGGCCGTCGGCCGGCTGAGCGCCGGGTCTTCGGCGGGCTGAGCGCCGGCGTGCCGGCGGTCCGGCGGTCCGGCCGTCCGGCCGTCCGAGCGACGGAGGCAATACTGGTCCGGTGGGTTACATCGACGTGAACGGCGTCAGCTACTCGCTGGCGGACGGGCGCCCGCTGCTGCGGGATGTCTCGTTTCGCGTCGACGACGGATCGGTGACAGCGCTCGTCGGCCCGAACGGCGCCGGCAAGACGACGTTGCTCGCACTCATCGCCGGCGACCTGGAACCGGACGACGGCTCCTTGTCCGTCAACGGTCAACTGGCAGTGATGCGCCAGTTCATCGGCTCGATCCGTGACGACACGACCGTTCACCAGCTGCTCGTCGACATCGCCCCCGACGCCATCCGCCGGGCCGCCGCCGAGTTGGAGGCCGCCGAGGACGCCATGATCTGCTCCGACGGCGAGCGCGAGCAGCTGGCCTACGCGCAGGCGCTGGCGGACTGGGGCGACCTCGGCGGCTACGACGCCGAGGTCCGATGGGACGCCTGCACGACCGAAGCGCTCGGGCTCCCCCTCTCCGATGCCGGGCGGCGGCCGGTGGCGACGCTGTCCGGCGGCGAGCAGAAGCGCCTCGTACTGCATTGCCTCCTCGCCGGCAGCGCCGAAGTGCTGCTGCTCGACGAGCCGGACAACTACCTCGACGTGCCGAGCAAACGATGGCTGGAGTCGCGCCTCGCCGAGACCCGCAAGACCGTCCTGCTCATCTCGCACGACCGCGAGCTCCTCCGGCAGGCGGCGACTCGCGTCGTGACGCTCGAGCCGAGCGCGGCGGGGTGCTCGGCCTGGGTGCACGGAGCGGGATTCGCCAGCTACCACGAGGCCCGAGCGGCTCGCCAGACTCGCCTCGAAGAGCTCCGCAAACGGTGGGACGAGGAGCTCGCTCGCCTGAAGGCCATCGTCGTCGAGTACCGCCGCAAAGCGTCCTACAACTCCGACTTCGCTTCCAAGCTGCGCAGTGCCCAGCACAGGTTGGATCGTTTCGTCGAAGCGGGGCCGCCGGAGGAGGTGCCCCGACCGCAGCGGATCTCGATGCGCCTGCGGGGGGGCCGCACCGGCAAGCGGGCGCTCACGTGCACGGCGCTTGCCATCGACGGGCTCACCGAAGCCTTCGACCTCGAGGTCTTCTATGGCGAGCGGGTGGCGTTTCTCGGAGCCAATGGGACGGGCAAGTCACACTTCCTGCGCCTGCTGGCGGACGGCGGCGGGGACGCCACCGACCCGGGCGCCCGGGCCAAGGTGGTCGAGCGACAGGCCGGCGTCGGCCACGCCGGCGCCGCCGTGCTCGGCGCCCGCGTCCAACCGGGTCACTTCGCCCAGGTCCACGACCACCCGGAGCTGATCGGACGCTCCATCACCGACATCCTGCGCAAGGAGTTCGACTTGCCCGCCGAGCGTGCGATCGCCTCCCTCGGGCGTTACGAGCTCTCGCGTGCCAGGGACCAGAGCTTCGAGACGCTCTCGGGCGGCCAGCAGGCGCGCCTGCAGATCCTCATGCTCGAGCTCTCGGGTGCCACGATGCTGCTCCTCGACGAGCCGACCGACAACCTCGACGTCGAATCGGCCGAGGCACTCGAGATCGGCCTCGACGGCTACGAGGGGACCGTGTTGGCGGCGACCCACGACCGGTACTTCGCCGGCTCGTTCGATCGTTTCGTGTTGTTCGGGTCAGACGGTCTCGTCACCGAGACGGACGGACCCGTGTGGTCGGACGCCGACCTGGTGTCGCGTGGCCGCACCGCCTCGGGCGGCACACGGTCGGCGGCTGCCGCCGCAGGGATCCGGCGGCGCTGAGCTCGCCGCGCCTCAGCGCAGGTGCCGCCGGCGCAGGACCGGCTCGGGCACCGCAGGCAGGGCGAGGCGGATCTTGGCGTCGATCGTGACGCAGCCCTTGCCCCGCGGCCAGGCCACGACAGGGTTGAGATCCATCTCGAGGACCTCGGGGATGTCCTCGGCAAGACGGGCGACGCGGCAGAGGAGGTCGGCGAGCGCCTCGACGTCCACCGGTTCGGCTCCCCGGTAGCCACGCAGTAGCGGCGCCGCCTTGAGCGACCCGATCAGGCGGTCCGCCTCCGAGCGCCCGAGCGGCACGAGCGACAACGCCCGGTCACCGAGCACCTCGGTGGCGGTCCCACCGAGCCCGAACATGACGAGCGGGCCGAAAGCCGGGTCCTCCAGGAGGCCGCAGATCGTCTCGATCCCCGGCTCGACCATCGGCTGCACGATGACGGCGGCATCCTCGCCGAAACGGTCGAGCAGCTCCCCCGTGACCGTCGCCACCTCGGCGGCACTGGCGAGGCCGAGGTGGACCCCGCCGACGTCGGTCTTGTGCACGATGCCGGCGACGTCGAGCTTGACGGCCACGGGGCCTGCCACGGCGCCGGCCGCCTCCACGGCGGCCTCCACCGAGCAAGCTCGAACGCTCTCGACGGTCGGGATCCCGTAGGCGCCGAGCAGCTGAGCCGTCTCATCGGCGCCGAGCCACACTCCGAAGTCGTCCTTGCGACGCCCGAGGGCCGCCGACACGATGGCGCGAGCGGCAACCCGGTCGATCCCGTCGAGATCGGGCGGCTCCTCTTCGGGCTGCGCCCGCCAGACCGTGTAGGGCACGATGCGCCCGAGGGCCCGGGCGGCCGACTCGGGATAGGCGAACCACGGCACGCGCCGGTCGCCCGTCCGGAGCGCATCCACGGTCCCGGTCGTGGTGAGAAACACCGCCAGGATGGGTTTCTCCGCCGTCGCCGCCACGAAGGCGACGGCGGCGGCCACGTCGTCGGCGTCGGTGACGAGCGGCGGTGTGAAGCTGACGATGACTGCGTCGACGACGTCGTCGGCGAGCACGACCTCGAGTGCCCGGCGGTAGTCGTCGGCGCTGGCCGAGGCGATGCAGTCGACCGGGTTCGAGACGGCGGCCTCGGGCGAGAGGATCGAGCGGAGCTGCAACTGGGTGGCCTCGGAGAGCTCCGGCACGCTCAGCCCGTACCCTTCGCAGGCATCGGCCGCCAGCACACCCGGCCCGCCGGCGTTGCCGACGATGGCGACTCGCTTGCCCTTCGGCAACGGCTGGTGGCTGAGGACGTCGGCGACGTCGAACAGCTCTTCGAGCGTGTCGACCCTGATGACCCCTGCCTGGCGGAAAAGGGCGTCCACGGCCGCATCCGGCGTCGCCATCGCAGCGGTATGGGAGGAAGCACCTCGGGATCCCGAGGTGGACCGGCCGGATTTGACGGCGATGATGGGTTTCTTGCGGGAGATCCGCCGCGAGATCTGGGCGAAGTGCCGGGGATTGCCGAACGACTCGAGGTACATGAGGATGACCGACGTGGCCGGGTCGTCCTCCCAGTAGCGCAGGAGGTCATTGCCGCTGACGTCGACCTTGTTGCCGACCGAGACGAAGCTCGACACCCCGAGGTCGCGGTGCGTCGCCTCGCTCAGGATGGCGATGCCGAGACCGCCCGACTGCGACGAGAAACCCAGCCGGCCCGCCACCGGCCGCACGGGCGCGAACGTCGCGTTCATGGAGATGTCCGGCGCCGTGTTCACGATGCCCATGCAGTTCGGGCCCACGACCCGCATGCCGAACCACCGTGCCATCTCCACGAGCTCGCGCTCGGCGGCCCGTCCGGCCTCGCCCGTCTCTGCGAAGCCCGCCGAGATCACGACCAGCCCACCGACCCCACTCCGCCCACATTCGGACACGACGCTCAGCACCTGAGGTGCCGGGACGACGATCACGGCGAGGTCGACGGCGGCTGGCACGTCGGCGACCGAGCGGTAAGCCGGCAGGCCGGCGATCTCGCCGCCGGCCGGGTTGACCGGGTAGATCCTTCCCGTGTAGCCGCCGCTCGTCAGGTTGACGAGCAATTCGTGCCCGATCGTCTTCGGGCGCCGGCTCGCACCGACCACGGCGATCGACGTCGGTCGCATGAGGCGCTCGATCGAGCGGACGGCCGCACGGCGGTCGCGCTCCTCGACCTTCGCGATGTAGGCCGGGACCGGGTCCAGCTCCATCGTGACGCGGACGACGCCGGCCTCGAACGTGGCACGCTCGGCGAAGCCCGCGCCACGGAACACGCCGAGCATCTTGGAGTTCTCCGAGAGGGTGTCGGCCAGAAAACGCCGGATCCCCCGTGTCCTCGCCGCCGACGCCAGATGTTCGAGGAGAATGGTCCCGAGGCCTCGGCCCTGCTGGTCGTCGCGGATCGTGAAGGCGACCTCCGCCTCGTCCCGTCCCGGCGGGCGGTCGTAACGGGCCACACCCACGAGCTCGCCGTCGACGAAGGCCACGAGCGCAAGCCGGTCGAGGTAGTCCACGCCGGCGAAGTGCTCGAGCTCGGCTTCGGACAACGTGCGGTGGAACGTGAAGAAGCGGAAGTAGATCGTCTCGTCCGAGAGGCTCCCGTGGAGTCTGCGGATGCGCTCGCCGTCGGCGGGGACGATCGGGCGCACCGTGGCAGGCCGCCCATCGGCGAGCAGCACGTCGCACTCGAGGTCGGCAGGGTATCCGGACGGTGGATCCTCGACCAGCAGCGGCAGCTGCCCGCCGGACGACGTCATTCTGCCACCGCCACCTCGGTGATGAAGATCGTGAGCCGTGTCCTGTTCGTGCCGGCGTCCATATCGAGCCTCCACCCCCAACCTACCGTCTCCTTGCGGAGACACTCCCTCCGGCGCCACCTGCCGGCGGCTAACCACCTGCCGAAGTGCTCAGGCCGTGAGCATGGGGCTGGCGTCCCAGGGATTCGGCTCCCAGGACCACGTACCCTTTTCGAAGGCCCGCCGCCAGAACGCCAGCATCTGCGACCAGGTGGGGTCGCCCGGTACCTCGTCGAGTCCTGCCAGGATCACCTTGCGGGCGTCTTCCATGAGCTGCCGGTCGCCTGCCGCCAGCTCGGCGAGCTCGTCCGCCGGCGTCTCGACGCTGTCGAGCGTGCTCTCTGCGAGCACACGGCAACGCTCGATCCAGCGAGCCACGGCGTGGCTCGCCTCGCTGGCGTCGTCACTTCCGGGCGTCGAGCTCATCCGGCGGAGGCTATCCGGCCCCCCGGTCGCCGAACGGTCACGTGCCCGGCTACAGCTCCGGCGACAGCACCGGCTCCGGCTCCAGCACCGGCTCCAGCACCGGCGACCGTGACCAGGTCAGTACGGGACCACGGATGCG
>JBEKMC010000151.1:0-6963 GCA_050008715.1 Acidimicrobiales bacterium | reverse complement strand
GAGGCCGAACTCGATCGCCTCGGTTGCGCTGAGGTAGCGGCCCCCTTCGCCCGCGGCGGTGACGACTTCGAGCGTCCGGCCCGTCGCGAGCGCCAGTCGCTCGTGATAGCGCAGGTGGGCGTGGCGGTGGTACTCGAGTTGCGATGCGACCTGGCTGGCTCGAACCTCGAAGGCGGCGTCGGGGTCGGTCAGACGAAAGCGCGTGTGCTCCATGGCAAGGCGCCGACTGCATACGGCGGCCACGAGTGCCGCCGCGCCCTCCACACGACCGAGGCACGTCACCTGTACCGGCACGCCCAGGGAGTCGATGACGTCGACGACGGCGAAACCCGACTCGAGCGAGCCGCCCGGGCAGTCGAGCTGCAGTTGCACGGCGTCGTCCCCGGTGGCGTCGAGCGTCATCAGCTGCGACGCGATCCGAGTCGCCGTCATGTCGTCGAGCGGGCCGCGCAGCACGACAATCCGGCGGTCGAACAGGTGGCCTTCCAGCCAGTCGCCCCGTTCGTTCCAGTCCTCACCCATCACGCGCCCTCCTCTTTCGGTCTCAAGCTCCACTCGAGCTCGTGCGACAGCGCCGCCGCGTAGCGCTCCAGCGTGGACAGCCGAACATCGGCATCGCCGGACTCGAGCCGAGCCACAGCTGACTGTGACGTTCCCATGCGAGCTGCCACCTCGGTCTGGGTGAGACCGAGGCCCACCCGGCGCGCTTCCAGCTCGGACGCCAGTTCATGGCGCCGTGCCGCCATCTCTCGGAAGCCTGGGAACACCGGCTCATGCCGTCGCTGTGACATTGTCATCTCGTTCTCGGTATCTTATATTCGAGATATTGACCAGTACCACCCCGACGCCCGCAAAGGAGCGAAAACGTGACCCACTTGACCGACGCAGGCCACCGGGAGACCCCACGGCACTCGATCATCCCGACCGTTCTCGACCAGACGAGCAGGGGCGACCGAGCGTACGACATCTTCTCGCTCTTGTTGCGGGAGCGCATCGTCTTTCTCGGCCAGGAGGTGGACGACCAGATCGCCAATCTCCTCGTCGCCGAGATCCTCTATCTCGAGGCCGAGGATCCGGACAAGGACATCCACCTCTACATCAACTCTCCCGGCGGGCTCGGCTACGCCGGCATGGCCATCTACGACGTCATGCAACACACCCGCTGCGAGGTGTCGACGATCTGCGTCGGGATGGGCATGTCGGCGGCGGCCATGATCCTCGCCGGCGGCGCCCGAGGCAAGCGCTTCGCCCTGCCCAACGCCAAGATCATGATCCACGAGGGCAGCGCCGGCACCCGGGGTGCACCACGCGACATGGAGATCCACCTGCGGGAGGTGCTCGCCACCACGCGACGGATGGTGGAGATCCTCGCCCACCACACCGGGCGACCCATCGACGAGGTGGCGGCCGACATCGAGCGCGACCGCTACATGACGGCCGAGGAGGCCGTCGCATACGGGCTGATCGACGAGATCATCCTCCCGCGCCGTGGGGTCTCGGCGGTGCCGGCCGAGCTCGAGCTCGCCTCCGTCGGGTAGTCGCTCCCCGGGTCGGGGCTGGCGCCGGGCGGGCGCCGGGCGGGTCGGGGCTGGCGCCGGGCGGGCGTCGGGCGGGTCGGCTCCGCCGGCTCCCTCGATCGATTACGGCAGTGGCTTGCCGGCCAGTTCCGGTACGAGGTTCGCCGCTCTCACGGTCCCCCACCCGCTCGCGAGGTCGTAGCCCTTGCGGGCGGAGTAGCCCACGACGACGGCGCTGCCGCCGGGGGTGGGAATGCCCACGGTGTTGCTGCCGAGAGTGACGTCGAGAATCCCTGGCGCCTTGCGAGCTCCTAGGGAGTACAGCTTGGGATTGAGCAGCCCGAGATTGTGGCCGGCCAACTGGTCGGCCAAGGCGACGATGCCGGCGAGCATCGGCGTGGCGAGGCTCGTCCCGCAGATGTTCTGCAGACCGGCAGGGTTCCCCGGGAAGGTCGTGAAGATCTCGGCGCCGGGATCGCACGACGCGTCCAACGAGATGTCGGGCACACCTCGGTGCGAGCCCACGATGCTCTCGACGCCGTTCTGCCAACTCGGGCGGGGGAACATGACGGACAGTCCGCCCCCGCCGGCCTGCGGGGGGGCAAACGTCCCTTGGTCATTCCAGACCCGCGGCGCCGACAGCTGCTGACCGGCAGATCCCAACAGGATCTGTGTGCCGCCGACGGCCGTCACGAGCGGGTCGGTCGCCGGCCAGCTGACGACGCGGCGGTCGAAGTAGGTGCCGGCAGCGGTCTGCGACGTCGCTCCACCGTCGCCGGTCGCCGCGAGGACGGTGATGTTGTACTTCCGGCTGTGGGCGAGCACGAAGGCGCTCCGCAGCTTCATGAGCGAAGCAGGCGTCGGGAACGTCTCCTCCGTCGCACCGAAGCTCTGGCTGATCACCGACACGTGCTCGTGCTCGATGAGGTCCTGCTCCGCCGCAACGATCTGGGCGAAGCCGGATGTGCCCTCCACCTCGTCCACGCCCGTCACCGCCAGGACGATGCTCGCACCCGGCGCGATGGCGTGTGCCCACTCCACGTCGAGGGTCGTCTCGAGCGCCCAACCCACCTCGTCCGGGGTCGCCGGGTTGAACGGCGGAACTCTCCCGGCCGGCTCGACGATCTGGAAGGACGGTGGTGCCGGGATGCCGAAGTGCTTGTCGAAGACGGCGAGATCGTGCCGGATCGTCGGCGAGCCGTACACGTCGACGATCCCGATCGTCCGGCCCTTGCCGTTGATCCCGCGCGCATAGAGCGGACCGAGGTCGTAATTCACGCGGATCTGCGTGGGCGTGTACGGCCCGCTCACGAACGCCGAAGCGCCCGCCGGCGTCGGCGGCTGCAATTGGACGAACGGGACGATGCTCTCCCGGCCGGCCGGTTGAGCCGCTGTGCCGGCAGGGGATGCTGTGCCGGCAGGGGATGCTGCGCCGGCAGGGGATGCTGCGCCGGCAGCCGTACCGGCCCCGACTGCGGCCGCGGCAACGATCAACAGGGCGCGTCGTATGGCTCGAGGCGTGTGCTTGAGGCCGATCACCGGACAATGGTGCCAGAAGCGCCGGGTACGGTTCGGAGATGGCGAATGCGAGCGGTCGCGATTGGCTGGAGTGGCACCGGTCCTACGACGAGCCCGGGTCGGCGCTGTCCGTCCGGCTCTCGCTCGTGCAGGCTCACATCACGCGGGCGCTCGACGAAGCAGCTCCCGGCGAGATCCGGGTCGTCTCGATGTGCGCAGGACAGGGGCGAGACCTCATCGGTGCTGCGGAAGGCCACCCGCGCCGGCTCGACATCCGGGCGAGGCTCGTCGAGCTCGATCCCCGCAACGCCTCGGTGGCTCGCGAGCTCGCCGACGCCGCCGGCTTGCCGAACGTCGAGGTGGTCACCGGCGACGCCTCCGTGAGCGACGCCTACCTCGGCGTCGCCCCAGCGCAGGTCGTGCTCGCCTGTGGGATCTTCGGGAACATCAGCGACGACGACATCCAGCGCTGCGTCGCCCTGTTGCCGATGTTGTGCGAAGCGGATGCCACGCTCGTCTGGACGCGCCACCGCCGTCCTCCGGACCTCACGCCGGATGTCCGGAGATGGTTCGAAGCAGCCGGGTTCGAGGAGATCGCCTTCGACGAGCCGCCGGGCCTGCCCTACGTCGGTGCCGGCGCCCAGCGCTGGCGGGGTGCGAGTGGCGTGGTGAAGGACGGGGTGGGTTTCTTCCGGTTCGCCGGCGACCCGCTGCCGCCGGCGTGACCGAGGCGAGATAAACTGACCGCTGTGCTGATCTGATCTCCGACCCCGCGTGCTCCATCCGCCGTGTCCTCAGGAGATCTCAGTGTCCCTTGCCTCACCTGCCCCGCTCGCCACGTTGACGGCGCGTGGCGTCTCGAAGTCCCGCGGCCTGGCGCCGATCCTCGTCGAGGTCGACCTCGTGCTCGGACCGCTGGCCCGCATCGGCGTGCTCGGCCCCAACGGTGTCGGCAAGACGACGCTGCTGCGCATTCTCGCCGGGCTGGAGAAGGCGGATGCCGGCACGGTCACGCTCGCACCGCCGGACGCCACGGTCGGGTACCTGGCTCAGGAGCCCGAGGCGCACGCCACCGAGACGCTCCGTCAACAGCTCGGCCGGCGTACCGGCGTCGCCCAAGCGGAGACGACGTTGCACAGTGCCGCAGAGGAGCTCGCGGGCGGGAGCCCTGGGTCGGACGACCGTTATTCCGGTGCCCTCGACCGTTACCTTGCCCTCGGCGGCCCGGACTTCGAGGCGCGGACGGGCGCTGTGCTGGCTGATCTCGGTCTGCCGGAGCGCTTGCTCGACGTGCCGACGGCAGGGCTTTCGGGTGGCCAGCGCTCACGCTCGTCGCTGGCGGCGCTGTTGTTGTCCCGCTTCGACATGCTGTTGCTGGACGAGCCCACGAACGACCTCGACTTCGACGGGCTCGAGCGATTGGAGACGTTCCTCGAGCAGCGGGGCGGCGGGCTCGTGGTCGTGTCGCATGACCGGGCGTTTCTCGAGCGGATCGTCACGACGGTGATCGAGATCGACGAGGGTTCGCACCGGTCGAGCGAATTCGGCGGCGGGTGGGCCGCCTACCTGGAGGCGAAGGGCACGGCCCGCCGGCATGCGGCCGAGGCCTACGAGGGCTACCTGACCGAGCGCGACCGCCTGAAAGCCCGCGAGCGGGAGCAACGGCAGTGGTCCGTACAAGGTGTCGCCAAGGAGAAGAAGAACCCGCGGGACAACGACAAGGCGCAGCGCGACTTCCGTATCAACCGCACCGAGAAGCAAGCGTCGAAGGTCCGGATCACCGAGAAGGCGCTCGAACGCCTCGACGTCGTCGAGCGGCCGTTCGAGCCCTGGGAGCTCCATCTCGACCTTGCCAGCACCCGGCGCAGCGGCGACGTCGTCGGGCGCTTGCGACAGGCTGTCGTGCGCCGTGGCGGGTGGCAGCTCGGTCCTGTCGACCTCGATCTCGCTTGGGCCGATCGCCTCGCCTTGCTCGGCCCGAACGGCAGCGGCAAGACGACGCTCCTGTCCGCCTTGCTCGGTCGGATACCGCTCGACAGCGGCGAGCGATGGCTCGGCCCCTCGGTGGTGGTCGGGGAGCTGGGCCAGGAGCGGATGCGTTTCTCGGTGGGCGAGGCGACGCTGCTCGATGCGTTCCTCTCCGCCGCACCTATGACCAACGCCGAGGCACGCTCTCTGCTGGCGAAGTTCGGGCTCAGCGCCGGTCACGTCCTGCGGTCGGCCGCCTCCCTCTCACCCGGCGAGCGCACTCGGGCCGAGCTGGCCTTGCTCATGGCACGCGGGACGAATTGCCTCGTGCTCGACGAGCCGACGAACCATCTCGACCTTCCCGCCATCGAGCAGCTCGAGCAGGCACTCGACGCCTGGGAGGGCACGTTGATCCTCGTGACGCACGACCGCCGACTCCTCGAAGCGGTGCGGATCACGCTCCGGGTGGAACTGGCGGAGGGCAAGGTGTCGGCCCTGAGCCGCTGAGCGACGCTGACCCTGCACCGGCGTTCAGGTCGCCAAGCTGTCCTTCGTCGTGAACTGGTCTGACACGAGCGGGCCGGGATCCACCCGCCGGCCTTGGGGGAGAACCATGATCTGCGGCTGGAGGGACGAATAGCCCGGCGCCGACCCGTTGACCCGCAACTGCGACATCGTCGTGGGGGCGATGTCCGGATACGGGACATGCTTGTCGCGCGGGAGGGCCGGATCCTCCTGGATCCACTCTGCCAGCTGGAGGTTTGTGAAGACGCCGTTGTAGGTGGGTGCCTGCTGTGACTGCCCGGACGTGACGTCGTCGATGTTGGCTTGCCAGCTGCCCGAGACTTCCGTGATCAGAGCCCGAATCTCGTCGCCGGCCGCAACCTGCATCATGACCTGAGCGTGGAAACCCTCCGCCGGATCGGACCAGAACGCCTCGTAGAACTCAGTGCCGGCTTCGTAGGACTCGGTCGTGCCGACTTGGAAGAACTCCTTTTGACCGGGTCCCTGCACACCGATCCAGGTGGAGGCGGCGCCGTCGGGTGACAGGCTCAGGATGGCCGGGACGTGCCAGGTTGCACTGATCTGGGTGACTTGCTCGTACCCGATGTAACCCGCGAACGAGCCGAGCTGTGGTGTCTGGTTGTTGGGGGAGATCACCGGGTTGCCGAGGTTGACGCCTCCGAGCACGAGGCTCACGACGACGACGATGGCAACGACGGCGATGATGGCCGGTACGACGCGACTGCGCTTTCGCGCCACCGGCGGCCAGTAGTAGCCGGGGTACGTCGCGGCGCCGAAGCCCGGCGGCGGGAAGGCGGGCGGGCCCGGATAGCCCCCTGCTCCCGGATAGCCCCCTGCTCCCGGATAGCCCCCTGCTCCCGGATAGCCCCCTGCTCCCGGATAGCTCGGTGGTGGGTAGCCCCCGCTCCCCGGGTAGCCGCCGGCCGGGTAGCTCGGAGGCGGATAGCCGCCCGTTCCGGGATAACCCCCTGTCCCGGGGTAATTCGGCGGCGGATAGCCGGGACCTCGCGGATAGTTCGGCGGCGGGTAGGTGGGGTAGCCCGGGTAGTTGGGCGGCGGATACCCCGGCGCCTGCGGGTAGCCGGCCGGCGGGTATCCCGGTCGCGGCGGATAACCGGAAGCTCCCGGCTGGTAGCCACCGTACGGCGGCGGGTAGCCGCGATACCCGGGACCGGCCGGTGTCCCGCCCGGCTGAGGGCCGGCCGCGGGCGCCTGTCGCGGAGGCTCTGCCTGCCCTGGCGGGTAGAACGCCGGCCCTTGTGCTGGTTGGCCCGGCTGCACCGGCCGGCCACCGGGAGGGAGCGGGTACACGTGACCTTGCCCTGGCTGCCGTGGGGGGACGGCCGGCTCGGCGGCCCGTTCGGGAAGCGAGTCGCTTCCACCCTGGTCGGGCGGGCTCAAAAGGGGCGGATGGAACGGCCGAAAGCCGCCCAAC
>JBEKMC010000150.1:0-7039 GCA_050008715.1 Acidimicrobiales bacterium | reverse complement strand
TGGAATCAAGCAAGCGGGTGTTCACGGTGCGTGAGGTCTTCGAGAAGATGGCGGAATGCGACACGAGATACGCCGAGGCAACTGTCTTCAAGACGATGCAGCGGATGAAAGAGCCGTCGACAAGACCGCCGTACGCCTGCCTAGAGCGAGTTGGCAGGCAAGGGTTGCGTCTCGTTGGGGCGCTCCGGCGAGCTTGATCAGAAGAGTCCAGCCCGATGACCGGCCGTCCGGTCACCTGTGCGACCGGAATCGCTACCGGTCCGTTCCCAATTGCGAGCTCAGCCAGCGGCCCGTCGGCTCGGCCTGCAAGCTCGACATAGAGGCTACGTGACCCGTCATGTGGACCATTGCTCGTAGCGGATCCCGAATGCCTCGTCCCAGCTCATTATCCAATGGTACTGCCGCCAGTAGGCGCCTTTCGAACTGATCGGGACTTGGCTGTCCCTATACCGATCCCCCTGCAGGCAGGCGTTACGTGAGCCTCCTGGTGCTGCGTCCGCGGTCGTTACTCTCCAGGCTCGCCTCGGCTGGACGGGCGCGCGTGGGCGTCCGGCCGCTTGCCGACTGCGACATCGACCAGGAGACCATCGCTCGGGCATCGGCACAATCAAGACCACTCGCTGACGCTCAGATTGGTTCCGCGGCAGACCCTTCGCTTTTGACGTGCGACCGCGCGAACCGAAGACTCCTTCATTCATAGTGCTGCCACGTCGCCCGGCTA
Organism: Acidimicrobiales bacterium; assembly: GCA_050008715.1. Taxonomy (GTDB): domain Bacteria; phylum Actinomycetota; class Acidimicrobiia; order Acidimicrobiales; family Bog-793; genus JAKACA01. The sequence continues at coordinate 6,318 of JBEKMC010000150.1, read as the reverse complement.
ATCTCGTACTCGACCTCTCCCTGATCGGCCTCCGGAATTGGATCGTCGTACGGCTCTCCTGAGATAAAGGCGCGGGCAAAGGTCAGCCCGACCGCGTTCATTGTCGCCCGCGACGCGACGTTGACGGCCATCGTCTGGGCGAAGATCCGATTGAGCCCGACTTCGTCGAAGCCGTAGCGGATCAGTTCGCGCGCCCCCTCGCTGGCGTAACCACGGCGCCAGTGTCGGCGTAGCAGACGGTAACCGAGGTCAGCCTCGCCGACGACTTTCGGCTGGTCCGGTCCGTTCGGCGGTTGCAAGATCCACCACCCGACGAAGAACGTGTCGGCAAAACCAACCCAGAAGCCGAGCCCGGGCACCTCGTGCGCCGCCGCGAGCCGTCGGCGGTGCGCATGCTCGACCTCGTCGCGTGACATGCCATGTCCGGCGACGTAGCGCATGACGTCGGGGTCGGAGTCCAGTTCGACCTCGAACTCGAGATGGTCATCGGCGAGAGGCACGAGTCTGAGCCGATCGGTATACAGTGTTGGCTGGTCCACGGGCTAATCCTAAATCCAGATCGTTCCGTTAGTGGTCAACGGCTTACGGACCGACAATCTCATCCTCGAGCGAATTGCGGTTCGTGTCAGTGAAGGATCGTTGTCCGGCGAACCCGGCAACCGAAAACGCCGACGTGACCGTCAGGCGACGTCGCGCCGCATGGTGGTGCGGTCCGCCAAAACGCTGATGAACACGGCTACTCCCACCAGCAGTATCGCTGCAGCCGCAAAGGGAAGATCCGCTCCCCCCTTGACGTTGTGCGCGGGCCCGAAGGCTGCACCGCCGAGTTTGATTCCGGCAAGGGTGGTCGAGGCAGTGTAGGGGAGGTATGGGCGCAAGGAAGTAAAGATTCCACCAATGAGTGATTCGATCACGAGTGCCCAGATGAAGATCGCGACGATTCCAACTAGTTGGGAGCCGATCAGCGAACCGAGCCCGACTCCGATCATGGCCATGAGCGCCGCACCGACCATGGAACCGGCAACATGGCCGAGCATGGCGGCGGCTCCGAGCACTATGGGGTCGCCGTGTCCAGCGATGAAGGTGATGCCGAGACCGGTCGACACGGCGGCTGCGACCAGACCAAAGATGGCTCCGACGATCGCGGCGGCAAGCAGTTTGGCGAGCAGAACGCGTTTGCGGACAGGCGTTGCGAGATAAGTGAGCATGGAGCTGGCGTGGCGGAACTCGCCACTCGCAATGACGAACCCGAGCACCGTGGCTAGAATCATGGACCAATTGGTGAGGGTCGTGACCGTCGCTTGACCGGCTGCCGTTGCGAGCGACGCTGTGGCGTACGGGCCCGAAGTTTTTCCAGCTTCGAACGACTCAAGGACGACGAACAGTTCGGTGAGCACGGCGACGGTGAGCAGTAAGGCGTAGGTGGTGCGCACCGTGCGCAACTTCAGGAGTTCAACACGGACGAGGAGCGTCACCGAAGTGCCTCGGCGGTAGCGGTGTGGTTGGTCAGTTTGAGGAAGATGTCTTCAAGGTCGATGGATTCGGTCTCGCTCCCGAAGATCGGTATCGATCGCTCGGCAGCGAGATTCCCGATCAGTTCCGGGCTGGAGCGGCTGACCGCGAGGCGCTCTGGCGCCACTGCCTGCACCTGGGCGCCGAGTTCGAGGGCGAGGCGTAGTTCATCGGCCTTGGGCGTGCGGATACGCACAACTCGTGCGACGCCGACTGTGAGCTCATCGAGGGCGGAATGGGTGACGAGCCGGCCGCGGTCCAAGATGACGACACTGTCGACGGTGTGGGCGACCTCGGCGAGCACATGACTGGACACGAGGACGGTCCGGCCTTCGGCGGCCACGTCGCGCAGCAGTTGACGGAGCCAGTGGACGCCTTCGGGGTCGAGCCCGTTGGCAGGCTCGTCGAGGATCAGGATCTCCGGCTCGGTCAACAGGGCGGTGGCGAGACCGAGCCGTTGACGCATGCCCAGAGAGAACTCTCCGACTCGCCGATCGGCCGCTGAGGTCAGACCGACGAGATCGAGCACCTCGTCGATCCTCGCCAGTTGGTCAGATGGGCGATGGCGGTCAAATTGGAGCCGAAACAGCCGGGCTCTCGCACCGCATCTGTGACAGCTATTACCTCAAGTACTCGAGCACGGCGAGGACCCGTCGGTGGTCGATGTCAGACGGTGGTAGGTCGAGTTTTAGGAAGATGTTGCTGATGTGCTTCTCAATTGCTCTTTCCGACACCACAAGGCGCCTGGCGATTGCCACGTTGGACCGACCTTCGGCCATTAGGGAGAGCACTTCGCGTTCCCTGGCGGTCAAGTTGCTGAGCGCCCTAGTTTGCCCACCAGCGCCGATGAGCTCGGCGATGACTTCAGGGTCGAGAGCCGTACCGCCTGCGGCAACTCTGGTAAGCGCGTCCATGAACTCGGCCACATTGCCAACCCGGTCCTTGAGCAGGTAGCCGATGCCGGCGGCACCCTGGGACCCGCGCCGGCCGAGGAGTTCGGCCAGGAGGCGGGTTTCAACGTATTGGGAGAAGACCAGCACTGGGAGATCGGGCTGGCCATCTCGAAGCGTGAGCGCGGCCCGGAGGCCCTCGTCGGTGTAGGTGGGTGGCATCCGGACATCGATGAGAGCCAGATCTGGGCGGTGCTCGACGACGGCCTCGATCAGCGAGGCAGCATCGCCCACAGCCGCGGGTACGTCGTGACCGCGGTCCGCCAGGATCTCAACGATCCCCGCCCGGATCACGGCCGAGTCTTCGGCGACCACCACTCGCAAGGCCGGCGCCGCGCTCACGGCTTAGCGGGTAGTTCCGCGGTGAGTACCGTCGGACCGCCGATCGGACTGGCGACCTTCAGCTGACCGTCGACGGTGGAGAGTCGCTCGGCTAGGCCGCTCAGTCCGTTACCAGCGATTTGCGCGCCGCCGACCCCGTCGTCGGCGACGGTCAGGCGCAACAGATCGCCGTCTTGGGCCAGTTGGAGCGACACGGCGGATCCGCCACTGTGTTTGACTGCATTGGTCACCAGCTCAGCTGCGCAAAAGTACACGATTTCCTCGATTGCCGGTGATGGCCTTTCTGTCAGCGTCACGGTAGCCCGGGTTGGGAGTGGACTCCGGGCCGCCAGGGTGCCGAGTGCAGACTGAAGGCCGTGTTCTAGTTCTGGAGGATGGATCCCGCGGGCAAGATCGCGCAGTTGGCGGAGAGCGGCGTCGGCGCGATCGTGGGCGTCGTCCACCAACCGCCGGGCTTGAGCGACTTCGGGAAAGCCGTGCCGCTGCGCCTGAGTTAGTTTCTCTTGTGCCAGGCCCAGCTTCATGGCCAGCCCCACCAGTTCGGCTTGGGCGCCGTCGTGGAGGTCACGTTCGAGGCGGCGCAGGCGCGCCGAGGCGTCATCGACCGCGCCGGCACGAGCCCGTTCGAGTTGGTGGACGCGGGATGGCAGCGACGTCGAGCCCAGAAGGTCGGCGACCAGATGCCGGTCCAAGTACAAGATCGCGCGCAGTACCCACGGTGCGAGCCACCAGCCAACCGCGCCGATCCCGACGAGCAACAGGGTCCGCTGCCACGTGTCGAAGTAGAACGAGCCGAAGTCGATCACATAGTGGTGGGCAGCACCATCGCTTTGTAGCTTTTCAGTGCCGACGTTGGCAGCCCACTGTACGGGGGACAGGATGAACCACAGACTGCCGATTCGCAGCGCAATCACCGCGATGAAGCTCGCAAGGGCGAGCGGGAACTTGACCACCAGGTACCCGCGGGCACGCCAGCCCGGGCGGTCAGTGACGCCAGAGCGGACCCAGCCGACGACGCCCGGCCTCGGTCGGAATGGCAGCGGCGGAGAGACATCCTCGTGGAGAAGCCTTCGAACTATGTCCCGATTGAGCGCTCCCAGGCCACGCACCGCCAAGGTGGATGCCGCGAGCACCACCAGCCCCACCGCGAAAACCGAGTACAAGGCACCGAAGAACAGCGTCGCGATCACAAAAGCGAAGCCGAAAACCCCGAGCGGGAAAGACACCAACGCGTAGAGCAGCTCACGCCAAGACCTTCGGGTGAACGGCTCCTTGGCGACCATCACCCAGGGACTCGAGCCAAGCGAGACGCCGCCCGACGCAGGCGACCGAGTCATCGATGAGCTAGCCATCCAGTCGAGTTTTGTCGACGCAAGCCGACGAGATTGGACAATGACCGCCCTCATGGGGATTGTTCGCTGCTCAACGAAGGCGCTCCGCCCCGGGCACAAATGAAGGTGCCGCTTACCCTCCTCGAGCAAAGCATGTAGGCAATGCCTATCAACCCGGGGAGGGAGTCGACAATGGTGCCCACGGGCGACTTCTCGCCGAAGAGATGCCATAACGTCAGAAAGAGCACGGTAAGGCAATTCAGGACGATGCTGTTCACAATTGCTGATCTGCGCCGCCGGATCATGAGGGAGAGCACCAAGGCGGTGTAAATGGCCAGGACGACGTTCGTGATCACGTAGAACAACAATGCTTCGAGTGGGACGAACGAGGTGAGGCCCGCTCGGGCTGGGTCGGCGAAAATCACGGTGGCGCCCACCGTCAGCTCGAGTCCATGTAGTGCCTGTATGGCCAGACCGACCATGTAGACCAGTAGCCATCCTCGAAGACCTGACGGTAAGTCACCTTGAGAGGCACTGCCTCCGACGTCGCCGGGAGGGGCCGATGAGCTCATCCCTCCAGGATGGTCCCCGACACCGTGGTTATCGATCGTGCATGCACCCGCATTTGGGGTTCGGGTAGCCGTACTACGGATGACGTTGACTGCCTTGTCGTGCCCTGATCGCTCGGCCTCGGGAGTGTGGCAAGGGTCGGTTCGAGTCCCGGTTCGTGTCCCGTCGAGTGGAGACGATGGGACTCGAACCCACGACCCCCTGCTTGCAAAGCAGGTGCTCTACCAGCTGAGCTACGTCCCCGAAGATCTAAGCGCCCATTGCGAAAGTCAACGCCCTTCCATTGTGAGCACACCAGACACGAACGGTACCTACGTTGGAGAGCTTAGACGCGTACGAGCGTGCTAACGGCTGGCCCCCTGACCCTGGCGGAGGCTTGTGTGTGGCACGTCAACAGCCTCGTTGGATCGTCAGCGCCTTGATCGTCGCGCCCCACTCGTAGGCGATCTGATAGATCCACTGCTCGAAAGACCTTGGATCCACTCCCACCACTTCGATCACTCCGGCGAAACAGCGTTCGACTCGTAGTCGAGCACGCGTGGCCTGGGGTCTTCCTGCGACGACGATCACCGACCGCAGGTGGTCCCTTTGTGCCATTCGTCTGATGAATCGCGCTTCACCTTGCGTGGTATCTGGGCTCGGTGAAAAACACGTGATCCTCGTGGTTACGTCGATCGGACACCGTAGGCCCGTGGAGATCGCGAGCAATGGGGCGTCCCCAGCCTTGAACAGTCTCTCCCCCTCGGCGACCCGCCGAATGTCGTCGGCGGTATTCGAGCCCAAAACGACGATGGCCCCAGCTCTACGCGGTGCGTTGGTCTGTGGCCAGATGAACAGCTTCGCCGTGAACGCAAGGAAGATCACCAAGGCTGCTAACACGATCCAGAAGACCCGCGATCTGGTTCGCACACCGGAAAACATATCTCAGCCATCACGGGTGCCAGCACCGCGTCGTTGCCCACCAGTTCGCGGCGTTCCGGTGCGGCCGAGTCACTCGGAATGGGAGCATGGCGAGAGGATGAACCTGGCGCTGTATCGCTGGCGAGTTGAGAGATTGCCTGTCGGTCACGACAATGCGACACTCGGGTCGTGGAAGAAGGGGAAAGAGCAACAGGTCCAAAGTCAGCTCGACGACGGAGGCCGCCGGCCCTGGTCGTCACCTTGGCATTGGTGATCGCCGGATGCTCGACAGCGGCCAACCATCACACCTCTACGGATCACAAGATCGCGAGCAATCACAGAAATCCGCCCTTGCCAACTGTCACTGGAGTTGCGCCACCGACGGGTACGACAGCGGGGGGCACCACCGTCACCGTCACCGGCACCGGCTTCACCGGTGCCACCAAGGTTCTCTTCGGCGCGGTACCAGCCGCCAGTTACACGGTGGTTTCTGACACCGTGATCACCGCCGTTTCACCAGCTCAGGGTCCCAGCATTCAAGACATCCATGTCAGTACGGCGGGAGGGACCAGTGAGCCGGTGGTGGCCATCGCCCCTTTCACGTACGTGACCCCCGTCTCGGGAGTCACTCGAATCGCACCGTCAACGGGTACGACAGCGGGGGGCACCACCGTCACCATCACCGGCACCGGCTTCACCGGTGCCACCAAGGT
>JBEKMC010000015.1:0-42416 GCA_050008715.1 Acidimicrobiales bacterium | reverse complement strand
ACGGACCATTCCGCTTGGCGATCGGGGGTCACCGGGAGCGTCGCGACCGAGTGAGCGCCTGGTGCGACGCGGTGCTCGTGAGGTTTTGAGCCGAGCGAGCGGTGGTGGACCTGCCGGGTGATCTTGTTGACCTCGAACAGATCCGGGGTTACCTCGCCGCCGACGACGGCCTCACCCAGCCCGTAGCTCGCCTCGATGACGACGAGGGACCGGTCGCCAGTCCGGGGGTGCTGGGTGAACATCACGCCCGCCACCCGCGCGTCCACGAGCTCCTGGACGATGACGGCGACGCGGCTGTCGGCGCCGGCGCTCGAAGCATCGACGACGCGCTCGGCGCGGTATGCGTCCACGTGCGGGCTGAAGGCGGAGAGCCAGCACTGCTCGACCTGGTCGACGACCTCGTCCACGCCACTGGCTCCGAGGAACGTGCGGAATTGCCCGGCACAGCTCGCCTCGCTCGAGTCCTCGATCGTTGCGCTCGAGCGCACGGCGACCGCCACGTCAGTGCCCGTGCGCTCGCACAGCCGCCGATATCCAGCCGCGACGGCAGAACGGATGGCGTCGCTCATCTGACGAGGTTCGGAGCGGGACCAGCTCGAGTACGCAGCGGCGGTCACCACGAATGAGGAGGGGACCCGCTGCCCGGCGCGGAGCAACGACCCGAGTCCGACCGACTTGCCACCGACTTCGGCGACATGCTCCGGCTGGCACTCCGTCGTCTCGACGACGTAGCTCTGATCCACCTCGACCTCCGTCACGCGCCGACTGCCTCGCGGCTGGTGCTCGGATCGGCAGCGGGCGTGCCGTCTGCCGGGGCGCGTTCGAGGATCGTGACGAGCCCGGTGTTGCCGTCCACGCGCAGACGGTCGCCTGTGCGCACAACCTTCGTCCCGACACCGGTCGCCACCACGGCCGGCAGCTCGTACTCACGAGAAACGATCGCAGCGTGCGACATGATGCCGCCGCCGTCTGAGACAGCGGCCGAGATGCGGGCGAACACGATCGACCAGCTCGGCGCAGTGAGCGGGCATACGAGGATCTCGCCTTGGACGAGATCCTCCAGCTCCTCCACTCGATGCACGACCCGGGCGACACCTTCGGCCGTGCCGGGGGACGCTGCCAACCCGCCGAACGAGTCTTCGGAGCCTCCGCCGTGCTCCGCTTTCAGCCAGCGGCCGATCGTGTCGGAGTTGATGCCGAACAGCGTCACGGTGATCGGCTCGGTCACGGTCTCGGGCGGGACGCCGAGGGCCGACGGGGGCTGCCACGATTCGAGCGCCGCATAGATTCGCCGTCGCCGTGCCACTTCGTCGCGCCAGAGCGTCTCGCTACGTGTGGTCACGCCGAGCGCCCAGCGAGCCTCCATCTCGTAGAGCAGCTGGTACACCTCGTAGCGGTGGAAGAAGAAGATGTCGTCGTCGGAGTCGAGCAAACCGGCGGCGACAAAGACGGAGCCGAGCTCCCGTGCCTTGTCGAAGAAGATCGAGTGGTGCCAGTGCTCGACGTAGAAGTTGTGGTTCTCGACGAACGGGAAGACTTGTCGAGACAATGCCAGAAGACTGTCGAAGGCGACGGCGGCGTCGTCGTCGAGCAGGCCGCGATAGCCCTGAGCGATCCGTTCGCGCTCCGAGCGGAGGTGCTCGAGTGGCCGGGAGAGGTCTTCGCCCCGCTCGACGCGCGCCACGTAGTCGGCCAGGGCCGCGAACGGCGGGCGTAGGTCGTCGATCCACGCCCGGTTGGCGTGGCAGTAGCCGGCACCCGTCGAGTACCAGAACCAGGGGTCCTTCACCCGTTCGAGCTCGTCGAGCCACTCGCGACCGGCCGGCGATTCCTGCAGGAGCGCGATCACCTCCGACGGCTCGCCGCCCGATCGAAGGGTGTCGCCGACTCCGACCTCGACGGCCAGCGCGGCCAGGCGCCGCAGCTCGGCGTCGGGACGATAGAGGATGACCTCGATCCCGGCGACCATGCGAGCGACGAGGTCGTCGGTGATTGCCGGGAAATGGCCGCGGCAGAACTCGAGGAACGTGAGGTAGGCGCCATACGCGAGGTTCAGCATCTCGAAGTGGTAATACGCCATCTCGTGCATGTTCTCGAGGAAGCGGCTGTAGCTCGTGAGAAGGTCGAACGCCGTCGTGGTGCCCCGCGCGCTCGTCACCGTTGACAACGGCTCGCGCTCGGCGAGCGGCGAGAAGCTCATCTTCTTCAGGCGCTCGATGCAATCGGTCGCCTTCGCTACCCACTTGTCGTAGATCTCGTCCCAGTTCTCGAAGTAGTGCCGTGCCCGCTCGAGGAAGACGGGCTCCCGCTCCGCGATCATGGCGGCGTCGTCGATGACGTTGGGGCTCAGGTACAGGTAGCCGTTGACGATGCGGTGCTCGATGCCGAGGGCAGTCGGCAGGTTCCAGACTCGGGTCGTGTATTGGTTGAGCGAAACGAGCCAGCTCTCCGGCATCATGAGGTCAAAGGGGTAGAGCGGCTCGGGGTTGTGCATCTGGTCGAAGAACCAGAGCTTCTGCTCGTCGCGCTCGCGCATCTCGTCACCGAACAGCAAATAGGCCGGGTACATCGACTCCCAGCCCTCGGCGCCCGGAGGCCGCTCGATGTCGTACGGATTCCGGAATGACCCCCGGGCCTTGTCCAAGCCCTCCCCCTTTTGCCGGCGCTACGCCGTTACCGCCACATGATGGGGGGTAGCGCGAGGAATTGGAAGGGCGGCGTTCCGTGACACGGAACAATGTTCTGAAGGGCGGAACGAAGCGAGCGCTGCTCAGCGGTAGTCAGAGCCGTCCCACCAGACCGACTCGATGCTCATCAACTGGCGGGCGGCCGCCTGGACGCGCCGTGCCATCTCACTGACGTGATGTGCGGACACCCTGGCAACGGGCCCGGCGACCGAGATAGCTGCTCTGGCCACGCCGGTGTGGTCGAGGACGGGCGCGGCCACCGAGGCGAGTCCTGGCTCGTCCTCCTCGATCGAGAAGGCGTAACCGCGCTCGCGCGTCTCGGCAAGGCAACGCAGGAACTGCTCGGGCGTCCGGATCGTTCTCGGCGTCCTCGGGACGAAGCCCGCCGCCAGCGCCGCCTCGGCCACTGCCGTGTTGAACGCCGCCACTGCCTTGCCGGAGCTCGTGAGGTAGATCGGCCGCACCCGGGCGACGCGCGACGAGAAGCGCAGCCCGTGATAGCTCTCCAGCCGCTCGACGTAGAACATCTGAGCACCTTCCGGGACGGCGAGGTGAACAGTCTCACCCGTCTGGGTACGCAAGGTCTCGAGGAGCGGGAGGGCGTGGTCGCGCAACTGGCTCCGCGATGCGACGAGCTCGCCGAGCTCGTGCAGGCGAATGCCGAGACGCCACCGGCGCGTTGCCGGCACCCGCTGGACGTAGCCCCTGGCGGCGAGCGTCGTCACGATCCGGTGGGCGCTGCTCTTCGCGATGCCGAGGCGCCGGCCGAGCTCCGCGACGCCGAGCTCCGGCTCGCCGGCCAGGCATTCGAGCAGGTCGAGAGCCGTCGCCAGCGCCTGGATGCTGCCGGTGGGCGCGACGCGGGCTGGATCGGGGACCGGCTCGTTCATGCCGTCGCCCATTTCCCCGAGTGTGCTCGTGTCGCTCACGGTCGCCCTTGGATCGGCAAGCTAGCTCGGAGCGAGGCGGCCTTCGAGCCGCAGTAGGGCAAGGCGTCCTGCCCAGCTGACGTGTGCTCGCATGAGGGACCGGGCCTGGGCGCTTCGGTGTCGCCGGAGGGCGGCGGCGATCGCCCGGTGCTGCCGTTCGGCCTCGCTCATGTCGTCTCCGGTGTAGGCGATGAAAGAGCGGTATGCCTCCGGTACGGCTGAGACCTGCCGGATGAGCGCCTGGAGGCGGGCGCTACCAGATGCCGCCGCGATCGTGTAGTGGAAGAAGGTGTCGGCCGCCAGCTGTTCTGAGGCAGGAGCGCCGTGCAGCTCAGCCAAGCGGTCGCAGCTCTTGTCGAGCAGGTCGGCGAGCTCCGCCGTCACCTTCGGCGCCGCCAGGCGGGCGGCCTCTGACTCGAGCAGCGCCCGCAGCTGGTAGACGTCGGTCACGTCGGCTGCGGTGAGCTGAAGAACCGTGGCACCCCGATTGCGCGTCAGCTCGACGAGCCCGTTGGTCGACAGGGCGATGAGCGCCTCGCGGATGGGCGTCCTGCTGACCTCGTATCGAGCTGCCAGCGCCTCCTCGGTGAGGCGCGTTCCGGGCATGAGCTCGCCGTCGAGGATGGACTGGGCAATCCGCCTCGCAACGGCGTCAGCTGTCCGCTCTCCGCGCACCGAGGCGGAATGCAGGGAATCCGCACCGAATGCACGGAGGCTCGGCATCTCGGTCGAACGTGAGGGGTTGATCACAGCCCTATCGTATGCTTGTATGCAATCGATGTCGAAGGGAGCCGCCGACAACGCAGCATCCGAACCGTGTGCGCCCCGCGAGGCGTGCCCGTGAAGCCGGCACCGTTCGGGTACCACCGGGCATCATCGGTCGACGATGCCGTCCGCCTGCTCGCCGCTTACGAGGGCTCGGCACGCCTGCTCGCCGGCGGGCAAAGCCTTGTTCCCATGATGAACATGCGCCTTCTCCGCCCCGACGCACTCGTCGACCTGCACGGGATACGGGCCCTTGGGGGCGTCGTCGCGGACGGTGAGACCACGAGGATCGGTGCGCTCGTCCGTCACGTCGAGCTTGAGCACTCGCCCGTGATCGCCGATCGGCTGGGTCTGCTCGCGGGCGTCGTGCGACATGTCGGCGATCGTCAGGTGCGCAATCGGGGCACGATCGGTGGGAGCCTGTGCCAGGGCGATCCGACCGGCGAGATCCCGCTCGCCTGCATGGTGCTCGGGGCATCCGTGATGGTGACCGGGCTGGAGCGGACGCGTGAGATTCCCGTCTCGGAGCTCTATGTCGACTCATACGTCACCGTCCTCGAGCCGAGCGAAGTCCTCACCGAGGTCGTCGTGCCTTCGGCTCCGGCGTACTCCGCCTTCGCCGAGGTGTGCAGGCGTCACAACGATTTTGCCGTCGTCAGCGTGGCGGCCGTCGGCGATCGTGGCGAGGACGGGACGTGGACTGACGTCCGCGTCGGGCTCGGTGGGGTGGCCCCCACACCGGTGATCGCCACGGCAGCCGGTGCAGCGCTCTGCGGTGGAAGCCTGTCCGGAGACGCCATCACCGTTGCCGCCGAGCTCGCCCTCGAGGTGGTCGACCCACCCGATGACGTTCGTGCCTCGGCCGAGTATCGGCGCCACCTCGTGCCCGTATACGTGACTCGCGTCCTCCGGGCCCTGGGTGCCGCCGGCGAACGAGGCCGCGTGGCCGGCGAGCAAAGAAGGGATCGTTGATGAAGCTGCACGAGGAATTCGTCGTCCCTCATGGCGTGGAGGACGTGTGGAGGTTCTTCGAGCAACCTGAAGCGGTTGCCGCCTGCATGCCGGGCGTGGAGTCGGTCAGCGTGCTCGACGACGACAACGTGCACGTGTGCGCCACTCAGAGCATCGGCCCGATGTCGGCCACTTTCGAGGCGAAGGTCGCTGTCCTCGAGCGAGTTCCGCTCGAGCTGATCCGTTTCCGGGTGACGGGCCGAAGCGTGCGCGGTGCCATCGGCAACCTCCGCACGGAGAACACCCTGGCACTCACGGCATCCGACGGGGGCACGCGGATCGTCCTCGATGGCGAAATGGCGCTGGCGGGCGCGCTCGGCAGTGTCGGCCAGAAGGTCGTGGCCAAGCAGGCCGCCAAGGCGACGGCCGAGTTCGCCACGAACCTGGGGCGCGCCTTGAACGGAGAGTCGCCAGCGCTACCGGGAGCCCGGGGGTCCGCCGCCACCGCCCGGCCCGAAGCGTCGGACGGCGAGGGTGTGCGAACTTTCGGCGCTGTGCGAGTCCCGTCGTCCGGCGATCTTGGCTCCGACCGCTGGAGCAAGGTCGCCGCCGCATTGAGTGCTGTCTCGGTGCTCCTCAGCTTGGCAGCACTTCTGCGGTATCGGCGGCTCCCGCGTCAACCACGAGCCGAGGGCAGATGAACTCGAGGGATCTGGACTCGATGCCGCTCGGCCTGAGCGAGCCGAACGTCGTGGTCTCGCTCGATGTCAATGGCACCACCGTCACCGAGCAGGTGCCGACTCGACTGCACCTGGCCGACTTCCTCCGCCACCGTCTCGGCCTGACCGGCACCCACGTCGGGTGCGAACAGGGCGTCTGCGGGATGTGCACGGTGCTGCTCGACGGCGAGGCGGTGAAGTCATGTCTCGTGTTCGTCGCGCAGGCCGACGGACGCCGGGTCGAGACCGTCGAGTCCCTCGCCGGCGCCGGCGACGACTTGAGCCCGCTCCAGCGGCGCTTCAAGGAGGAGCACGGACTTCAGTGTGGCTTCTGCACGCCGGGCATGCTCATGACGGTGACGGCTCTCGTCGCCGCGGGCCGCCACCTGACTCGCGATCAGATCCGCGAGGAGATCGCCGGCGTCCTGTGCCGGTGCACGGGATACGAGTTCGTCGTGAACGCCGTCGAGGTGCATCTCGCTTCCGAAGGCTTGCTCGAGCTCGCTCCTGCGCTTGGTGAGCTCGTCAGTGAGTGACGTCGACGTGCGCCCGCCCGTCAGGCTGGCACCCGCGGCGCCGGCGCGGATGCGAGTCGTGGGGACCGACGCCCTGCGCAAGGAGGACGACCGCCTGTTGCGCGGTGCCGGGCGTTTCACCGACGACGTCGAACCGTCGCGGGCCTTCGAGATGGCCGTGGGACGGTGTCCCTACCCGCACGCCCGAGTGCTGTCGGTCGACGTCACGGGTGCCCTCGCCCTCGAGGGCGTTGTGGAGATCCTTACCAGTGCCGAAGTCGCCCGACGCAGCGGGCCGATCGGGATACTGAGACCGGTGCCCGGCGCGCCCTCCATCGCCCATTTCGCCCTTGCCCGAGATGTGGCGACTTACGAAGGCCAGCCGGTCGTGAGTGTCGCGGCGACGAGCCGGCATGTCGCCGAGGACGCCCTCGATCTCGTCGAGATCGACTACGAGCCGCTTCCGCACGTGTCCGATGCCGTGACGGCCTTGTTGCCCGGGGCACCCGTCCTCCATCCTGATGTCCTCGAGAGCAACCTGCTCGTGGCCAACCCGCAGGGAGCCGGCGACGTCGCCGCCCGTGTTGCCGAGGCGGACGTGGTCGTCGAGGGGCGTTTCTTCGTGAACCGCGTCACCGGCCTGCCGATGGAGACTCGCGCCGTCGTGGCCGAGTGGCGGCCCGGCGCCCGGGAGCTCGTCGTCCACACCTCGACCCAGGTGCCCCACCTGATCCGCAAGCAGCTCGCCGAGTCGCTTCGGATCAGCGAGAGCGACGTGAGGGTGCTGGCCGAAGACGTCGGCGGGGGTTTCGGGCTGAAGCTGGGAATCTATCCGGAGGACGTCCTGGCCTGCCTCCACGCCATGTCGCTGCTGCGTCCCGTGAGGTTCGTCGAGGACCGCTCCGAGCATTTTCGTGCCACCACGCACGCCCGTGAGTCCATCCACGACTACCGCATCGCTGCTCGTACCAACGGGCGCATCCTCGCCATGACAGACGTCTACTCGAATGACCTCGGCGGCTTGAACTCGCCCTTCGGCTCGTCGCAACTGTCCACCGTCGTCTTCAACGGGCCGTACAAAGTCGACGACGGATACGTCGAGCGGCGCGTCGTGCTGACGAACAAGACGCCGATCGGCGCCTACCGAGGCTACGGACAGCCCGAGGTGAACTTCGCCTACGAGCGTCTCATGGATCAGCTCGCCCGCCGGCTCGGCATGGATGCGGTCGAGTTGCGGGCGATGAACATGGTCAAGCCCGACGAGCTCCCGTGGGTCAACCCGACTGGAGCGGTCTACGACAGCGGCGACTACGAGCGCTGCCTCCGCATGGCGGCCGAGGCCGTCGACTGGGCAGGTCACCGGCTGCGGAGGCACGAGGCGCGCGGCGGCGACGGCCGATACCGGGGCGTCGGGTTCTCGTCGTATGTCGAGAGGACCGGCTATGCGAGCGCGAAGTTCCTCGCCGGGCGCGGCTCGCAGTTCGGGGCGCACGAGAGTGTCACGGTGCGTGCGAACCGCTCCGGTGGTATCGACCTCTATTCCGGGGTCTCCTGCATCGGCCAGGGCAACGAGACGGTGTTCGCCCAGATGGCGGCAGAGTTCTTCGGTTGCGACTATGCAGCGGTCCGCGTGCACGTCGGCGACACGGGGTCGTCTCCACTCAACACGGGGGCGTTCGCTTCACGGACGGTCATCGCTGCTGCCGGGGCGCTGCAGGAGGCGTGCGGGCGGCTCCGGGACAAGGCACTCAGGATCGCGGGCCACATGCTCGGGGTCGAGTCGACCGACGACCTCGAGATCGCCGGCGACGTCATCAGGCACACGTCGGATGACTCGGTCACGACGCCGCTTGCCGGCGTCTTCAATCGGGCGATTCTCGGCCAGGGCCTCCCGCCGGGCGAGGATCCGGGGCTCGACGAGACGTCACACTTCGAGGCGCCGGGAGCTGCGTACTCCTTCGGCACGGCGGCAGCCGTCGTGAGCGTTGACGCGGAGACGGGCGAGTTCGAGATCGAGAAGTTCGTGATGGTGCACGACTGCGGCACGCCCGTCAATCCCAAGCTCATCGAGGGCCAGGTCAGAGGTGGCCTCGCTCAGGGCCTCGGCGCCGCCCTGGCGGAGGAGCTCATCTACGACCCCGAGACCGGCCAGCTCCTCAACGGCACGATGATGGACTACTTCGCCCCGACTGCCTGCGACCTTCCGCCGATCGAGCTTCTGCACACGTCCGTGCCGTCGCCGGTGACGCCGCTCGGCGTGCGGGGGGCGGGCGAAGTCGGGTGCATCCCCCCTGCCGCCGCGGTCGCCAACGCCATATGCGACGCCCTCGCCGACTTCGGTGTTGAGCTCGACCGGCTACCGATCACGCCCGAGCGCATTTGGCAGGCGCTTCGCCTTGCGAGGCGTTGAAGTGATGGCAGCCGACGCCGTGACGGCGCCGCCGGACACCGACGATCCGACGATGGGACCTTGGACTCTTGTGAGGACGGATCCCGAGCCCGGATCATGGAGCTACACAAGGAGGAAGCGATCATGACCGACACCGCACCCGGTGCAAGCGTGTGGGAGGGAACCTTGCTGCAGATGGTGCAGGGACACGTGGCGGCGGAGGAGCACATCGAGGACGACTACCGCGAGCTCGCGTCGAGTACCGATGCTCCTGACGTTCGGTTCCTCGTCAATCTCATCTTGGAGGACGAGGAGCGCCATCACCGGTGGATGGCGCAGCTCGCCGACGCAGTGAGGGCGCTCATCAACAACGACACCTCGCCGGAGATCCCGTGGCTCCGTCATCTCGACGATCAGAAGGAGCTGGTCGATGCGACGAAGCGCTTCCTCGCCGTGGAACGAGATGATGCCAAGCACCTGCGTCAGCTCATGAAGGAACTGCACGACGTCGAGGACACGACGTTGTGGGCGCTCCTCGTCCGACTCATGCTGCTCGACACGGAGAAGCACATCGAGATACTTCGTTTCGTGCAACGCCGGGCGAAGATCTGAGCCTCCGGCGGCACGTTCCGCCGGGACGGGTTACCTCGATGCCGAAGACGCCGGACGCAGTGTCTCGGCGAGCCCGAGGGCCGTCTGCATCACGTCCCCGTCAGAGAGAGGACCTGGCGCCGCCAGCGCCCGTGTCAAGGCGTCGGCCCACGTGACCCAGACGTCTCGGATCTGGAATGGCCTGCGGAAGAGCTGCCAGCTGGCGTCCGTGAAGCACAGGGCACCGTGAACCGGCAGATCGAGATCACCCAGCGCTGACTCCACGGCGCCGACCTGCCAACCGAGCTCGTCCACGAGCCGGGTGACGTTCCGGCCACCGACGTAGAGGCGATGGTCGACGCTGAGCCACGGCCCGACGTCGCGGCGCTCCACGGAACCCGATGAGTTGTTCGCGTCGATCACCCAGATGCCCGATTCGGCGACAGCAAGGTGTTCGATCGTGCCGAGCGTTCTCGGCACGGTTCGGTCGTGAAGCAGTACGACACGATCGGCGAGCGCACGTTGGAGGTGTCGCGCCAGTCGTTGCTCACCGTCGGAGCCCTGGGACCAGGCGAGCGTTGCCTGCGGATCCTGCCCGAGGAAGCTCACCGACGACGCGCGACGGCTCGAGGTCGAGTGGGTGATCATCGGCGTTGGCTCCGTGGCTCATAGCGCCGGCGGACTGGCGCGCCTGGCTCGCCCATACGGGGTTCAGGCGGCCTGGCCGGCGCGCCATCCTGCGATGTCGTCACGTGTCCCTCGTCTCGACGTTCCTCATGAATCATCGACGCTTTCCGCCTACGCCTTGAGGAGCAGCGCGCCGATGAAGACTTCGGGAAGATCAGGTCCCAGCAACGGCTAGAGTTCGCAAACCGGATGGCTGGCGGGCGGGGACCTGGTCAGTCGTCATTGCAGCGAGGGAGCTGGAAGCGTGAAGATCCTGCCAGTGGTCATGACACTTATTGCCGCCGCTGTCTTGGCTCTCTACGGGGTTCCAGCCTCGTCGGCGACGACTCTTGGTCCCGTGACGGTCTCCGGACTCGACCTGCATGACGGCACCATCGTCCAAGTCGGCAGCACCTGGTATATGTACGGGACCAGGTACGGGTGTGGATTCGAATGGAGAACGAATCACACGCCATTCTGCGGATTCGGAGTGGCGACGGCGAGCTCCCCCTCTGGACCATGGTCGAAGCCGACCTTGCTCTTCAACCCCTCTGCCAAAGTGGACGACACGGGCTTTAAGGTTGATCATTCCCTCACCTGGCAGCAAGTCTGTGGATGGCGTGGAGCCGGTTGTTTCAATCCGCGTATGATTCGGCGGACCGACGGCGTGTACATCCTCTGGTTCAACGCACCGGCGGACTGGTATCGATTTCACGCGAATGCCTATTGGGTCATGGGTTGCAACGGGCCTGCCGGACCGTGCGGGGCAGAAGCGGGAGCGCCCCACGGTTCGACTCACAAGCCGGCGCTGAAGGAGTGCGACGACCACGGCGACTTCTCCATCGTCACCCAGCCGGTAGGGCGGCCGGTCATCATCTGTTCGAATCAAGCCCTTGCCGAAGAGCAACTCGACGGCAACTGGACGAACGGCGACGGCATCGGTTCACACCATCTTGCCGGCCTGGCGCTGGCTGAAGGTGAAGGCGCTTATCAGCTGGCGAATGGAACCTGGGAGATGACGTATTCCGATCCAGGATGCGGATACTGCTCGGGTACCAAGTCCGCAATCGGAGCGATCTCGGTGCGAGCCGGGTACGCAACCTCGACGTCGTTGCTCGGCCCGTGGCAGGCGCAGGGATACCTCGCGACAGCAGCATGTACCGGGCAGCCGCGGACGATTACCTCGGGCGACTACGAATGGGTCGACGAGTGGACAGGCTCGTTCAACGAGACGCCCGCAAAGGTGCTGCTCGAGCCGATGTCTGCGACTCCCTGGACATGCCAGTCCTGAGCCCGACACGACCGGGTAGCGTTTCTCGAGCGAGCGGGCGACCAGTCCCGGCTCCCTGAGCGAGGATGTGGACCATGGCGAGCAAGTACATCGACTTCGTTGTCACGGGTGATCCACTCGCTGCGCGGGCCGCGGCTGAGCAGGCGCTCGTGGAGCGGAAGTTCGAGGTGGCGTGGCAGGACGAGTGGACGGGCACGGCCGTGCGCGGCTCGAAGGCGCTCAACATCGTGGCCGGAGCGTTCGCCCAGTACTTCAAGGTCGGTGTCCGCCTGATGACCGCCGGTCCGGGCGAGACCATCGTCAGGATCGAGCGCGAGTCGTCGGGTTGGACGGGAGGAGCGATCGGCGCCGCCAGGACCACGAAGAACCTGAACTCGCTCCGCGGCGAGCTACAGGCGACGTTCGCGAACGCCGGCGTGCTGCGAGGCGTGACCGAGGGGTAGGAAGAGGGACGTCTCGCCGGGTTCGCCTCATTCCAGTGAGGCGACGATCTCCTCGACGACATCGAGACCGGTGTCGGGATGGAGAAACGCCAACCGTGCGACCGGCTCGCCCTCCCAGGACGTCGGCGTCACGAAGGCGACCTGCTGGGCGAGCAGCCTCGTCGACCAGGCGCGGTAGTCGTCCTGTCCCCAGCCCGGCCGGCGGAACAGGACGACCGACAGCTCGGGCTCCCGGATCAGCTCGAGATGTGTGCTCGCCCGGATGAGTTCCGCCGTATCGCGGGTCGTCGTCAGCACCGTCTCGATCGCGTCTCGATAGGCGGCGATCCCGTGCACCGCAAGCGAGAACCAGAAGGGCAGGCCTCGGGCTCGGCGTGTCAGGTGGAAGGCGTAGTCGCCTGGGTTCCAGGCGCCCTCCTCGTCGGTGTGCATGACGTCGAGATAGGAGGCGTGCTGAGTGAGCACCGCTTCGGCCAGCTTCGGGTCTCGGTAGAGCAGTGCAGCCGAGTCGTAGGGGGCGAAGAGCCACTTGTGGGGATCGACCACGAAGGAGTCCGCCTGTTCCACGCCGGCGAAGAGGTGACGGGCCGACTCGGCGAAGAGCGCAGCGCCGCCGTAGGCGCCGTCGACGTGGAACCAGATCCCGTGCTCGCGGGCGACGCGCCCGACGCCGGCGAGGTCGTCGACGATCCCGCCGTTCGTGGTGCCGGCCGTGGCGACGACGGCGACGACATCATCGGGAGTGGGATCGGCAGCGAGCGCATCGGCGAACGCCTCGCCCGTGAACCGGTGGTTGTCGGTCGGGACGACGAGGGGTTCGAGGCCCGTGACGCGGAGCGCCAACCCGACAGAGGCGTGCGCCTCGCTGCTGACGGCGACCCGGCGCCGGGTTCCCGTGGTCGTGCCAGCACGACCGGAGGCGGTCTCGCGTGCGACGACGAGGGCGGACAGGTTGGCGTTGGAACCGCCCGAGACGAAGCAACCGCCGGCTTGCGCGGGGAGGCCGGCCATGTCGGCGAGGACGCGGAGCGCTTGATTCTCCGCCATCACGACTCCCGCTGCCTCCAGCCACGAGGTGGCAGGGAAAGAGGAGCAGGAGACGATCATGTCGAACAGGAGCGCCGCCTTGGTCGGAGCCGCAGGTATGAATGCCAGATATCGGTCACTGTCGCACGAGACGACGGAGCTGGCGAGCTGCTC
Organism: Acidimicrobiales bacterium; assembly: GCA_050008715.1. Lineage (GTDB taxonomy): Bacteria > Actinomycetota > Acidimicrobiia > Acidimicrobiales > Bog-793 > JAKACA01. The sequence continues at coordinate 29,270 of JBEKMC010000015.1, read as the reverse complement.
ACTGAAGATCCGAAGGACGGCGGCGGGATCGTTGCCCTCCTCGCCGAGGAGGCCGTCGAGTGCATGAGCGGCTGGCGGGCGCGTGCCGCCGAAGTCGAGCGGCACCGGATCGAGACTCAGGCGACGCCGGCAGAAGTCGAGGACGAGCTCGGTCATCTCGATGTCATGGCGGAACATGGCGCTACCCATGGCTGACGCCGCCCGAGACGAGAGAGATGGAGGAGACGGACTGCTGGGCTGCTCAGAAGCCCGTCGCTGCCGGCTCCACGTGTTCCGGGAGACCCCCGCTGCCCGTGCCATCCGTACCCGCGGGCTTCAGACCGTCGGCCTCGGTGAGCATCGCACCGAGCCGGCGGGCGGCTTTCGGCGCCACGATCACCGCGATGACGGCGACGAGGAGCCAGCCCCCGGCCCAGATGGGCAGCCAGGCATAGGTGCCCGTCGGGTACGGCCAGACGTTGCGGTAGAGCGTGTACCCGAGCACGAGCGCTCCGGCCACGGGGATAACGATCTCCCAGCGCCGCACCTTGGCGACACCTGAGAAGAAGAGCAACCGGATGGCGCCGATCGTGGCGAGCAGGTAGACGACGAGCAGGATCAGCGTCCCGATCGTGCCGGACGTATCGAAGATGTCGATCGCCGTCTGACCGAACGCGCCGGCGTAGATCACGTACACGATGACGGCCCCGGTGAGGATGCCGATGATGGCGGGGACCGGTGTCCGCCAGCGGGAGACCCGCGCCAGCAAGGTACCGGGGGAGGCGTCGCGGGCCAACGAGAACAGCATGCGGGACGAGCCGACGACGCATGCGAGCGCACACGAGAAGGCGCTCACGACCGTCCCGAACGTCACGAGGTCGCCGACCCATGCCGTCACGTACGTCGAGCCGAGTGAACCGAGCAGTGAGCCAGTCCCCGCGTACTTCGCCACGTCGGCGTTGGAGATGCCGAAGCCCATCCCCTCGATGGCGGTGACGAACACGAAATAGATGCCGCCGAAGATGACCGTGCCGATGATGGCTCGCGGGATGTCCCGGCGTGGCTGGGCGGTCTCCTCGCCGAGGGTGGCCGACGCCTCGAAACCCGCAAACGACAGGAAGCCGAACACCGCGCCCTGGAACAACTTCGAGGTGCCGGTACCCTTCGGAAGGCTGAAGACGCTCCAGGTGAAGGTGTGGCCTCCCGGCGCGTGGCCACCGACGAGCTTGACGAGCACGATCACGCTCACGAGCAGGATGAGGGCCACCGTGGCCCCTTCGAAGGCGAGGAGTGCCCCGGTCGCCCGCCGCACCGGCGAGGAGGCGAGAACGCCGATCAGCACGAGGAAGGCGCCGGCAAGGATGAACGGCGCCCAGGTCGGCGCGTTGGTCCAGATCTTCAGCGTCTCGAGGAGCGACGTGCCGAAGATGCCGGCGGCCACGGTGGTCGTGACGGCGTAGAACATGTACGTCCCGATCAGTCCCCAGCCCGCGACCACGCCGGGACGGACGCCGAGGGTCGCCCCGACGAAGCCGTATACGGAGCCGGCGTGGTGGAAGTGCTGGCACAGCCTGGCGATGCTGTACGAGACGAGCAGGATGCCCACCGCCGCGACGAGGAAGGACAACGGGATCGCCCGGCCGACGAATGGCACCGCCCCTTGCGGGTTGATGTTCGCAGCCATGCTCGGGGCCATGAGCCCCACCGAGAGCCCGATTGCTGCCCAGATGGTCAGTTTGCCGTGCAGACGAGACTGGCCGGATGTCGCTTGGGCCCCCCCGTCGACGGCGCTCGTGGTCGCCATGGGCGGTATGTTAAGCGACTTCGTCGTTCTCGGCCAGGGTCAGTGCGACGGCACACGTGCAGCAAGCGGGAGGGGCGATGGTGACCGATACGACAGGGGCGATCGAGACCGCAGCGGCGGCGCCGGCGATGGCGAGCGCCCACAGGCTGTCGCCAGGTGTCCTGGCCGAGCAGCTGGCCGCGGGCGGCATCGCCGGCATCGCCCTCAACTACGTGGACAACACGGGAATCACCCGGGTCAAAGCCATCCCGACGGCTCGCCTGGTTGCGGCCACGACGTCGGGCGTGGGCATGTCACCCGTCTTCGACGTCTTCGTCCTCGACGACTCGGTCACCGCCAGCCGCACTTCGACCGGGCCGGTCGGCGACTTGCGCCTCTATCCGGACGTGTCCCGCCTCGTCGAGCTGGCGGCGCAGCCCGGCTGGGCGTGGGCCCCCGTCGACCGCCGGACCCGCTCCGGCGAGCCGCACCCGCTCTGCCACCGCAGCTTCGCCTCCCGGATGGTGGCGCGGGCGGCCGCAGAGGGGCTGTCGGCATCCATGAGCTTCGAAGTCGAGTGGGCCGCCGACGCCGGCACTGGAGACGTGTTCGTCCCGGCCACCCTCGGCCCGGCCTACGGCATGACCCGCCTCATCGACCGCTCCGACTTCCTCCGCGATCTCCTGCGGGCACTGGCGGCACAAGGCATCGACGTCGAGCAGATCCACCCGGAGTACGCAGCCGGCCAATTCGAGGTGTCGGTGGTACCGAAGGACCCTGTCGGGGCGGCGGACGACACGGTCCTCGTGCGCCAGACAATCCGGGCAGTCGGGCACAACCACGGGCTGCGGACGAGCTTCTCGCCGAGCGTCGTAGCCGGACAGGTCGGCAATGGCGGGCACGTGCACGTCAGCACCTGGCGTGACGGCAAGAACCTGTTCGCCGGCGGCGATGGCCCCCATGGGATCACCGCCGAAGCGGAGGCGTTCTCAGCCGGCATCCTTCGCGAGCTGCCGGCACTGCTCGTGATCGGCACCCCGAGCGTGGCGAGCTACCAGCGTCTCGTGCCCCAGCACTGGGCGGGAGCGTTCCAGACTTGGGGACTCGAGAACCGGGAGACAGCGCTCCGTCTCGTCACGGGAACCGTCGGTTACGAGGGTCGCGGCGCCAACATGGAGGTGAAGTGCTTCGACTTGAGCGCCAATCCCTACCTCGTGGTCGGTTCGCTGCTCGCGGCGGGGCTTGCCGGCATCCGCGACGAGTTGCAGCTGCCGCCGGAGGTCCGGGTCGACCCTTCCGGGCTGTCCGAGGAAGAGCTCGCAGCCGCCGGCGGCGCCCGCCTTCCGGCGAGCCTTCCCGAAGCGCTCGAAGCCTATGAGGCCAGCACGGTGCTGGGCGAAGCGTTGGGCGAGCCTCTCTACGAGACGATCGCGGCCGTCCGGCGGGCGGAGATCGCCCTGTTCGCCGACGCCAGCCCGGACGAGGTAGCGCTTGCGACCAGGTGGCGTCACTGATGGCCGGCGAGTCCGCCGTGCGGGCGGTGGCAGCTGCGCCCTTGATCGACCATCACGTGCACAGCGTCGTGAGCGACGTGCGGGACCGGATGGGATTCGAGAGCTTCCTCACGGAGTCGGCGTCGCCGGCGCCGGCTGGTTTCACATACTTCGACTCGTTTCTCGGTGCTGCCCTGTTGCGGACGTGCGCGCCGGTCCTCGACCTCCCGCCCACCGCCACCGCCGAGGTCTACCTCGCCCGCCGCATCGAGCTCGGCGGCGAGGAGGCCAACCGCCGACTGTTGCGCGGGGGCGGCCTCGCCGAGTTGCTCGTGGATCACGGATACCACGGCGACGATCTCCTCGAGTTGCCCGAATTGGAGACGATCGCCGGCACGCACGTGCGCCGGATCGTCCGGCTGGAGCAGGTCGCCGAGGCAGTGGCCGGCGAGGGCGTCGATGCCGCCGGGTTCGCCGACGCCTTCGCGGAGCGCTTGGCGGCGGAACTGGCCGGGCCGGACGGAGCCGTCGGGTGTAAGTCGGTACTTGCGTACCGCCACGGTCTCGACGTCGACCCTGCCGAGCCCAGCCCCGCAGAGGTGCGCGAGGCCGCAAGCGAGTGGCTGGCCGCAGCCCGCGACTCCGGCTCGCTGAGAGTGTCCCACCCGGTGCTGCTTCGCCACCTCGTCTGGACTGGTCTGCGGGCCGGCGTCCCGCTGCAGTTCCACACCGGTTACGGCGACGGCGACCTCGAGCTGCACCGCTCGGATCCGGCACTTCTCACCGGCCTCGTCCGGTTGGCGGCTCCGCTCGGGACGCCGATCATGCTGCTGCACTGTTACCCCTACCACCGGCAGGCCGCCTACCTGGCCGGCGTGTACCCGCACGTCTACTTCGACGTCGGGCTGGCGATCAACTACGTCGGACACCGCGCTGCGGCCGTGTTGGCCGAGGCGCTCGAGTGTGCACCGTTCCACAAGATGCTCTACTCGTCGGACGCCTTCGGCTTGGCGGAGCTCCACTTCATGGGGGCTCAGGCTTTCCGGGAAGCACTGGCCGAGGCGCTGGACCCGCTCGTGTGGCGCGACGAGCGGAGCGAGGGCGACGTGGCCCGTGTGGCCGCCCTGATCGGCGCCGGCAACGCCCGCAGGGTGTACAACCTGCCCACAGACGACGTGCCGGCGGACCGGTAGCCGGCGGCATGTGCCGCTTGCTGGCGTACTCGTCGACGTCACCGCGCCCCGCCGAGGACGTTCTCGGGCGACGGCAGTTCGCCGACTTTCTCGACCTCTCGCACCTCCACCGGGACGGATGGGGCATGGCCTGGCTCGTGGCGGACGAGACGGACGAGCTCGCAGTCGTCGGCACGACCGGGGTGCTCGGCCAGGGACGGGTTCGCGCCGCTCGCTCGGTCGTGCCCGCCTACGAGGACCCGGATTTTCTCACGCACGCGTGTGAGCCGCTCGGGGCGGCGGGTTTCGTGCACCTGCGCTGGGCGACGAGCGGCTTGGCGGTCGAGGCGGCGAACACGCATCCGTTCCTTGTCGACGGCTGGGCTTTCGCCCACCAGGGGAGCATCCCGTACCCAGAACGAATCGACGGGCTCCTCGCTCCGAAGTGGCGGGCCCAGCGCGGCGGGACCACGGACAGCGAGCGGTATTTCCTCTACCTGCTGCAGTGCGCCGAGCGCGAAGGAGACCTCGTTCGGGGGATTCAGCGTGGCGTGACCGAGATCGTCGACGCCTGTGGGGTCGCCAGCCTGAACGCCATGCTGCTCTCGCCGAGCTCGCTCGTCGTCGTGCATGGCCGTGCAGGGCTCGAGCCGCCCCGAGATGATCTGCTGGCGGCGGTGGAGGCTCCGGAGGACATTCCCCGAGACCATCTCGACGGTTACTTCGGGCTCCGCTACCGTCGCAGCGGCGACGAGATCGCCGTCGTTTCCTCCGGCCTCGAACGGGCCGGCTGGGAAGAGATGCCGCCGGACTCGATCCTTCACGTCGATCTCGGAGCGAGGTCGATGTCGTTTCACGCCTTCGACGGCTCGTCGCCGCCGGCCGGCACTCGCGTCGGCGGGATGTCAGTACGTGACGACGAAGCTGGAGGCAGCGCTCAGCCCGGCGGCAGCGCTCTGCCGGCGAGCTCGGGTACGAAGTAACGGGCGTCGACGGTCCCCCAACCGGTCACGAGGTCATAGCCCGTCGTGGCCCGATACCCCTTCACGACGACGGTGTGGTCGCCGACGGGCACGACGGCAGAGTTGTTGCCGGTCGTGACGTCGACGATGCCAGGAGCACGGCGCTCCCCGAGGCGGTAGATGGCCGGGTTCAGCAGGCCGAGATCGTGGCCGGCCAGCTGGTCGGCCAATGCCACGATTCCGGCGAACATCGGCGCTGCGGCGCTCGTGCCGCAGCTCGGGCCGAAGCCGGACCCGGCAGTGTCGACTCGGGTCTCGTAGATCTCCACGCCAGGGGAGCAGGAAGCGACCATGGCGATGTCTGGCAGACCTCGGTGGTCGCCGACGACTGCCTGCACGCCGGCCTGCCATGACGGCCGGTTGAACACCGCCGAGATGCCACCGCCTGAGCCACTCCAACCTGACGGCGGCTGCACTGCGGCGCCCGCTCCGTCGAGGGAGACCTGCGTGCCGCCGACTGCGGTCACGAGCGGGTCCGAAGCGGGCCAGCTGACGACGCGACGGTTGTAGAGATGGGTCGGGTTCAGCCGATTCGACGTGGCGCCACCGTCTCCACTGGCTGACACGATCGACACACCCCGCTGCGCCGCCAGCAGGAACACGCTCCTCAGGGCCATGAGGGAGGCGACGCTCGGGAACGTCTCCTCCGTGGCGGCAAAGCTTTGGCTGATGACGGACACGTGCTCGGAATCGATGAGGTAGCGCTCGGCTTTCACGATCTCGGCAAAGCCGGACAGCCCCTCGACCTCGTCCACGCCGGTCACGGCGAGGACGATGCGCGCCCCGGGAGCGATGGCGTGAGCCATTTCCACGTCGAGCGTGGTCTCGCCGGCCCACCCGAGGGCGTTCTTTCGCGTCGCGCTGAACGGTGGCACGGTGCCGGCTGGCTCGACGATCTTGAACGACGGCGGCGGAGGCAGGTGGAAGTGGGAGTCGAAGACGGCGAGGTCGTGGCGAAGGGTCGGAGAGCCGAAGACGTCGACGATCCCGATGGTGGTGCCCTTGCCGGTGATCCCCGACGCGTACACAGGCGAGAGGTCGTAGTTGGCCCGCAGCTGATCAGGCGTGAGCGGCTCCCGGGTGGCGGGACCGCTCGCGAGCGTCGTCGTAGTGGGCGTAGTCGTCGTGCTCGGCGGGGCGGCCGTCCCGGTGGTCGTCGTGGCAAATGTGCTCGTCGGGTCGTGGGGCGCAGTAGAGGCGGGATCCGATGGCGAGCAGGCCGGCAGCAGGGCCATACCGGCGACGAGCAGCAGCGGGATCGCGCCTGCGACTCGGAGGCGCCCAGTCGGCCGGCGTACGGCGGAACACGAGGCGGCGGTCACGTGCCTATCGTTTCATCGATCGGGCCCCCGATCGGGTCGTCCCCTCGTCGGGTCAGCGCGCCTCCGCGGCCGCGTCCCAGGCGGCTTGAGCCGGTGTCGCCTCGTCGTGCCGTGAGGGCGCCTGGGCGTCGTCGGCTCGGCGCAGGTCGCCGGCCGCTGCCCGCTCGGGCAGGTCGTCCGGCTCCGGTGCGTCGTCCCCGGACGGCGGCGGCGGGTCGTGAGCCTCGACGTCACCGTCCCGGACGAGGGCGGTGGGGACGCCCTGTGAATACCAACGTGCGTCGTGAGCCCTGAACGGGTCGCGGTACCAACCCTCTGCCGGCGACTGGTGTTCGTGCTCGGTCACGGCGGGCACCCTAGCGGCGGACGTCTCGCCGCGTTGGGTTTCGTCAGCCCTCCAGGTCTCGCCGGCCTGCTACAAGGTGCATTCTATGAAGCAACCCTGTAGCCTGAAGCTGTGCAACGAACCAGCTTCGAAGGCTTGAACTGCTCGGTCGCCCAGTGCCTCGAGGTCGTGGGGGAGTGGTGGAGCTTGTTGATCGTCCGGGACGCGTTCCTCGGTGTGACACGGTTCGACGACTTCCAGGCTCGCCTCGGCATCTCGCGCAACATCCTCACCCACCGGCTCAACAACCTCGTCGACGACGGCGTCCTGCGACGTGTGCCCTATCAGGACCACCCACCGCGCTCGGAGTACCGCCTGACGGACAAGGGCCGGGATCTGTGGCTCGTCGTGACCGCCATGCGGCAGTGGGGCGACCGATGGGCAGCCCCGGAAGGCCCGCCAGTGCGAATTCGTCACGCCGCCTGCGGCCAGGTCGTCGAGGCCGTCCCCGTGTGCTCGGAATGCGGGGAGCCGCTCGAGGCTCGATCCGTCACCGTCGTGCCGGGGCCGGGTGCGTCCGACGGGGATTTCGAGCGCACCCGGGTGACCGTGGCGGCCCCGTGACGATTGGGACTTGAGCGAACCCTGACGCGCAGGGCCGGCCCTTAGGGCGACTCGTGCCCCGAGAGCGACTCGTGCCCCGAGGCTGGGCTGTGCGCCGAGGGAGGGCCGACACGCCGGCGCAAGTGGTCGAGCAGCAGGGCGCCGGCGTCGCGGCCGAACCATCGGGCGTGGCCGAGGAGGTAGCCGTCGTAGGCGAGATCGGCGTTCGTCGCCGAATCGACGATCACCCCGAAGTACTCCACCTCGGAAAGGGCGTACTCGAGGTGAGCGACCGGCAGGACGGCGACGAGGCCCGCAACGTCGTCCTCGTCGAGCGCCGCGACCTGCTCGTATCCGTCGACGAGGGCGTCCACGGCCTCGAGATCCGCCTCGTTGCTCCCGGTGCCGGCCAGGTCGAGCCAGTCGATCGTGTTGCGCTCGATGGCGATGGCGAGGTCGTGCATCGCGAAGGTGCGATTCGACAAGCCGAGGTCGAGGACGCAGGCAACTTTCGCCGACGGCCCGTCCGAAGTCCAGGTGAGGTTCGAGGCATGCCAGTCGCCGTGGGTCCACTGGGGCCGGAGCAGAGCCAGCGCCGGCCCTGCGCGCCCGATCCACGGCAACAGGACCTGTTCGAAGTCCGCCACCAAGGGTCGGTCGGCCACCGCTCGCGCAAGGCCGGGCCGTGCACGAAGAAGGCGGTCGAGCGCAGCCGGCGGGTCCGCCGCCGCCACGATGGCCGTGGACGGCATCAAGACGGCCGGAGCACGAGGTGGCAGGGCAAACTCCGCCGCGGCGCGGTGCAGCTCCGCCAGGGCGCGGCCGGCTGCCCGGGCATGACCGAGCCGGAGGAACGGCGACCACGAGACGGCATCGCGGTACAGGTCGAGGCCACCCGCGAGCTCCTGCACCTCGTACACGAAGTCGCCGACGCCCGTCACCGTGGACCCACCCGCAGTGCGCAGGAACAAGGGCACGGGCTGGCCGCACCGCCGCAGCCATTCGGCGAAGGCGTGCTCGGTCTCGAGCTGTTCGGGGGAGCGGACCGCCCTGTGGTGACGCTTCACGAAGACCGAACGGCCACCGTCGCGGACGACGGCTGCCGCCGACATCGGTCGCGGGCTCGACCACACCACCTCGGGCGCGGGATCACACCCAACCCGCCCGGCGTCGAGGAATGCCCCGAGCACGGGCGCAAGCTCGTCGGACGTGAGCGCCGGCCAGTCCGCCTCGACGAGCTCCTTGCCCATTCCGTGCACGAGACCACGAGCTGCCGTCGAGGCCCCGGGCTCGCTCATGTGCGTGCTTCTGTACCTTCGACGGCCGGGCGCGCCTGCCGGCGGGTGATGCGACGGCCGATGCCTCCGAGCGCGAGCGTGAGCACGGCACTGACGGCGAAGGAGCAGATCGATGCGGACATCCAGCTCTCGGCTCTAAAACCGATCAAGTGGCCGAACTTCGTCCACGCCGTCACCCACCAGGAGATGTAGCCGGGGTTGATCAACTGGTAGGCGACGAAGCCGAGCGCCCACGGCACGAGCATCATCCATCGTGCCGGCGAGTGGCTGGACAGGTCCCAGCGTCCTCTCGACACTACGAAGAAGTCGACGACCAGCACGGCGAACATCGGTACGAAGACCGATCCGAGGAGAACGAGGAAATTCTCGTAGTCGGCGATGTTGATCCAGAGGGCGAGCGTCGTCGTGATCACCGTGATGGCGAGCGCGAGGACGCGTCGATCCCACAGGGGCCGGAGGTTCTGCATCGACACGGCGGTCGAGTAGACGTTGGCGAAGGACTGGTCGAGCTCGCGGGCCGCCAGGATGGCAAAACCGATCGAGCCGAGCGGCACCGCGATGAAGGCGCCATAGATGTCGCTCGGGTTGCGGGCGACCGTGACAAGTGCAAGCAGCCCGATGACATAACAGAGGATCTGGGTGACGCCGTAACCCACGAACGTGCCGAAGAACGCTGCCTTCTCGGAACGCGAGTGGCGCGTGTAGTCGGCCGCCAGCGGCGCGAACGAGATGGCAGCAGCCACGACGGTGTCGGTGGCCGCCCAGTATCCCGACCAGGTGCCGTGGTCGAAACCCGGCAACGGGTGCCGCACGAGCTCCACGAACAGGTACACGAGGACGACGACGACGGCGCTCGTCACGTACCGGCGAAGGATACGGATGGCCCCGAGCGGCCGGATGGTGAGGATCCCGGTTGTCACGCCGGCAAGGACGAGATAGCTCCATCTCGGGAGGCTCGGTGCCACGGTGTGAGCTGCCGTTGCGATCGTCACGAGCTCGAAGATGCCCCATCCGAGGCATTGGACGATGTTGAGTGCCGTTGGAAGATAGGACAGCTCGGCACCGAACAGGCCGCGCAGCAGCACCATCGCCGGTGCCCCCGTGCGCGCACCCGGCAGCCCCGAGAAAGCAACGGCCAGCGTGCCGAGGATCGTCCCGAAGACGATGGCGGCGAGACCGGCCGCGAGCGAGAGCTCCGGGGTGCCGGTCCCGTCGGGTTGGAGGACGAAGATGGCCCCGGTGAAGCCGAGCAGGCTCACGCCCAGGTTGCCCCACAGCCCGAGCTGGTCGAACAGGCCGAGCGCCTGGGGAACCGGTTCCGCCAACGTCCGCGCGACCTCAGAGTGGCGATCCCCGAGAACGACCGTGAACTCCATGGGCCTGGACTCGTCGGTCATGTGTGCCTCCCTACGCCGGCATTACCCGGTCAGGTTCGAACGGTCGGTGGCACTGCGGCCTGTGAGCCAGCCACCCTCTCAGCCCGGTACGTCCGAGCTCCCGTGTAATCGCCTGCACTTTACCGCCGGCAGCGGCTTCGCGCCGCGCCGCGCCCGCATTGCGTCCGTTGTCGTCCTACCCTGGGTGGCACGGAAGCCGGGACAGCGGTCCACCGGAGCTCCGGGACGCGGAAGGGGAGACTGTCTGAGATGTTCACCCTCGCCTGCCAACGGCTCGCCCGCCTGCAACTGGCCTGCCTGAAGCTGGAGGTGCCCGCGGGGCCTAGAAGCGAGCGGAGCGATACCAATGGTGACTAAAGGGTTCCGTCACTTGCGGCCGGGACCGCCGCGAACGGGCGACGCCGCCCCGAGCGTGCCCGATCAACGTGCACTGGACGCCCTCGCGGCCGCCGTGCAACGCGCCCGGGACGCAGCCGGCGCTACTCCTCCGACGAGGACGACCGGCGACACCGGCGAGGCGCGGCCCCGGCGCCCATTGGTGCGGCTGACGGACGCGCCGGCCACAGTTGTGCCGGCACACGGGCAGCGTGATGCCGCCCCGCACGCGCCGGCGCCCGAGGAGCGGGCACCACGGCAGGCCGATTCGGCTCCGGCGACCGCTCCTCTGAGAACCGCTGCTCCAACCACCCCTGCTCCAATCACCGCTGGGCCGGCGGCGCCGGGCGCGCCGGGCGAGCACGTGGAGTGGGCACCGGAGGACATGCCCACCGAGCTCGGCCCAGTCCTTCCGTCCCCGAGATCGCCCCGGGCGACTGAGCCGGCGGCGAAGAGCACGGCCCCGGTGGCGTCACCGGCCGGCCTGGCGCTCGCTACTGCCCTCGCCGCGCGCCGGGCTGCCGCCGGTCACGAACAAGGCGAGGCGCCCACCCACGACCGACCCCGCCGGCCACGCACCGTCTACGGCCATGGGGTCCTCGGTGGGGTCGTCCGCCGGCTCCCGCTCGCGGTGCTCGTCCTAGCGCTGTGTGCGGTCGTCATCGCGCTGCGGTTCACGGTGTTCACCGGGTCGGGCGGGTCCGCGAGCGGCCGGCACGAGACCGGTGCCACGGTCCGGCCGACGACGCAGCCGGCGCACCATTCCCCGCCGACTGTCGTGTCGACGCTGCCTCCGTCCCCGTCGACGACGCTGGCGCCCACGACCACGGCGCCCACGACTACGACCCGGGTGCCGGTATCCACGACGACGTCGACGGTGGTGGCCGCCGGCGCGGCCCCGACGCTTGCATCCGTGGCACCGGCCCAAGGGTCGGCGGGAACGGTTCTCCTCGTGCACGGCACGAATTTCTTCAGCCCCAACGGCCTCGTCCTTGCCCATGTCGGCGGCTTCCCAGCGCGAACCGTGTGCCCGGCGCAGGATGTGTGCAAGGTGACCGTCCCCGACCTTGCAGGTTCTCGGTCGGTTGTCACGGTGACGATCACGACCGAGGCGGGGACCTCGAACGCCATGTCGTTCCAGTACACCTGACGCCGCCCATGCCCGTCGACCGGCTGAGGCCGTACCGATCGAAACGAGACTTCTCGAAGACCTCCGAGCCAAAGGGCCGGAAGGCCGGTGGCAAGGGTGATCCCGTCTTCGTCGTGCAGAAACACGCCGCCCGCCGCCTCCATTACGACTTCCGGATCGAGCTCGACGGAGTCCTCCCTTCGTGGGCGGTGCCGAAGGGCCCCTCCTTCGATCCTCGGGCGAAACGGTTGGCAGTCCACGTGGAGGACCACCCGTTCGACTACCGGGACTTCGAAGGCACGATCCCGGCAGCCGAGTACGGCGGCGGCAAGGTCATCGTCTGGGACGAGGGGACGTACCGGAACATCACCGAGGAGGGCGGTGTGGTCGTTCCGCTCGGTCAAGCGATCGCCCGCGGCCACTTCAGCATCTGGCTCGAGGGCACGAAGCTGCACGGCGGTTGGGCCTTCACCCGCACCGCCAAACCAGGCGACCGCCAGGAGACATGGATCCTGGTGAAGCGAAAGGACGAGTTCGCCGACCCGGCGCTCGACATCACGGCGACAGCTCCCGGATCGGCCAAGACGGGGCGCACAATCGAGGACCTGGCCGCCCACGCTGGCGGGGACGGCGGGGACGGCGGGGCTGGCGGGGAGGGGGCCACCTGGACGCGGGCACGTGCCACCTGGGTCCCGCCCATGCTCGCGGAGCTGGCGACGGCGGTGCCCGACCGGTCGGGCGAATGGGTCTACGAGCGGAAGTTCGACGGGCTGCGCGCCGTCGCCGTGCGCAACGGCGACGACGTCGAGCTCTGGTCGAGAGGGCATCAGTCGTTCAATCGTCGCTTCGGCGACATCGTCGACGCCCTCAAGGCACTCCCGGTCGACAACTTCACACTCGACGGCGAGATCGTGGCATTCGAGGGTGGCAGGACGAGCTTCTCCCTCTTGCAGGCCCCGGGCTCGACTGCCCGACCCGTGTACGAGATCTTCGACGTCCTTCACCTGCTCGGGACTGACACGCGCTCGCTGCCGCTCGGCGAGCGGCAGCGGCTCGTCGCCGAGCTCGTCGAGGGGGACGACGACCTGGCTCCGGTCGAGCCGTTGGTCGGCGCTCCGGACGGGCTCTTGCAGCAGGCCTGTCGCGACGGGTGGGAGGGCATCATCGCCAAGCGGGCAGCCGGCTCGTACCGCAGCGGGCGGTCGCCCGACTGGCGCAAGCTGAAGTGCAGCGCCAGCCAGGAGCTCGTCATCGGGGGTTACACGGATCCCAAGGGGCAGCGGGAACACCTGGGTGCCTTGCTCGTCGGCTATGTCGACGACGACGGTCGTTTGCGCTATGCCGGCAAGGTCGGCACGGGCTTCTCCGGCGCGACCCTCGAGGATCTGCACGCCAGGCTGTCGGCGTCGGTCCGTGACGAGTCGCCTTTTTTCGACGCGCCCCGGATGAGGGACGCCCACTGGACCGAGCCGGAGCTCGTGGCGAACGTCGCCTTCAGCGAGTGGACGACGGACGGCAAGCTGCGCCACCCGCGCTTCGAGGGCCTGAGGCCCGACAAGGAGGCGAGGTCGGTCACGAGAGAAAGGCCCCGACTCTGACGGCGGGCTGGCGCGCCTCAGTCCGGCAGCAGGCCCACGACGAGCACGAACCGGAGCCTGGTGAGCGCGTCGCCGTCTCCTCTCGTCGCTTCCAAGGACGCCACTATCCGCCCGAAGGACGGTCCTCCGCCAGCCTCCGGATCCGTTCGAGCTGAATCCGCTCCTGCTCGAGTCGTATCTCCGACACGAACGCTCGGACCAGGTCTGCTTCCTCTGCGACGGCCTGGCTCCCCCCGAGGGCGAGCACGACGCCCTGGGCGATCTCGACGAACGAGGCGGCCTCCTCCGGACTTCTCGGCACGCGCTCACCTGAAGCCGCTTCGACGACCCAGTCCTGAGCGCCCTCCCTCAGCACGGCGACGCCGTCGAGCGCGAGCGTGCGCCGCAGCGAGTCGACGGTCTTCTGAGCTACTGGCGTGCCGGCTGTCACGAGGCAGTCGGCCGCCAGCCGCGCCAACCCGTCAGCCACCGCGAGACGGCGGGCGCCGACGATGCCGGCATTCGTGAGCACGTTGACGAGGAGGCTGACGACAGCCGAGACGATGGCGAACGCGACGAGGGCTGCGATCTCGCTCGTGCGGTCCAACCTGAAGCTGTGGAACGGCTGTGTCAGGTAGTAGTCCGAGAGCGCAATCCCGGCAACTGTGGCGACGGCGGCCGCTCCGAGGCCGCCGGCACCCGCCACGACGATGACGGCGAGCAGCAAGCTCAGCAAGGTGGCCGGCAGGCCGATGGACTGGCGGAACGGTACGAGGGCGAGCGCCACGAGGGCGGGGGCGACGACGCTCAACACGTAGCCGACAACCCGGCGGCGGACGGGCAGGGCGCTTCGCCGCCACTGCCGCAGGTACCGCGGCCAGGCGACCGCCTGCCGCGCCGGGGCCGACCCGGACGGCTCGCCGCCCTGTCGTCGGGCCTGCGACGCCACGGGGATGACGTGCAGCTCGATCGGCGGAGCGGCTCTCACGAGGCTGCTGACGACCGAGCCCCCTGACAGCTGCTGCCACCAGGACCGGCGGACGGCACTTACGACGATGTGGCCCGCTTGCTCGGTCTCGGCGAAGTGCAGCAGGGCGCGCGCCTCGTCGTCCCCTCCGACTTCGCCGTATCGCCCGCCGAGCTCCGTGAGGAGCCGGCGCCGGCCCTCCAACCAGGCCGGCTCCGAATTCCTCGGGTCGCTCGGGCCTCGAACCCGCAGTCCGACGAGTTCTGAGCGGGTGGACGCGGCCAGCCGGGCCGCCCGGCGAAGCACCCGGTCGGCCTCGACGCCGCTGCCGAGGAGGACGACAACGCGACTCGCCGGCCGTCCGTCCGACTCGTCCGACACGTCAGCGGTGCCGGCTGGCTGCCCACGCCCGTGCTCGGCCAGCCATGAGAGCATGAGCGAGTCGAGCGCATCCAGCCGCTCGGAACCGAAGAAACCCGTCAACGCCGCCCCCGTCGACCTCTCGTCGAACACGCCGCCGCGTCTGACCCGATCTCGCAACTCGGAGCTGGTGACCCGCACGACGTCGATCTGGTCGGCGCCGGAGACGAGCTCGTCGGGCACCGTCTCTGCCTGGGCGACGCCGGTGATTCGTTCGACCTCGTCGCTCAGGCTCGCCAGGTGTTGCACGTTGAGGTTGCTGATGACGTCGATGCCGGCGTCCAAGAGCTGTTCCACGTCCTGCCAGCGTTTCGCATGGGCAAGGCCGGGTGAATTCGAGTGTGCCAGCTCGTCGACGAGCACGACTCGCGGCTGCAGCTCCAGCAGCCTGGGCAGATCGAGCTCGTCGAAATGGCGGCCCCGATACGAGACGGGCCGCGCAGGGAGAAGTACGAGGCCCTCGAGCTGGTCGGCGAGTGCCTGCCGTCCATGGGTCTCGACGAGGCCGATCACGACATCGGTCCCCGCACCGGCGAGCCGCCGAACCTCTTGCAGGCTGGCATAGGTCTTGCCGACGGCAGGGGCTGCTCCGAGGAAGATGTGCAAGCGGCCCCTCTTCGCGTCGCCCATCCCCGGATCCCGTCGGGACGCCACCGCTGCGCTAGATGACGACGCCGGGCATGCCGCCGTCGGTGACGACGGGACGTTGCCCCGCTGCCCACGCCTGCATGCCGCCGGCCACGTTGGCGGCGTCGTAGCCGCGTGCCAGCAAGCCTTCGGTGACGACGGCTGAGCGACCGCCGGAGCGGCAGATGACGGCGATCGGCTGATCGAGCGGGAGCTCCTCGACTCGCCCCGCCAGCGCGCTCATCGGGATGAAGTGAGCATCGGGGGCGTGGCCCGCCTCCCACTCGTCGAGCTCGCGGACGTCGAGCAGCACACCTCCGGACTCGGTGATGGCGGCGGCGTCGTCCACTGTGATGTCGGCCATGAGCGCCACCCTACCGAGCCGCCATGTGGCGTGACAGAAGCGATGCCGGAGCGCTCACCTCAGGCATGCACTTCGAGAACGGTTTCGAGCCTGGCGGATGGCGTTGTCGCGTAACCGACGGCGAGGCAGGCATCGGCACCACCCGCGAGGTCTGCGGAACACCGCACCTCGTTCAGCTCGACGTCCGACACGCCCGGAAGTCCGGGCGTCACCTCGGACCGCCACCTTCCGTCCACGAGCACGTCCACCAACTCGGAGGACCCTGCAGTGCCGACGGCGACGCATTCGTCACCGGGTGCCGCGCAGCTCACCGATGAGAGCGTCGAGGAGACGGGAAGCCGCGACAGGTACGCGGGCACCGGGGCCGCGACGGCACTCCAGCCGTGACCACGGACTTGCGGGGCCCAGAGGGTCGCCACCGACCGGCCGGTCAGGGTGCGTACGTACCCGACGGCTGAGCAGGCGGCCGAGCAGCTCAGTTCGTCGACGATGGAGTCCCCTGCGATCCCCTGGATTGGAAGACCCGCCAGTACGGTCGGCCACCTCGATCGTGCAGGGCGGGCGAAGTCGGCGCTCAAAGTCCCATCGGGCAGCTCGTTCCAGAGCGCCGCCGCGCAGGGGATGCCCGGACCGCAGCTGACATCGGTCACCGTGACGTCGTCGCCGACGACGCTGATCGGGAGGGCGAGGCCGATGACCGAGGACGTGGAGCCACGGACCCGGATCAAGAGCGGGAGCTCGGCAAAGCTCGAGTCGTGATAGCTGCCGCCCACGACGCAGTTCGCCTTCCCGTAGCACGAGACCGTCCAGAGGTTCTCGAGCTCGGGTGTCGACGAGCCCGCCGGCAGAGGGGCGCTCCGCACCGTGATGCGCCCGTTCCAGTCCGTCCAAAGGAGCCCGACCCCGCCGCCGTCGGCCTGGTACGGACCGTCCTCGCCGACGACGAGGCACCCGCCTCGTGGCGAGCACCCGACTGCATCGAGGGTGGGGTCGGAGGCGGCAGGCGTGTGGGCGGGGAGGGGAGCCTCGCTCACCGCCCACCGGCCTGCGTCGTCGACCGCCAGCAGCCCCTCCTGATTGCCGCTCCGGTCGTCGTAGATGCCCGATGCCATGCAGTAGTCAGCCGAGACACAGGCAACGTCGGAGAGGTTCTCGGCCTGGTGGGCGAGCGCGCCGGGCGGCAACGGGAGGATGCTGCTCGCCAGATGGTCGAGTTGTGGCCCTGTCGCCTCGTCGACGAGCGAGCCGTCGACGAACTCGTCGCTCGAGTTCACGGCCGAGCCGACGACGACGCATTCGTCGGGAGCCGGGCACGCCACCGCGTCGAGGCTTGCCAGTTCGTCCTTGATGCCGCCCCCGGGCACGGGTGGGCTCGATTGCCGGCCTGTTGTACCGGACACGACGACCGAGACGGGGAGGAGGTCGCCATGGGAGTCGAACGTGGCGCCGCCGGCATTGCACGTCAGCGGCTTGGCTCTTGCGCTCCGGCAGGCGATCGTGTCGAGGAGCCCACCGAGCTGAAGTGCTGTCGACGTCAGGCTGGTGACGGGCGAGGCGGCGCCTGCGAGGTGCGGCGACATCGGACCCTGCGGGCCGGCAGGACGGTCGGCGGCGGCGAGACGATCGAGCCAGCTCTCGTCGCGCACCGGCGCCGGCGCCGGCCCTCTCGGTACGACCCCCCCGTCGAGCGGGTCGTGCCGGCCGCCCAACCGGACGCCCGGCGAGCTGCCGCCGCCTTGCGCCGGCGAGGCGCCGCCGCCTTGCGCCGGCGAGCTGCCGCCGCCTAGGGCCGGCGAGGCGCCAGTCGTCATGTCCGGCGCCGGCGAGGGAGCCGATGACACGACTCGCAGCCGCCCGGCGTCGTCGATCACGACGACCGTTGCTGACGTCCGCCGACCGGCCAGGCCGCCCGCCAACCCGCACTGGCCAACTGCGGCACAAGAGATGGCGTCCACCGTCATGCTGCCACCGGCGAAATCGGCCGGGAGAGGGACGAGCTGCACCGTCGGCGCGGATGTTCCGGAGCTCGTCCAGAGAAACGTCCGGGCGATGCCGGCATTCGAGGTTGCTTGCCCGGCGGCTACGCACCGGCCCGCTGCCGGACAGTCGATCGCCTCCATCCCGGCGACGTCGCCGGCGAGGGCCGGCGGCAGATGCACGGGAGAGGACACGAATCCAGAAGGCGTTTCCGTGAGGACCGTCGGTGTGAGGATGCCCCCGGAGGTCTCGTACCAGCCGACGGCCACGCAGGCGCCCTCGCCGGGACAGCTGATGCCGTTGAGGCCGGACCCGTCGACGTTCGGCGGAACGGGTGCCCCGAGCCACGTCCAGGTGCCGCCGGTCTCGGACACGATCATGGCGTGCTGGAGCCCCGAGGAGGTGATGTACGAGCCAACGGCGGCACAGGCGCCCGGCGCGCTGCAGACGACTTGCGACAGTTGCAGCTCGCGCCGGCCACCAGAGGCGGCGCCCGGCGGGAGCGGTACGGTCAGATCCGTCCACCGCCCGTGCGTCTGCTCGACGATGACGGCGCGAGTGCCCTCGTTCGTCGAGGCGATGGCGACGCAACTGCCCACCTGTGGGCACGAGATGCCGTCGATGGCGGAGTAGCTGTTGTCCGAGGCGCTCGGCATACCCCCGCCAGCGGCCACGCCAGGGGCCGTCGTCGCCACCCAGCCCGACGCCGATCGGGTGTCGAGAACAGCTTCGCCGTCACCCCCAGGTGCCTGCGATGCAACGCCACCCGCCACGCAGGCGACGAGTGACGTCCCGGTTGAGGGGCATGCCACGGCGTCGAGGACGAAGTCGGCCGGGCGCACGCCGGCAGGGACCGGTGCCGCCGTGGATCGCCAGACAGCGCCAACGTCAGTCGCGAGCAGCCCGCCGATACCAGTGGAGGAGAAGTACTGCCCGACCGAGAGGCAATCTGCAGCGCGAGGGCACACGGTCTCGTTGAGCGAAGCGCCCGGATCCAAAGGCGCTGCCGGGACGGGAGCAAGGAGCTCACGCCATGAAGAGGGGGCGCCACGCGAGGCGGCCGTGGCCGTCCGATGGACCGAGGGCGCCCCCGGCATCGAGGGCGATGCTCCCGCAGGGATCGCTGCTAGCGCGAACGCTCCAGCAACGACCACGAAGGCCATCACGCCTGCGACGTGTCCGCGTCGCCGGGTGGCGTCCACGTCAGGGTCGCGGGTGTGCAGCTCGGGTGTTGGCAGCCGGGGAGTTGTTGTGCCGGCGGCTCGCCGGCCTCACTGGCTCGGTTCGGGGGTCGTACTGCCCGCGAGGTCGGTGGCGTGCAGCACGCCGTCGAGGACGGCCTGGCAGACGATCGTCAACTGTTGGTTGTGGTTGCGGGCGTACCGCCGTATCTGCACGAAGGCGTCCCCGATGCTGAGCCCTGTCCGTTCGGCGAGCATGCCTTTTGCTTGCTCGATCAGGATTCGGCTGTTGAGGGCCGCGCGGAGCTGGTCGGCCAGCAGCCGAGCGTCCCGAAGGGCACGCTGCTGAAGGATGGCGATGGCGGTCGCGTCGGCGACCGCCTGGGCGATGATGACGTCGAGCGCGTCCAGCTGGCCGGTGTCGGCACGAAACAGGTTGAGCGCGCCGATGACCTGTTGACGGAGACGAATCGGCAGGGCATGCACCGAGCGGTAGCCGGCGTCGAGCGCCACAGGGGCGAAATGGGGCCAGCGCCCGTTCGTGTGAGCCAGGTCCTGATTGACGACCGGCTGGCCCGTACGGTAACAGTCGAGGCACGGACCTTCTCTCGCTTGCACCTCGAAGAGCTCGATGACCCGGAGTTGGTCGGTGGACGACGCCAGCACCCCCAAGTTGCCGCCGGGATCTGCCAGCAGGAGGCCGGCGGCGGTCGCGTCGAAGAGCTCGACGCAGCGTTCGACGAGCATCTGGGTCACCTCGACCACGTCGAAGTCGTCGACGAGGGTATCGGCCAACTCTACGAATGTTCGTGCCAACAGGTCTTCTCGGTCCATTACAGCCTCCAGACCTCGGTCAGCGGCCGGCGGTCTGTGCTGGCAGCCGGAGCGCTGGGCACCGCCGCCGTTCTGACCACCCAATTCTACAGCGACCAGTCCGGCCAGAATCGAATCTTCCTGCCCACGACCGACGCCGCCAAGTCGGTCAAGGACACGTCCTCGGCATAGGCCCGGGCTCGGAGGCGGTCCATGGCTTCGTAGACACCGATATCGAGCTGAGCAGCGACCATCCCGGTCGCTTGATGGACGACGAGCCGGAGCTCCGAGCCGCCCGTCGAGCGGACGCCCACCGTACCGGCGGGAGCGCCGGCCTGGAGGACGAGTATTTCCTGGGCGATCACGTCGGCAACCACGAGGGCGTCGGCGAACTGTTCCCGACTGAGCTCTCCGGCGCGATCCCGATAGAGATCGAGGGCGCCCAGTACGACACCGCTCGCCCGCAGCGGGAAGCCGAAGACGGCGGCGGCACCAGCCGAGACGGCCGCAGGCGCGAAACCGGCCCATCGCCCGTCCGCCACGTGTGCGAGATCCGGCTCGCTCACCGGCTGCTCCGTGTTGTACGAGTCGACGCACGGGCCTTCGCCGAGCGAGAATTGCAGGTCCTCGATCGCCTGAGCGATGGGATCCGAGGAGCACACCGTCATGCCCGCGTCCCCGTTCCGGCTCATGACAGTGACGCCGGCACCCGAGACGCCCACGATGCCGGCGGACAGCGCGCACAACGTGGAGCGACCTGCGGGGTCGGTTCTCGCCATCGTCGCCATCGCGAGCAGCACCTTGGCCCTGCGGTCCTTATCCACCAGCGCACATTTCCCGGCTCTCGAAAGTCCAAGTGACCGTCACGTCGCTCCTCTTGGGTCCCCGCCAGGATCAAGAGGGATGGACAACGGGGCTGGGTCGAGCACCGCACTGTCGTCTGGCGAAAAAGCGCCTACTGCACCAAGGATACGGCGCAGGCGGCAGTGGCCGAGCGTGGCCTGGGCCGACGACCTCCGTTCAGCCGGGAGGGGGAGTACAATTTGGGCGTTCGACGAGAGCAGCAGCTCTCGCGTTGCTCCAGCCCCCGGTGACGCGCCCAGGCAGGGTTTCCATCGGGAAGGTCAGATGACAACTATGAGCAGCGCCACCACGGACGACTACCGCGCGCTGGCAGAGCAAATCCGCAGTGCCGGGCTCATGAAGCCGCGGCCGTGGTACTACGCCATGAAGATGAGCCTGACCGTTGTCGCATTCGCGGCGGGATGGGCGGCGTTCTTCGTGGTGGGGAATTCCTGGGCCACGCTCGGGATCGCGGTGTTCCTGGCGGTGGCGTTCACCCAGGTCGTCTTCTTCGGCCACGACGCTGGGCACCAGCAGATCTTCGCCTCCCGCCGAGCGAACCGGCTGGTCGGGCTCACGGTCGCAAATGGCCTCACGGGGCTCAGCTTTGGCTGGTGGGTTCCGAAGCACAACGCACACCACGCCTTTCCGAACCAGCTCGATCGCGACCCTGACATCGGGGCCGGAGCCATCGCCCTGACGTTCACGGCGGCGCTCGCCGAGCGGCGACATGGTCTCGGCAGGTTGTTTGTCCGTTGGCAGGCGTGGTTGTTCTTCCCCCTTCTGGCGCTCGAAGGACTCGGGCTCCACATCTCCAGCATTCAAGCCATCGCCCGGCGCCGCGACCGTGGTGCTCTCGTCGAAGGGCTGCTGCTGGTCGTGAATGCCGCGCTCTACATGACCGTGGTGTTCTGGGTGCTCTCGCCCCTTCGAGCCGTGGCGTTCATCGCCGTCCAGCAAGGGCTCTTCGGGCTGTACCTCGGATGCAGCTTTGCGCCGAACCACAAGGGCATGCCCATCATCGAGCGTGAGGCGAAGATGAGCTTCGTGCAGCAGCAGGTGCTCACCGCGCGGGATGTAACGGGTGGGCGAATCGTCACGTTCATGTTGGGCGGACTCAACTACCAGATCGCCCATCACCTCTTCCCGAACATGCCCCGACCGAACCTCGCGCGGGCACAAGGGTTCATTCGTGCGTTCTGCGCCGACCATCAACTCGCCTTCTGCGAGGCCAGCCTCGTCGGCTCGTATCGCCAGGCGCTCCGTTTCCTGCAGACGGTTGGAGCCGGTCGGGATCCGATCTTCCCCGTGCCGGCCGTCCTCGAAGCTGTTGCTGTCGGACACGCGAGCGGACCGGGGCACGCCGCCTGAGAACGAGCCCGACCCGGGAAGGCTGTGCCTCCCCGGGTCGAGATTGTCGTTCAAGCTGCGACTGCAGCTCCGATCATGAGGCTGCCTTGAAGTACCAGTACTCGGGGGTCAGGTTGTCGAGCGCGTTGACAGGGAGCACGCCGCCGATCTTGTTGGAGATCTCGGCCTCGCCGGCGAGCAGCGGCTGCCAGATGACCGGCAGCTGCTGTGCGAGGTAGTCCTCCCACTGGTAGAAGACGCTCGTCGACGAGCTCTTGTTCGTCGCTCGGATGAGCGAGTCGTTGGTCGGGTCGGAGTAGTCGCCTTGGTTCGAGCCGGCACCGGTGGCGAAGATCTCCTCGCCGGTCGGCAGGTAGTCGGGCGAGAAGAGCCAACCGCCGCCCCAGTTCGCCATGTCCCACGCGTGGCAGGCGGCAGTAGCCGTCGGGAAGCACGAGACAGCTGACTTGAGCACGTTGTCGAACGGTGAGGCGACAAGCTTGACCTGGATTCCGGCCTTTGCCCACTCGGATTCCTCGTAGTCGACGGTCTGAGTGAGCGACTGGCTGCCGCTGGCGTAGACCTCCTTGAAGGTGAGCGGAGTGCCGGCCGGGATACCTGCGCCACAGTCAGCGGCGCCCGTGCCGGCCGTCTTGCAGGTCGTGGTGCCGTTCGGCACGACGTTCCAGCCGTGAGCCTTCAGCAGGGCCACCGCAGTGGTCAGGCTGAAGGGGTAGGGACCGCCCGCATTCAGCTCGACACCGTGGGCGAAGTTGTTGGCCGGGTAGACCGGAGCCGGTCCGTAGGTCGGGACGCCGTAGCCCTTGAAGTAGGTGGAGATGACACCGGTCTGGTCGACGAGCTCCTGCAGAGCCTGGCGGAAGTACAGCTGGTGGAACACCGATCCTGCGTGGCCACCGGCCCCGAGGGTCGAGTTGAAATTCTCGGGGAAGTAGTTGATCTGCCACAGCTCGGTCTGGGTGAGCGTGTAGCTGCTCGCCAGCGCGCTGTCGTTCGGGCCGGCCTGCGTCGGTCCGAGATTCGCCGGCTTCTGCGGGGTGTTCTGCGACGGCAGGTACCCGAGGTCCGGGGCCGTCGAGCCACCGGCCGCCAAGGCGTTGTACTCAGAGGTGTCGGACGTGTAGGGAACCTCGACGAACTCAGCCAGGACCGGCTTCTGCGGTCCCTTGTAGGCGGCGTTCGGCACGAAGGTGGCTTGGCCTGTCGAGGCATCGAAAGCCGAGAGTCTCCATGGCCCGTCCGCACCCTTGGCCCAGAGCGGGTTGGAGGCGTACGTCGCAAGGTCGCCCGCCATCTGGGGGTGCTTGGCAGCGCCGTTGTTGTCGGTGTCGAAGGTCCAGACCTTCACGCAGTCGGCGAGGACGGCCTTGCTCGGAAGCCCGGCGGTCTTCGAAACGGCACCGCAGCCACCCGAGCCGGGTGCTGCTGTCATCGAGGTCACGTCCCAGGCTTCGGTCAACGGGTCGATCTGAGAGAGCTCGTTGTACTGGAACCAGGTAGTCGAGTACGTGCCGTCGAGGTTGATCACGACGGTGTGACCCGTGGCGCCCTGGGGGGCCGAGTAGCTCTTGATGTTGCCCGGCCACTGGTTGGCGCCCGGAGCCGTACCGGCCCAGTTACCCGACTCGGCCTGCAGCATGTTCAGCCAGAAGATGACGCTCTGGGCGTCGATGGCCTGGCCGTCCGCGAACTTCCAGCCCTTGGTCGTGATCGTCAGCGTCTTGTCCCCGTTGGACCACACCGGGGCGTCGGCGAGCGAGAGGGAGTAGTCGACGTCAGGCGACGTGCTCGTCGGAGACCCGAACCAGTACAGCGGGCGGTACATGAGGTACTGGAACTGCGTCAGGTTCGCCACCGAGAAGTACTGCAAGCTCGCGAACGGGAAGATCCAGTCCGGAGTGACTTGTGGTGCAAGAGCGAAGTAGGCCGTCCCTCCGGGAAGGATGTGCGCAGGCCTGGTCGTACTCGTGGTGGCCCCACCTGCCGTCGTCGCCGTTCCCGTTCCAGTGCTGCTTCCGCAGGCCGCCATGACGAGTGCGGCGACCGCCAGCCCTGCTCCTGCTCTCCAAGCTGTTCTCAGCCTCAGTCTCTTTTGCATTTGGCTCAGCTGCCTCCTGATCTCAACGTCGCTGTTGGCACCGGCACGCTCAGCGGCTCCCCGTAAGTGGGGAACCCAGCACCTTGATCGTAGCGCATTCGTAATCTAAATGTCGGAACGGGAGGTAACTTTGCGACAAAGTACCTGTTCAGCGAGAGTCTGTCAGGTCAGCTCCCGGCGGTGGTCGTCACATGTTCGTCATGTATGTCATATTGCCGACATAGAGCAGGCAGGGCTTGCGCCCGTACTCGCAGGCGTCAGAGCGAGTTGGACCACAGCGCGCCGGTCGACCCCACGACCTCGAGCGCGCCGGCATTCCCGATGACCAAGGAGAACGGCCCAGTACCTTTGCTGTTGTGCGGCGCCCAGAGGGGAGCAGTGCCTTTCGCGGGGAGGAGAACGAGGGCGCCGTTCGGCTGCAGCGCGAGGTGGTCGCCGGCGTGACCCTCGGTGCGCGTCGACCAGATGGCCCGACCCGCCGCGTACTCCACCAGATTGCCGTCAAGTTGCATGTGCAGGGTGTAGAAGCCGTTCTTGGAGACGAGTTGCTGGCCCGCGACAAGCGTCCCGCTCGCCACGAGCTTCGAGGCATCCGGTTGACGCGTCCAGAACGCCGCTCCCGCCTGTCCCTCGATGAGCAGCTCACCATTGTCTTGCAGGACGAGGGAGAACGTGCCGGTGCGACCGCCCGTGCGCGAGGACCACAACACCGTCTTGTTGGTGCTGCGAACGACGAGATCGCCGTCGGACCGCAGCGACGCCGACGCACCGGGGTGACCCTCGGTTCCGGTCGACCAGAAGGGGCGCCCGGCGACGTACTCGACGAGGTCGCCGTTGGCTTCCATCACCAGGGTGGCGACCCCACTCGGCGACGCCACCTTGTTGCCACTGGCGAAGACGTGGCCCGCCGGGACCGACGTTGCCGCCATGACCGGCGTGACGCTCACACCGACCGGTGCCACGAAGGCGCTGATCGTCATGCCCATCGCGTTCGGGCTCGTCGCGAGCTGGCCAGGGTACGCCGGGCTGTCGTGGTGGGCGAATGACGTGGAGGAGTAGGCGGCTTCCGTGTTCCCGCTCCCGCCCCAGTCGCCGCTGACGCTCTCGATCGTCCCGTCCGGGTTCACTTCGGTGACGATGGCGACGTGCTGTGCGATCCCGTGGCCGGTGTAGTCGAACACCACCGCGTCGCCGACTGCGGGGTCCGCCGTGAGGGTGTCGTACTCGAGCCCGTAGGTGTAGAAGCTCCCCGCCATGGCGTCGAGAGAGTCCGTATCGGCCACGCCGGCGTTCGCCCACACCCAGCGAGCGAAGTCGGCGCACCAGTACTCCGGGTGCCCACCGTTGCCGATGCAGCTCGAATAGAAAGCTTTGCCTTTCAGGCTGTTGGTGGAGCATGCCTTCTTGCCGACGTTCGCGAGCGCGAGGGCCGCAATCGTCGGCGGCTGGGAGGCGGATGCGACTTGTGGGGCTACGGCGAGCAGCGCGGGAGCCACGACTGCTGCCATCACCATCGGAATCAGCGAACGGACGCGCATCGTGAATCCACTCCTATCGAACCGTGCTCTCTTTCTCTCTATCGACGGATAGTTCCGCCGCCTGAAGGGGTATCGGCCCGGCGGCCCGGAGCAGAGAGACCGGATCCTCTATCGTCTTCAAAGGGCATCGCTGTGCCGCCCTCGCCGTCAGAGAGGAAGCCCGTATGTCCTTGGTCGAGAGTCTGCGAGATGAGCGCGACGAGGTGCTCGCGGAGGCATCAGAGGCGTTGCAGCGCGCCCACCTCGTCCACTACGAGGCAGCAGGCGCCGACGAGTCCCGCCACCGCCTGGAGGATCTCTACGACTTGTTCGTCGAGAGCGTGGCTGATCGGAACCTCGAGCCGATCTGCCGTTTCGCCGAGAGCGTCTCGCGGGGCCGCTTCGAGGCCGGGTTCGACATCGCAGAGGTCCAGACGGCCTTCAACGTGCTCGAGGAGGCGATCTGGCACGTCGTCGTCAGCCGGCTGCCGGTCGAGGATCTCGCGGAGGCGACCGGCCTCGTCGGCACCGTGATCGGCGCCGGCAAGGACACGCTCGCCCGAACCTGGGTGTCGTTGGCGGCCCGCCGGCACGTGGCGTCGCTCGACCTCTCGGCGCTGTTTCGGGGCGCAACGAGCTAGAGAGGCGAGTGGACGGGGCGTCGGCGTCTAGGGTCGAACCGTGGACATCGTGAGCGAACAGGCGGTCGTCACCAGGTTCGAGTCGTTACCGCAGCCCGAGCTCCGGGTCGTCGTGAGCGGGAACTTCGCCATGCCGGTTCGCCTCATGGGGCTGTTCGACGCCGCCGTCGCGAGCTACCGCCTGTTCATGCTCAACGCCCAGCACGCCGTGCCGGAGCGCGATGGAGTCGTGTACGAGTCGCCGTTCGTCGGCCCCGCCATGCGCGGGCATCCGAGGCTGGACTACCTGCCGATGCGACTCTCGCTCGTGCCCCGCCTCTTCGCCGTCGCCCGTGCTCCTGACGTCGTCCTGTTGCACACGTCGCCGCCGCGCTCCGGCAAGGTGTCGCTCGGGATCGAGGTGAACATCCTGCCTGCGGCGATCGAGCACGCCCACGCGAACGGCGGCCTTGTCGTCGCCCAGTGCAACCCGAGGATGCCCTACACCTACGGCGACGCCGAGATCGACCTCGACGCCATCGATCTGGCCATCGAAGTGGAGGAGACCCTTCCGGTGCCGGCGCGGCGCCCGGCCGGGGACACGACGATGGCGATCGCCGAAGGGGTCGTCTCGCTCGTGAGCGACGGTGCCACGTTGCAAGCCGGCGTCGGGGAGGTGCCCGACGCCGTCATCGGCCTGCTCCAGAGCCGCCGCGGCCTGCGTGTCTGGACCGAGGCCATGGGCGACGGAGTGCTGGCGCTCGAACGATGCGGAGCGCTCGAGCCGGGGGCGCAGATCACGGCGACGTTCCTGTTCGGCTCCGAGGAGCTCTACGACTGGGCCGACGGCAACGAGCTGGTGCGCATGCTCCGCACAGAGACGGTGAACGATCCGACGGCCATTGCCTCCCACGACCTGATGTGCTCGCTCAACGCCGCGCTCCAGGTGGACCTTTGGGCGCAGGCGAACGCGAGCTACGTGCGTGGCGAGATCTACTCGGGTTTCGGGGGGCAGCCGGACTTCGTGGTGGGAGCGCTGCACTCCCGCGGCGGCCAGGCGATCATCGCCCTGCCGTCGCGGCACGGACCGACGGGCACCTCGACGATCGTGGGCATGTTGGATGCGCCGGCGACGTCCTTCCAGCACTCGGCCATCATCACCGAGCAGGGGTGTGCCCGCATCTTCGGACGCTCTCAGCGCGCCCAGGCGCGCCTGCTGATCGAGGAGGCTGCCCACCCGGACGCCAGGGCGGCCCTGCGCGAGGTCAGCCGTGGCGCCGGTCGTCCTGCCTGAGGGCGGTGCTCAGCTGTGCCTGTAGTCGTGCCCGATGGCTTCGATCGAAGGGATCGCAACATCGGGTAGGGAGGAGCACATGGTGCTGAGACCGGTCGTGGCGCCGGTCGCTGTGGCAGGCTCGCGACATGCAGGACCAGCCCGCTGCCGCTCGGCTCCTCGAGGCCGTGGCCGACACGCTCGAGACCCGGGTGCTCCCGGCGGCTGATCCCGAGCTGCGCCACGAGGTGCGCGTCGCCGCCAGCTTGTGCCGTATCGTGCAGCGCGAGATCACGCTCGATCCGGAGTCCGACGTTCGGGCTGCAGAGGCCCTCGGCACCCTGCTCGGCCACGCCGGAACGAGCCGGGAACTGTGGGCCGAGCTGGCCACCCGCCTCGACGGCGGGACTGTTTTCGTGCCTGGCGACGAGGCAACGCGCGCCGTGCTGCTCTCGATCGTTTGCGACAAGCTGGCCGTCGCAAAACCCGGCTACGACCACAGCGCGGAGCTGCCGAGACCGGAGACTCGGTGACCCAGCCCGCCGGCGGCGGCATGTCCGAGCCCGCCAGGCGGGGTCCCGCCGGCCCGGGCGTGGACCTCGCCGCCGGCCTCGCTCGGGCGCTTGACGACGCCGACCCTGGGGCACCGCCGGCAAGCGTGCGACTCTGCGGGTCGGTCTCTGCCGGAGCCACACGCCGCACCGTGCTCGTCGACATCCAACGCGACGACGTGAGCATCCCGGCGGTGGTGCAACTCGACACGTCGTTCATGCGTACGGTGCCGTCGAGCGACGAGGCGCGCCTCATCACCCTGGCGGGGGCCGCCGGCGTCCCGGTCGCCGAACCGTTGCTGGCCACCGACGACACCTCGTACGTGGGCGTGCCGTTCCAGCTGAGCCGGCGGGTCGAGGGACTGAGCGTGCCGCGCCAGATCCTGCGCGCCGCCGGCGAGCGCCCGGGCTTCGGATCCGGGCTCGTCCGCCAGTGCGGCCAGGCGTTCGCCCGACTGCACGCCATCGAGCTCCGGATGGCCCCTCCCAGCCTGCCTCGGCTCGCCGATCCCTCGCCGCCCGTCGCCTACGAGGCCGTCCTCCGGTCGCTCTCAGCCGGCCTACCGGCATCACCGGTCGTCGTCCTCGGCCTGCGTTGGCTCGGAGCTCACCGTCCGGCACCTGCCCCGCTCGCCCTCGTCCACGGCGACTTGCGCAATGGCAACCTGATCGTCGACGAGACGGGGCTCGTCGCCGTCCTCGACTGGGAGCTCGCTCACGTCGGCGACCCCATGGAGGACCTGGCCTGGATGTGCCTGCGTTGCTGGCGGTTCCGTGCCGACGAGTTCGAGGCCGGCGGACTCGCTCCACTCGACGAGCTCGTCGCCGCCTACGAGGCGGCGGGTGGCGGCTGGCGTGAGGACGCCTATCGGTGGTGGACGGTTGCCCGCACGATTTGGTGGTGCCTCGTGCTCGGTCTGCAGGCGCAAGCATTCTGCTCGGGTGCATCCTCCTCGCTCGTGCTGGCGGCGAGCGGCCGGCGCGTGGCCGAGCTGGAGTACGACGCGCTGTCGCTCATCGGCCCGAACGACTGAGGAGGATCACTTGCCCGTACTCGGCGACGAGCACGACTATCAGCACCCGGTCGAAGGCGACGCGGCCTGGAGCGAGTCGTACTACTTCAACGGCTACGACGAGGCCGAGGGGGTCGGCTTCTTCACACGCATCGGCATC
>JBEKMC010000149.1:0-7086 GCA_050008715.1 Acidimicrobiales bacterium | reverse complement strand
TCTCCTGCGGGTAGATGTTGACGCCGCCGGAGATGATCATGAACGTGGCGCGGTCGGTCAGGTAGACGTAGCCCTCCTCGTCGAGGTAGCCGATGTCACCGACGGTCACCATCGTCCCGTCGGGAGAGGTCGACTCGGCCGTCTTCTCGACGTCGTTGAAATAGCGAAACTCCGTCCCCGGCTTGAACCACATGGTCCCCGGCGTGCCGACCGGCACCGGCTCGAACAAGGGATCGAGAATGTGGAGCTCGCCGACGAGGACGCGGCCGACGGTGCCTGGGTGCGCCAGCCACTCCTCGCTGTCGCAGGCAGTGAAGCCGATCGCTTCGGTGGCACCGTAGTACTCGACGATCCTCGGGCCCCACCAGGCGATCATCTGCTGCTTGACCGGTACGGGGCAGGGCGCCGCTGCGTGCACGGCGACCTCGAGTGAGGAGAGGTCATAGCGTTCCCTGACCGCGTCGGGAAGCTTCAGCATGCGACTGAACATCGTGGGCACGAGCTGCGTGTGGGTCACGGCGTACCGCTCGACGAGCTGAAGGTAGCTCTCGGGATCGAACTTCTCCATGATGACGACGGTGCCTCCCCGGCGGATCGCCAGGTTCACCGCAGCCTGGGGTGCCGAGTGGTACAGCGGGGCGGGCGACAGGTAGGTCATGCCGTCGCGGTAGCCCCAGAGCTTGTCCAAGAAGGAGAACACCGGCAGGCGCACCTCGGGGGTCACTTCGTCGAGCGGCCGCAGGATGCCTTTCGGCCGCCCTGTCGTTCCTGACGAGTACAGCATCGCCGTGCCGAGCCGCTCGTTCGCAAGGGGCGTTCCGGGCAAGCCGGCCGTGGCCGTCTCGAAGTCGACGACTCTCCCGTCCTCATCATCACCCGTGTCCCCAGTGCCGTCGACGACGAGGCACAGCGTCACGCGTGGGCACTCACGGAGTGCGTCGACCGCAACCTTGTGGCAGGCGCGTGACGTGATGAGCACCTGAGACTCGCTGTTGTCGAGGATGTAGGCGAGCTCGGGAGCCGTGAGGAACGAATTCACGCACGTGAAGTAGAGCCCGGCGCGCTCGCCGGCGGCACAGCTTTCGAGGTACCGGTCGTTGTTCTCCATGAAGATGGAGTAGTGGTCGAGGCGCCGGAGCCCGTGGTCGACCAACAAGTGGGCGAGTCGGTTGGCACGCACCTCGAGCTCGCCGTAGGTGACCGTTTCGCCTGTCGACGCCATGATGAAGGCGGCTTGGTCGGCATGATCGCGGGCATGAGTGCCTGGGTACATCGGGTCTCCCCCCTCGAGAGTCCGGCAGTCCAGCGCACAGGGTAGGCGCATTCGCCGGGCTCAGCCGGCGGTTCCCGTCACCCTAGGAGCACGCCGCGATCGCCTTAGCGCTCGGCGGTGTCGTACGGCCGCCGGTACCCGGGCGGACCTCGACGGTGACGCGACCGGCGACTGCTCCTGGTGGCAGCTGCGCCAGGGTGAGCACACCGGCATCGGCGGCCGACGTGACACGCGCACCGGCAATATCGACGGTGTAGCCCGCCGGGTACTGATCCGGTGGGATGAGGATGGCCGTGCACGAACCGCTGTCGAAACGGACGCCGCCGGGCCCCGTCGTCGAGTATGCGAATCGGAACGTGCGCGTGAGGTCGTCGAACGCATACGACTGTGGGGTGCCCGAGACGAGGCGGGGGGAGGGCGCGCTCAGCACGGCCAGTTTGGCGGCGTCGACATTTCCGCCAGTGGCCGGCAGGGCGGGATCGGCGACGAGCCCCTCGACCGACGCGGGGATCGTCCCGGTCGGGTCGTCGCAGCCGCAATAGTCCCATTCGATCCAGCTGATCCCGTGGTCGTCGGCAAGGGCGACGACCCGACGGAGCACCGCGAGGTCGTCGGTCGCTCCGAATTCGGTCATGACGAGTGCGTCGCCCGTGCGGGCCGACCGGGCGAGGGCGTTCTCGATGGGCAGTCTCTCCTCGGTCGCGCACCGCCGTGCATGGCTCGCCGGGTTGGTGGGGCAGTAATCGTGAAACGACATCCCGAGGTGGGCGTCGCCGAGGTCCGGCAGCGTCGTCGGCTCGCCGTAGTCGAAGAGGACGTACGGCTCGTAGAAGATCAGATGGCGTCGGTCGACGGATCGGATGGCGCTGATGACGCGCCGGTAGAACGCGCCGAGCTGGGCGTCGGAGCCCTTCGCCGGCCACGGTTCGTTGATGAGGTCGTAGCCGAGCACCCACGGGTCACGGGCGAAGCGGACGGCCACGTACCGCCAGGCCTCGGCATACCGCTGCTGCAGGCTGATCCCCCCGGGCCCCGGCCGGTCCGCCCAGACGTTGTCGAATGCGGCGTTCAGTGCCGAGCTCCCCGTGTAACCGAAGGGGAACACGAACTTCTTGACCGGAAGGCCGTCCGTCTCGACCGCCCACGCCGGCCATCCCTCCCCTCCGAAACCCACACTCATCTGATCCTGATGGAAGTCGAGGAGCGAGTAGATCCCTTGTGCTGCCAGCGTCGCCACCGTACGGGCGATCGAGCCTACGTAGGCGGCCGAGAGCACGCCCGGCTCCGGCTCGACGGCGGAGTAGATGACGCCAAGGCGCACGACGTCGAACCCGTTCGATGCGAGCGACCGCGCCGCCACCGCACCGAAGCCGGCCGCAGCCGGCTCGTATGGCGGCACCTTCGACACCATGTCGAGGCCGTGCAGGATCACGACCTGACCCGATGCGTCGGTGAGGAAGCGCCCGGAGTGACCGAGGATCGCCGCCGGTGGGGGGCCGGTGGTCGACGTCGCCGGTCTGGCTCCCGACGGACGCGATGCCGAGTCCGTGCAAGCTGCGAGCACGAATGCCGTCGCCAGCAGGACGAGCGCTAAGGCCCGGCGGCTCGTAGCGCGAGTGTCCACCGGGCCCCTCGGCACACCAACCTCGACGGCCGATGGTGTCAACCCCGAGCAGCCGTGCCGATCTGGTCGGACGCCAACCACGACCGGAGCGTGTCGTAGACGGCCGGGTGGTTGAGCAGGTCGAAGTGATGGAGCTGGCTGATATGTGCGATGTGCTCGTGCTCGAATGCCACCGGCGTGCGGTTGTGGCGGCGACCGTGCGCGCTCGAAGGCTGAACGAGCAGGTCGCCGACAACCCGCGCCGTCCGGCCCCACGGATCGGACGCCACTGTCGCGCTGATGACGTAGTGGTCGGCGGTGGCGAGAAGCGGGACGTCGTGGGCGTGGTCCTGTCGGCATGTGCCGGCGTCGCATTCCGCCCAGTCCTCGTCCACGAGGTAGCCGAACCGGAGGTCGCGTACGCCGGCGCTGTGGTCGGCGAGCCGTCCATATGGCCGGGTCTCGGGGGCTTTGTCGAAAGCCCACGCAAGCATGCGAAAGCCGCGGGCGAGAGGCGCCCCTGTGTGAGGAGATCCCAGGTAGACCACATGGCGGACCGTGTCGATCCAGCGCTCGCCGCCGCCGTAGTGGCAGGCTGCCCGGATGACGAGACCTCCCATCGAGTGGCCCACGAGCAGCATCTCGTCGACGGCCGTTGGCCAGTTCTCGTGCAGCGCGTGGAGGAGCGCCGTCAGATCCCGCCCGTTGTCGGAGACGTGGCGGCCCGTGTTGTAACGCAGGTACAAGGGCGTGTAACCGAATTCCGTCGCGAGACGGCTGCCGTAGGTCGAGCCGGTGTCATCGGTGGAGTGGCGGCGCCAGCTGTCGTCGTTCTCGCCGAGCCCGTGGACGAAGACCGCCAGGCGAGGCGTCGCCTCCGGCCACGCTGCGGCCAACCCGTCGCGGGTGACCTCGACGTCCTGTCCGCCCTGGCGCACGGCCGTCCGGACCGCCAGCGGGTCGCCGTCGTTACTGAGCGTCTCGCCGATGACGGCGTTCAACGCCGACACGGCGTGGTTGCCCCATCCTGTAGCAGCGACGTCGTCCTCCCGCCCACGAAAGGCGAGACGGGCGACGACGCCGCCCGCAGATCCAGCTGCCGCCAGCGTTCCCCGCACGGCGCCGTAGCTGAGCCGGGTGACAGCGTCGTAGGCACGCTCTGGCGAGGACGGCTCGAGCGGGGCCAGCACTCGTGTGGCGATCGACCGGTGTACGTGCTCGACATGGGTCACCACGGCGCCGGCCGCTCGTCCGCCCAACCTCGCGGCCGCTTGTGCCTGCTCGGGTCTCACAGTCACCTCCTACCGTCCGTCGCCGCCGTCGCCATGACGTTCCTGTGACGACGATACGCCTCCGGGACGTTTCTCGACGACCTACTGGCGAACCACGACTCGGAGACGACGTCACGGTCACGAGGCGCGGCCCCTGGGGGGGCGTAGAGCACGCGGGACAGCGAACGGACCGAGCGGGCTGCGCTCAGCCCTTGAAGGCCGACTCCTCGTTGGCGACGTCGTCGACGAGGTTGACCATGGCGAGATTCACGTCGTCGAGATGCAGTCCCCAGATGGGGCCGAGGGAGGCAGTCACGTGCGGACGGGGGTCCCCGGCGCTCCAGTCGATGCTGAGCCATGTGGCCCCGCCGGCGCTCTCGCACTGAGCTTCGTACAGCCCGGGATAGGTCACCCACGGTGTCGTGACTTTTCGCCCGAGCACCGAGAGGCCGACAGCCGGAAACGACGCCTCCAGGGCCGCCGCCCCGCCGCCGAGACTGGCCGGGTTCGTGCAGAGCACCTGCTCGCCGGCGGATGTCGTCTGGTTCGACTGCAGGCTGACCCCTTGGCCCGGCCGGCCGAAAAGGCTGTCGGCGGGCGGTGCCTTGTGGAACGACGAGTAGGCGATCACGCAGCCGGTCTGCGTCGACGACGTGCAGCCTGGCAGGTTCTGGAAGGTACCGCCGACGAACTTGCCGGTTGGCACCTGCACGTTGCCGCCGAGGATGATCGCCGACAGCACCCGTGCCCGGATCGACGCCACCGGGTCGACCTGGCTCTGCAGAAGCCGGATGAGCATGGCGGCCCCCTGCGAGTGCCCGATGAAGACGATGGGGCGGCCGTCGTTGTCGCGGCTGAGGTAGTCCTTCCAGGCGCTCAGCAAGCTGGCGTAGGCGATGTTCTCAGCCGCGGTGTCGGTGAAGCCTCCCGGGCTCGCGAGCTGGGCCGCCGTCTCTTGCCGGTACATCGGCGCCCAGACTCGGCACACCTGCGAGAACGGCGACGCCTGGGCGACGGCGGCGTCGATCTCGCCCGGCTGCACGACGAGGTTCGAGTTGGGCGTGGTCTGAGTACTGACGGTCGGGTACACGTAGAAGCAGTCCGCCGCCGGCGCCGCCGCAACGTGCAGTGCGTCGATCGTGCGCGTGCCGGCTGCTGTGACGACCGTCGCCGTGAGCGGCGCCTCGCACGGGTCGTTCGGGGCGCCCGGCTGACAGAGCCAGACAGTGGGCGTGCCGCCGCCCGATGCGACGGTCGTCGTCGAGCCTCCGGCGCCCGTCGTCGAGGTCGCCCCCGGCGAGGTCGTCGACGTCGCCGCTCGTGAGGTTGTCGTCGTGGCGGCGTTAGTGCCACCGCATGCCGCGAGTGCGGTCGCGCACAGTGCGGCACCGGCGATGAGTGCCGCTGCTCGCCTGAGTGCCGTGGCCCTGCGGGCGGCGACACTCGCGATGGGAAAGGAGACTCGACTCATGCGGATACGATAGAGATTGACCGCCTGGCCGGCGAGAGACCGATCCTCGACGTGCGCCAGATGCGAGCGCGTCGCGGACGCGCACGCGAGAATGGCCGTGTGGCTGACGCATTCGCCTCCCGCTTCGCTTCGGTACGGTCCGATCACGGTCCGCTCGTCTGGGGCCTCGACCCGTCGGCTGCTCTGTTGGAGACCTGGGGCCTGGGGGACTCTGCAGACGGGCTCGATCGATTCGCCGACATCGTGCTCGAGGCGGCGCCGGGGACGGTGGGCCTCGTCAAGCCGCAGTCCGCCTTCTACGAGCGGCACGGGTGGCGAGGGTACCGAACGCTCGGACGATTGATCGCGAGCGCCCGAGCCGCCGGTGTGCTCGTCGTCCTCGACGTCAAACGAGGCGATGTCGGTTCGACGAACGACGCATATGCCGAGGCCTATCTCGGGCCGGGCGCTCCGCTCGAGGCTGACGCCGTCACGGTTCACCCCTATCTCGGCCTTGGTGCGATGGGTGCCTTCGTCGATCGCGCGTCCGAGTCCGGCAGCTGCCTGCTCGTCGTCACTCGCTCGACGAATCCGGAAGGCCGAGTCGTGCAAGCCGCCTCCGACGCCGCCGGGCGCAGCGTGGAAGCCAGACTGCTCGAGGAGATCGGGCAGTTGAATGCCACCCTGGCTCCGGGCGAGATCGGGCCGATCGGTGCCGTCATCGCTCCGACGCATCTCAAGCCGGACCTGGACCTCGTGCAAGCACAGGGGCTCTTCCTCGCCCCAGGTGTCGGCGAGCAGGGAGCGACGCCAGCCGACGTCGCACAGGTCTTCGGCGCCTGTCCTGATCGGGTGATGCCGAGCGCCTCCCGGTCACTGCTCAAGGCGGGACCGGACGTCAATCAGTTGCGCGACGCCATTTCGACTCTGGCGGCCGAGTTCCGCGAGGTGCTGCCCGGCTGAGGCTTCCGCGCCCCAGGTGCCAGTTACACCGCACCTGGGGCCGGCGTCGCCGAATCAGGGTGAATTTGGCGGAGGGAGTGGGATTCGAACCCACGGTACGCATGACGTACAACGGTTTTCGAGACCGCCCGATTCGGCCACTCTCGCATCCCTCCGGGCGACACACTAGGCGCTCTGAGCAGGTCCGCCGTTCCGGCGGCGCTCAGGTCTGTCGCAGGCCCCGAAAGAAACCCTCCAACACTTCCGACGACCGCTCCGCCGACACACCGCCGACGAGTGAGACCTCGTGGTTGAGACGCGGATCGGAGCACAGGTTGTAGAGGGATCCGCACGCCCCGGCCTTCAGGTCGGGGGCGCCGTACACGAGCCGGCCGAGGCGGGCGGCGACGGCGGCACCGGCGCACATGGCGCACGGCTCGAGCGAGACGACCAGCGTCGCGTCCCCAAGGCGCCAACCTCCGAGGCTGGCGGCGGCGTCGCGCAGCGCCAGCACCTCCGCGTGGGCTGTCGGGTCGCCCGACTTCTC
>JBEKMC010000148.1:0-9988 GCA_050008715.1 Acidimicrobiales bacterium | reverse complement strand
CCGCGACCCGGGTGATCCATCCGGGTGAAGGCGGCTACGACGAGGCGCTGTCGGAGTGGGACGCCCAGCAGAACCCTGACCGTCCCCCGGCCGTCTCTACAGCGTCAGGTCGGCAGGAAGCGATGTCCGTCGTGAACGCCGTGGCGACCTCTCCGCATCACGACGTCGCGCCGGCCATCGAGGCACTCGAACATCCCGAAGCCGTCGCCGAAGCGTTGCGCCACGTGCTCGTCGGCGGCGTGCACTCCGTCGAGGACTTCTCCGCCGAGGTCGCAGAAGCCGAAGGCACCGAGGTGCTTCCCGCCCACCAGACGACGAAGATCATCGGCGAGGTGCTGGCCGAGCTCGAGTGACACGGGTGCCGCCTAGGTGACGTGGATGTTCACCTTGATCGTGTACGACTTGCCACTCTGTTCGCTCGTGACCGTGATCCGAGCCGGGTAGGTGCCCTTCGCCAGATAGGCGTGCCAACCGCGAACGGCGAACCTGCCGTCGCTACCGCTAATGGTCGCGTCCGAGGTTCCGTCACCCCAGTTGATGCGGCCGGCGAGATCGGACGAGATGTCCGTCTTGTCGGAGTCGGTCACGGTGGCAAGTGTGGTGGTGAGATTCAGGGCCGTGCCGGTGGAGACGGTCTTGGCCGACACGTGGAGCACGGCGAGGTCATTGGGAGAGCACCTGGCCCAATGGGCGAGGCCCTCGGCGACGACCGCAGCCAACAGCTGACCACTGGCCGCATAGAAGGCCGACCCAGCGACGGTGTCGTCAGGATTGCTCGTGCTGCCTGCCTGGACAGCGTCGCTGACGAAGTAGCCCCAGGTGTACGGCGTGTGCGTCATCTTCGAGCCGCTGCAACCCGGAATCTGCGCGCTGCCGGCAAAGACCCACCAGGTGGCTTCCTTGCAGCTGGCGGCCGAGCCCGGACAGTCGATCACCCAGTAGTTGCCGCCCTTGACACTGACGGTCATATGGTCGATGAACTGCTGCGTCTGCAATGAGGACAGGCCGGAGGGAGCTTCGTCGAAGACGATCCCCGTCATGGACGGCCAGATACCTGTGAAATCGTAGTTCTGGCTGTTGTACATGTCCCGGCCGGCGCTCAATTCGTAGAGGGCGTCGGCGTAGGGTGCTGGCAGGGCGGCGACAGCAGCCCAGAGCTTGGCGGCGTCCTCGAGCGACATCGTGTTGCCGTCCACCGTCTTCGGAAGCGGGTCGTATGGATAGCTCAGGCAGCCGATCACGTTGAACCCGGGTGGAGTTGGCGAAGTATGGAACCTCGTGTGGCTCATCCCGAGGGAAGCGGCGAACGCGTTGAGGCGGGCAACTCCGAAGTACTGCATCAACTCATCGGTGCGGTTGTTGTCAGACACCTCCATCATCTGTTGGAGGGCGGTGCCCAACGGTTCAGTGCCGGTGAAATCGGACGGTGGACAGTCCTCGGGGCCGCCCGACTCGTCGATCCTTCGCACCTTGTCGGTGAGCCGGAGTCGACCTTTCTCCAACTGAGTGATGGCATAGAGGGCAATGACCGGCTTGATGCTGCTGGCGGGCTCGTAGGCGTATTTCGCATTCTCGGCGGCGAGAACCCGACCGCGCATCCGCTGGAGATAGACACCATGGGTCCCGCCGGCCGGAGCGAGGATCTTCAACACGCATTTGGCGATCGTCGCCATGTTCGAGCAGTTCGCGGCGGTGCGCTGCCTCGTCGAGGATGTCGCCCCCTCGTCAGACGACACCCGGTAGGTCCCCTGGCGAGGCACAGGCGAGCCCGTTGCTGCGGCACCCGTGCCGGCAAGCAGCGTCATCACCAGCGCGAGGCCAGTGCCGGCCAGTGCGCGACCCGGGAACCGCTTCGCGACTCGGCGCGATGTCTCCGGTCGGCCGGGGCGTCTCGAACAGGTACCGGCGGTCTGGCTGAGAGTCGGCATGCTCGTCCTTTCGATCGGGCGCTTGCTGATCCATGCCCACAGGAGGTCCGGGGTCGACTACCCCACAACCGGAAACAAAGTATGACGCCTCCCTCAGCTCCATTTCAGCGGCCGAGGGCTGTGACGGCCGCTTCGACGGAGGTGAAGAGGTGGTCCGGATCCAATTGCGCGAGGAGTGCGCCGTGCTTCAAGTCGTGATGGACGAGGTGTGAGGCGCGCGCGATGCCGATCCTGACCCCTTGGTCGCTGAGCTCCGCCGCCAGATCACGCAGCGCCTCGAGGCCCGTGTAGTCGATGTCGGACATGGCGTCGGCATCGAGGATGACCGCCTGCACCGAAGTAGTCGAATGCTTGACGAGGTCGAGCACGCGTGATCTGAAGTAGTTGGCGTTTCCGTACCACAACGGCGCGTAGACCAAGTAGACGAGCACTCCCGGGACTTGCTCGGTCGCTCGACCAATGTCCACGGGTATCCAGTGATCCGTGTCCGATTCACGCCCGAGAAGAACGTCACGCGGGCGAGCGGAGCGACGCGTGCGATCGGCCAGAGTGAGGATCATCGCAAGCGCGACGCCCTGTTCGATGCCCACGACTGCCACGACGACGAGCGCGGAGGTCGCAAGAGCGAATTCCACGCGATCAAACCGGAGGATCGTTCGCAGCTCACCGACTCGGAAGAGCTTGCTCGCGATGAAGATGAGCGTTGCCCCCAGCGTCGCCTCCGGCAGGTGCGACAGCGGTGACGTCGCGTACAGCACGACACCCAGTACGACAAGCGCCGCGATGACGTTGGTGAGCTGCGAGCGGGTTCCGGATGCAGTCGCGATCGCGGTATTGGGCGGGCTGGCGTCGACGGCGAGCGTCCCGATCAGGCCGGCGGCGACGCTGCCGACTCCGATCCCGATCAGGTCTCGGTTGCGATACACAGAAACGCCACGGTAAGCACCGTCACCACCAGCGCGCGGAGCTGAGACCATGATGCGGAGGGCCGGTGGAACCGCGGCAGTCCCCCATGCACCGCCCCGAGGATCGCGACGCCGTGGTGGGAACCGAGGCCCAGCGCATCGACGACGACAATTGAGAGGACCAGGGCGGCCAACGCACCCGGGAGCCTGCGGTTGACTCGTTGGCCGGCGACGATCAGTGCGAGGACGCCGACGGCGATCGCGAAGGTCCAGAAGTTGATGTGGCTCAGCTGACCCACAACTTGACGGACCCGCTCGATCGTCGTGCTGCCGCCACCCGGCACTCCGAGGACGGTCGGCAGCTGCCGCACGACGATTTCGACCGCGATCCCTGCCAGGACACCAGTCGTCACCGGCGTCGAGAGGAACTCCGCGATCCATCCGAGACGGAGCAGCCCGACGGCGATCAAGACGCCGCCGACCAACAAGGCGGTAAAGGCCATCGTCGCGGTATACCCCGCGGCTCCTACGACTGCGATCGAGGCTACGCCGACGGCCAGCACCGGAGCGATCGTCGAGTCGGCCCCGACCGAGATGCGACGGTTCGTGCCCAGCAGTGCGTAGAC
Source organism: Acidimicrobiales bacterium (assembly GCA_050008715.1). GTDB lineage: Bacteria > Actinomycetota > Acidimicrobiia > Acidimicrobiales > Bog-793 > JAKACA01. The sequence goes on along the minus strand of JBEKMC010000148.1, from coordinate 6,529 downwards.
CAACGACCCGGCGACGAATGCGTAGAGCCCCGCAACGGCCGGCAGGCCCGCCAGCCGCGCGGTAGCCATCTGCGAGGGCAAGGCGACAGCGACGAGGCCCAGCGCGGCCAGTGCATCGGCGCCGAGCCAGGAAGCCCGGTAGCCCCGCAACGTCGGCGGAACCCACCAGGACCTCATGCCTCATCTTGGCGCACCGGGCGAAGCCGGCCAACGTTCGCCTCACGAATCTAGGTGGAGTCATTTCGGCTAGCCACGCGCCAGCGAAGTTCAGACGGCGCATACGTCCTCGTCGCAGGCCGCGCCGCCGTCCCCATCGCTCAGCATCGCCACCGTCTCGGGCGCCTCTGCCTGCGTCCATGCTCGCCGTAACACCTCGAGGATCGTGTCCGCGTCCTGCGCACCGGGGATCCCGAACCTGCCGTCGATGACGAAGAACGGCACGCCGGTCACGCCGAGCTCATATGCCTCGCGCTCGTCGACGCGTACCTCGTCGCTGTAGCGATCGCCGGCCAGGATCTCCGCGCACTCATGAGCGTCAAGACCTGCCTCAGCCGCCAGCCGGCACAACGTCTCGTGATCGCCCAGGGCGGCGCCCTCGGTGAAGTAAGCCACGAACAGTCGCTCCTTGAGCGCGTCCTGAAGACCAGGCCCGGCATGGCGCGCAAAGTGCAGCAACCGGTGGGCGTCAAAGGTGTTACCCGGCTGGGCGCGCTCCAGATGGAAGTCGAGGCCCTCGTCGTCGGCCAGGTGGGTCAGACGCTCGTTGGCCGCCAGGGCCTGCTCGTGGGTCATTCCGTACTTCGCGGCCAGGAGCTCGACGAGATCGCCGGTGCGCCGCGCGGGTGCGTGGGGGTCGAGCTCGAAAGCGCGCCACACGACGTCCACCTCCTCACGGTGCTCGAAGCGCTCGAGCGCCGTCTCGAAACGGCGCTTGCCGATCGCGCACCAGGGGCAAACGACGTCAGAAAAGATCTCGACCTGCATGCACGTCCGAACCGACCCGGCCGCTCGATTATTCCGACAACGCGAACCTACGAGAGCTTCAGCAGCATCTCGGATTGTCGGGTGGACAGGGCCGACGCGTAACACACGGTCGTCGACGGGCACGAGAGACCACTCAAGGGGCCGACGCCGCCCGGCAACGGCTGTAGCGTCCAGCTCGTCCCGCTGTTGGCCGTGCCGAGGGTGACGCCGCTCGCGCCGGAGAGATTCTGGCCGCCGGCCTCGCAGACCTTGGCCGAGCCGCACGACACGTCCAAGAGCGTTCCGACGTCCGCCGGTACTTTCTGGAGCTTCCAGGAAGCGCCGGCGTTGGAAGTTCCGAGCAGAAGGCCCGGACCGCTGGTGCCACCGCCGCCGGCGACGCACACCTTTGTCGTCGAGCACGCCACAGCGTCGAGAAACTGGCCTGCAGGCAGACCTGCGGGCAGGGATTGCTTCTTCCAGCTCGAGCCGTTGCTCGTGCCGATGATCACGGGCCCCGCGCTCGTGGAGTCGCCGTCGGCCTCACAGATCTTGGTCGAGGCACATGCCACGTCCGTCAGCCGACCCACACCGGCCGGGATCGACTGCTCAGTCCATTTGCTGCCACCGTCGGTCGTGGCCAACAACGAAGCACTGTCCAGCGTGCTGGCGAAACCCACGGCGAAACACACCTTCGCGGACGGGCAAGCCACACCCGACAGCGAGAACGCGCTCGGCACCTGTGTCGTGCTCCATTTCGCGCCGCCGTCGGTCGTCATGGCGATGGCGCCGACACCCGACGTCGGGCCGGTGTCGGCGCCGCCGACCGCAGCGCAGTCCTTCGCGTTGCTACAGGCGACGTCGAGATACGCCCCACCTACCTCGAGAACGGTCTCGAGCTGCACCACCCAGCTGGAGCCTGCATGCGTGGTGCCGAGGAAGATACCCGTCGGAAGCGATCCGACCACTTCGCACACCGAGATCGACGCGCACGAGACGCCACCGAGCCTTCCGATGCCGATTGGCAAGGGCGGCTGTGTCCACTTCCCCCCACCGTTGAGCGTCCGCACCACGAAGCCGAAGACGTAGAAAGAGATGAACCGGGCCTGTGCGGTGCCGAACAGGAGGCAGTCGTCAGCCCCGTGGCAGACCACGCTGTTGAGCCCGACGCTGGGTGCGTATGCCTTGTTGAAGCCGTCGCTAGCCGGTGGCACGGCCTGCGCTTTCCAACTGCCGCCCGCGGTTGTCGTTCGCCACATCCCCGGCGGCTGCCCATTCTGGGCCGCGATGCCGACCGCCTCGCAGGCCGTCGCGCTGCCGCACGAGACATCCCCGACCCCGGCCGCGCGGGGAAGGGTCGACGCGTGCCAGACAGTTCCGGCGTCTGCCGTCGTCCAAATCACCGGCGACGAGTCCCCCGACGCCAGGCACGTCGAAGTCGTGGGGCACTCGAGCTCGACGGCATCGGCCGCTTTCGCCGGCATGGGCTTCGTAGTCCAGCTCTTCCCGCCGTTTGCCGTGAGCACGATGCTGCCGGCACCAAGGACGCCACACGACGTCGCCGACGCGCACGAGATCGAGTCGAGCAGGAAACTCGTCGGCTTGCTGAGCGCCCAGGTGCTGCCGCCGTTCGTGGACCGCAGGATGACGCCCTTCGTGTTGCTCGACGCCGAACTGATTGCAAGACACGTGCTCGCCGAGGGACAGGCGAGTGACGGAGGCGTGTTCGGCGAGAAGAGTGAAGTCGGAAGCGGGATCAGGGTCCACTTGACGCCGGCGTCGGTCGTCCTCGCGATCTCAGGATGCGAGTTCAGCGCCTCGAACCCGAGCACGAGACAGTCCGACGCCGACGGGCAGGCGAGATCCTCGCTCGCCTGGCCGCCGCGACCGCCCTGGTTCGACGGCAGGCCGAAGCCCGGCGGAAATGGCAAGGCCTTCCATGAGGCTCCGCCATTGGCTGTGGCCAGGAAGACCGAGCTTCCATCGCCGGACATGAGCGCAGCACACGACGACGCCGTCGCACACGTGGAGTCGAGCGCCTGGGTCGTGGCGGGCGGGAAGCTCTTGCTGACACGCCACGACGCCGTGTGCCGTGGAGTCGCCGCCGCACCCACGACCCCGACGCCGGCGCCAGCCGTCGCGAGCCCTGTGGCGAGCACAGCGAGGGCCGCGCGGCCCAGCCTCGATGAACGTCGGTTCACGTGATTCCCCCTCGCTCGGCCAGCGTCAGCCGATGGTGACGTCAGATGCAACCTTGCCCTGGGCGTCGCCGAGGGCCACGTAACCGCCCGAGATGTGGGCGACGGCGTAGAGACGGCTGCTGGCTTGGATGCCGGCCACAGACGTCGCGATCCCTGAGGCGACCGCGACGACGGCGCCGTAGAAGAAGTCGTTCGGCGGTGCGCCCGGAGGGGCGTTCTCCTGCCCGACGGCCGTGCAGGCAGTGCCACCGCACGCGATGGCGGCAACCAAGGGTGTGGTCTTGCTCGTGGCGATGACTTTGCCCTTCTCCACTGTCAGGATTCGGCCGACGGCGTTGACGCCCCCAGACACGTAGCACCGTGTCGTGCTCGTGCAGGACACCCCCTGCACGAGATCCCCGGCGACCGTCTGGAGCTTGCCCGGCTTCCCGTGGCTCACGCTGAGCAGCAGTCCGGTGAGCTTGATCCCGTCCTCGGCGTAGCCGGCGACTACACAGCTCGTGGCAACGCAGGAGACGCCGCCGATGTCGATGACGTCAGTGCCCTTGGGGGCGTTCACGTGCGAGAGCCTGAGCTTTCCCTTGCTCCATGTTCCCACCAGGATCTCCTGGGGTGACGTGACGTCTTCGTACCCGGCGACGACGCAGGAGCTGACGCTCACGCAGGCGATCCGGTCGAGCTCGGTGCCGACGGCCACCTTCGGATGGGCGGGTGTCGACGGCTTGCCCGATTTGTTGATGGCAATGAAGAGGGGCTGCACCGACGTGTTCTCGCCGAGGGCGACGCAACCGGACGAGCTTGGGCAACTCACGGAGAAGATCCCCTGCGACCCCTTGATCGTGTACGCGTGCGACTGGACGCCGTTGTCGATGTCGACGACGTCACCGACGCCGTGGACGTTGTTACCGACGAGCACGCACTGCTTCGAGCTGAGGCAGCTCACGGCGCTCTGGAGGCCGGCGATCGTGTGGCTCGTCGGGCCGGCGGCTTCCGCCGTCCCGGCGGCCGCCACGAGCGTCCCCGTCGCGATTGCGAGGATCACGCCGACACGTACGAACAATCCAGCCCCCCATGGATTTTTCACCGGCGAAGTGTATCCCAGTGCTCCGCCACCCGGCCCCGCCGCCGAGCCACCGACGGCCGCCCGAGGCCAATGTGACAGGTCCCCTGCCGAGCGTCTAAAGTCCACGCAGCTGCTGCCTTTGGCGGGTCGCGGTTTGAAGGGGGTTCCAGTGCTGCGAGACTTCAATCTCTACGTCCTTTTCGTCCTCTGCTTCGTGCAGCTGATCGTGTCGACCGTGCTCGTGCTGAGTCCTATTCGGGACCTTGGTACGCGCGGCGCGCGGCGGGGATCACGGCTGACCGAGGTGATCCGCGGTGGTGTCGTCGCCGCTGCCGTCTTGGCCTTGTGCTGTTTCCTGACCAAAATCTTCTGGGGACTACCGATGGCGGAGCTCGAGATGGCTGCCTGCATCCTCGTGATCCTCTCGGTCGTCATTCTCGTCCTCCGGCCCGATTGCAACGTCATCGGCAACGTGTTCTACGCGTCATACCTCGCTGCGGGGTTCGTGTTTCTCGCGTTTGCTGCCGAGGTGGCCGTCGTCTCGACAGGGTCCGTCGGCGAGGCCATCACGTCCACCCTGTTGATCATCTGCGACGTGGCGGCGTGGGTCGTCTGGACCTCGAACGTCAATTACGTCAGCGACGTGCTGTGCCGGACGCGTCCGTCGCGCCGGCCGCCCGAGGTCGATCCGAGCTACCTCCCGATGGTGTCCCTGCACATCCCGATCCACAACGAGCCGCCTGATCTCGTGATCGCCACGATCAAGGCAGCGGAGCAGATCGACTACCCGGACTTCGAGCTGGTGGTCATCGACAACAACACAGCCGACCCTGCCGTGTGGGGACCTGTCGAGGAGTACTGCCGCGGCCGCGAGCGTGTTCGCTTCGTCCACGTGGCACCGTGGCCGGGTTACAAGGCGGGCGCCTGCAACCTTGCTCTGCGCAGCCATACAGACCCGCGGGCGGAGATCATCGGCATCATCGACGCCGACGATCTCGTGCAGCCGTACTACCTGCGCGAGACGGTGCCGTACTTCTGCAACCCGCAGCTCGGGTACGTCCAGAGCTTCGAAGGCAATCGCGACTTCGAAGGGAACTCCTACTACACAGCCTGCGTGGACTCCTACCAACCGTTCTACCTGGCGATCATGTCGTCCCGTAACGAGCGGGACTCCGTGCCCTTCGTCGGCACGATGGGTCTGTTCCGCCGCAGCGCCCTCGCGAGCGTCGGCGGGTGGAACGAGTGGTGCATCGGGGAGGACACCGAGGCATCCCTGCGCGTGTCGAAGGCGGGGTGGTCGGGACTCTACGTACCTCGGTGCTTCGGCCGTGGGGTCGTGCCGCCGACGTTTGCGGGATTGAAGACCCAACGGCATCGCTGGTGCTTCGGTGGGATGCAGATCCTCCGTCTCCACTGGCGGAGCCTCATGCCCTGGGACCGCTCGCCGGACAACCACTTGTCCAGCGGCCAGCGGCGGGACTATCTGATGGCGTCGGTCGGCTGGGCGCGAGATCTCCTCATGCTCGTCTTTGCCTTTCTTCTGCTTGCCGTCTCCGGATTGTTGATCTCCGGCTCCGGTTTCGCGCTCACCCCGCTCGCCGGCGACAGCTCACTGCTCCCGATGTCGCTCATCGTGATCGCCACGATCTGCATGATGTGGACACTCCGCCTCTGGACGACGATGTCGCGCCGCCGGGCGCTCGGTGCGCTGATGATCAGCTGGTCCGCGGCAATGGTGATCGGCATCGCCTGCCTCGAGGGGATGTTTCGTCGCGAGGGCGTGTTCCTCAGGACCTCGAAGGCCGGAGGGCGTCGCTACGGACTGCGGGACGCGCTCCGAATGAGCCGGTGGGAGGCCTTGTTGGCGTCCGCGCTCTACACGGCCGCTGCCCTCCTCGCCTCCATGGCGCATCCGCCACTCTTGCTGATCGTCATTGTCAGCATTCAGGGCACGGTCTTCGCCTGCGCTCCGATCGCTGCAGTCTGGAGTCTTCGCTCCCACCGCGTGCCGGCAGCGGAGTTCCGGCGGCGCTACGACGAACGACTCCGGCCGGCTCGCCCGTTGAAGCGGCGCTCGTTGGCCAGGCTCGCCACCGCCGTCATCGTCGCAGCCGCCCTCGGTGTGTCGATCGCCAGCTTTGCGGCTCCCAGCCAGCTCCTGCCCGTCAGCGCTGCCCAGCAGGTGAGCTCGGTGCAACCTGAACGGCCGCTGCCACACCACAACCGGGCACGCCTACCGCTTCACGCGGTCGCCCCCCGGCATGATGGCAACTCAGCGAAACGGTCTCAGAAGAAGTGAAGG